>PAAH01000018.1 GCA_002698885.1 Nitrososphaerota archaeon | reverse complement strand
TTTTGAATTTTCAAACAGACAAGCAATGAATATGTTCTTGAATTGGGGGGCTGTTCCTGGTTGTGTTACAGGACAAATTAGTGGCATTGATACTGGTGTTAACATAGTTAGTTGTCCTGCAATTCCAGAACTTTCGTTGCTAACTTCAACTTTCATGCATGGTGGTTTGATGCATTTAGGTGGTAACATGTTGTTTCTCTGGATATTTGGAGACAACATTGAGGCAAAATTTGGAAAAATAAAATATCTTGGCATCTATTTATTTTGGGGAATAGGAGCTGGTCTGATTCATGTTATGGGTGATCCAGGAAGTGGAATTCCTGCTGTTGGTGCATCTGGTGCTATATCTGGTGTACTTGGTGCATACCTTGTAATTTTTCCACGCGCTAAAGTCATGACGTTCTTAATGTTGGGATTCTTTTGGAGAATGCTACACATCAAAGCAATGTACTTTTTACCATTCTGGCTTATTTTTCAAAACTTGTTACCATTCTTCATAGGTGGGTTTGGTGTTGCAGGTGGTGGAGTTGCATATCTAGCGCATATAGGTGGATTTGTTTTGGGTCTTGCACTTGGGTTCTTATACAAAAAATTGCATAGATCTGATTACACATACGGAACCAGATATGGCTATAGAGATGATTGGAGATAATTGGTGTAGTTAGTTTTTTATTGTTTTAGAATCCAGTTTTGTTATGTTAAATAAATTTACTATAATAGGTCTTATAATCGGAAGTATAATCTCAATTCTTGGTGCATCTTCAATGATTGATTCACTAAGTACTCCAAATGAAATACAAGAAGATTCTGTAACATTTGGAGTTGGTAATATGGATAAAATTCAGTTTATTGCACCAGAAAATTCATCTCAATCTATAACTGTCACTGGAGATACATTTGATATTAAAATCATAACACCAGAATCAACTAATGATGTAGATCAAAGTTTTAAGGATAAAGCGAGCTTCTCATGGACTACTACTACATCTGGTGAAATAACTATTATAATACAAAATACTGGTGATTCTGAGTTTACTGAAGATTATAAATTTGAATTAGAACGCGATCCACTGTTTTTTACTTACTCAATTTTAGTAATTGTTGCAGGAATTGTAGTAATTGGATTCAGTGCTGGATTTAGTGCTAGGAAACCTAAAGGCTTCTAACATAATTCTGCGATGGGATAAGATCCAATAATTTTTAGAAATGACGTGTCTTCTTTTAATTCTGTTAGAATTTGTTTGATATTTTCATTTGATTCATGACCAATAAAATCTACATAGAAGTTGTATTCCCATGCTGTTCCAATTTTAGGTCTTGATTCTATTTTTGTTAAATTTACCTTATGATCAGAAAATCGTTTAATGATTTGGTATAATGTACCAGGTTCGTGTTTAATAGAAAAGATTATTGATGTTTTGTCTTTTCCAGTAGCATCTTTTTTTTCTTTTGAGAGAATTAGAAATCTAGTATAGTTATTTGACTCATTTTCTATATTTTCTTTTATTATTGGCACATTGTAAATATGAGCAGCATTTCTACTTGCTATACATGCATTGTTTTTTTCCAGATCTTTGATAATTTTCACGCTACCAGCAGTGTCATAAGTTGGAACTGTCTTGTAGGAATAATTCTGTAAAAAATTTCTACATTGTCCCAGTGCCTGAGGATGTGAATAAACTGTATCTACATCTTCTAAACTACCATTTCCAATAAGACAATGCTCTATTTTGTGATATATTTCTCCTACAGCATAAAGATTTGATGAATATAGTGCATCATAACTTTCACCTACAGTTCCTTCAATAGAATTTTCAATTGGTAAGATGGAATAATTTGTTTTTTCACCTTCAGTATGTTCTATAACTTGTTTGAAGGTTGAACAAGAGATTGTTTCTATTTCTCCATGAAAGTTTTTTTGTGCTGCACTTTGACTGTATGCACCATTTTCTCCCTGAAAGGAAATTTTATTCATTATACTCATCAAATTTTAGAAAATCAGCATTTTCAAAGTCGGAGGATAATTTACGATCATCTATCCAACTGCATTCACTACATTTTACTGCATCACGAATTTTCACCACAGATCCAAAACATTTTCTACATTTTGTAAATAAAACTCCCAAATCATGTTCATCAATTGAAGCATGAATAGTTCCATTGACATGGCTGAGAATTTTCAATCTAACAATATCTTTTACTAGTGCGGCATTTTTTTTCCTCAAATGTCTAGTTACACAAATGCATTCGATGTTTGATTCTATTTTGGTACCATTGATGTATCCAATTGATACTGCAATCATTGAGCCTAAAGTGGCTTCAACAGTTCCTATAATGATATCANCTATTTTTGGAACACCGATAGATGTTTTATTTTGTATTGATACTTGCTGTTCTGCTCTGTTTAATTCTTTAATTCCAATTGAGGAAGATCTTATTGNCTCTCCATCTTCAAATGTGTTTTCGCCTGGGAGGTATTCTTCTATNGTTGCAACCTTNTCCCCTGGTATTGTAAGTTCGTCTGCCATTGAATATTTTTTNCNTCTATGACTATTATTTGTTTTTCATCAAAGCCAATGGGGTATCTCGAAATAGTTGTCNAGTTCTTCNTTTCGTAATAATTTTAACAATGCAGTTGCCTGTGGTGTAGATAAAACTGGTTTATCAAATTGATTATCTGTGGAGATTCTGGGNCACGCAACCTGAATAAANGCATCAATTCCTGTGAAGTTTTTCAGNCTCTCATTTGTTATATCTGTAAGTGCAATTAATTGAACTGATTTTCCTTCCTGNTCTAACTCTTTTTTAAANTTTAATGCTGTTACTTGTGCAAATTGACCTTCCTTGAGACCAACAATTATTCCAAATGTCTGTGCATCTGCTGCTTTGAAAATTGTTAAGGTTGCTTTTTTCTCCAAAGTTTCAGCAAACTTTGTAACATCTCTTAATTCATTAAAGTAAGGATCTAGTACATATGTTGGTTTTTTTGTTGACAANGCAATTCCTGCTGCATGAAAATTGCTTTGACCAAGAAACAAGTTCACATCAGCAATTTCCTTGTTTTCCATTGCAGGATAAAATTCACAACCAAATACTTGTCCATCATTTAACTGACCCTTACCTTTTCCAATCTTTACGATAATTTTATTTTTCTCAAGATAGTTTTTTACATTATCTACTTCATGTAGATGCTGACTGTCAGTAATTAATGAAACCACTTTTCCTTTTAATTTTTCAATTGATTTTGGTAGAACTTTATCAAATGATATGTCATCGAATGCATTAATCATTACAACATTATTTTCAAATGTNTCAAGTTTGTTAGTATGTCCAATGTTGAATAAGATTTCNGCACCTAGTACTTTAGCTCCATTTGAATTCAAGTCACACGTTCCCCATGTTGTATCACCTAGAATAAAAGCAGGGATTCCAAATTTTTCCGTTATGTTTGTTGCTGTTTTTTGAACCTTAGGTAAAATTCCATCTGGACCATTTAATGCAACTGATATTGGTTTTCTTTCGGATATTACTTGAAATATTTTCTTTTCATCAATTATTATCATTTATCANGAAAACCTCGATTTTTAATTTAAACTAAACTAATCAAATGACTAAAATTGAAATTAGTTCTATTATCCGTATGAAATCACAGACAATGTACATTGGGTTTGATGATACTGACTCACCAAAAGGCATGTGTACCACATATCTAGCGTATAAAATGGTAAATCTTCTAAAAAAACAAAAAGTATCTTTCCTAGATTTTCCATATTTGATTAGATTTAATCCAAATATTCCTTGGAAAACACGTGGTAATGGAGCAGTAGGATTAACTATTTCAACAAATGATCCTCAGAAGATTAAACAATTGGTAAAAAATCTTATTCAAAGATATTCAGATACAAAAAATGGAGCAAACCCTGGATTAGTTTTCTTGGAAAAAGAAAAAATTCCTGATGAATTTNAAGAATTTAGTTCAAAAGCACTTTGGAAATTAATTCGTAGAGATGATGCAAAAAAATTTATCTCAAAGTATAATCTAGATTCATTTTATTTAGGTAATGGTCAAGGATTAGTTGGTTCTATTGGTGCAATTGGTTACAAATTTTTTGATCAGACTTTTGAATTGCTAAGTTATAGAAATGAATCCAAATTTGGTACAAAACGGAAAATTGACCGAAAAGAAGTTAAAACCATGCAAGAGAAAACATTTCCAGAGACGTTTAATAATTATGATGACAGTAGAGATAAAATTTTAATCTCACCACATGGACCCGATCCAGTATTCTATGGAATTAGAGGTGAAACTCCTTTATCATTAATTGCTGCATCAAAACTAATTAAACAACATGAAAAACTAAATGGTTATCTAATTTTTAAATCAAACCAAGGAACTGGTGATCATTTAAGAAATCAAATTGATTTTGAAAATTTTTCACCATATACATCTGGAACAATAACTGGAACTGTTGCAGTATCTCCTACTGTAATCAAAGGTGGGCATGTATTTTTTGCTATTAAATCTAAAAATAATGTCTTTCGGTGTGCTGTATACAAACCAACGAAGATTACTAATATTGCAAGAAATTTGATTGTTGGTGATAGNATTACAATTGGTGGCGGTGTTAGAAAAGCAACAAAAAATTTCGAGAGACTTGTAAATATTGAATTCATCAACATTTTGAAANTAGAAACAAAATATCAAACTGTAAATCCCTTTTGTAAAAAATGTAAAAAAAGAATGAAGTCAAAAGGAAAACATCAAGGCTTTCAATGCGTAAAATGTGGTAACAAATCATCGAAAAAATCATCTATTAAACTANCACGCCAAATTTCTAAAACATTGTATATTCCAGCAGTCTCTGCTCATAGACACCTTACTAGACCAAAGCAGAGATTGCATACAGTTAACCAAAAAAGCCAATTCTCTAGGAAAATTAAATGGATNAATAAATTCTAAAATTAAGTAGCGGGGAGTAGATTTGAACTACTGATTTTCGGGTTATGAGCCCGACGGGATGACCTGACTTCCCCACCCCGCTGAAAAAAATCTCATTATGCGGTATATACGCTTTTCAAATGCACAAATTAATAATAATATTCAATTAGATTTTTGATTGTGAACAAAAAAATCAGAATTGCTGGAATTATTGCTGCACTTGTTGTATCTATAGTAATATTGACATCTCCATCTAGCCCACCTCCTATACCTGAACCACCCAAAGATAATATGCAAAATCAATTTGTTGAGATTTTAGCTACTAATCTTGAAAAACCATGGTCTATTGATTTTGCAGATGAAAGAATATTCATTAGTGAAAAAGGTGGAACTATTAGAGTAATTGATTCTGGTCAATTATTAGATGATCCATTAGTAACACTTCGAACTGCTGATGTATTTGATGGTGGTTTATTGGGAATAACATTACATCCTAATTTTTCCCAAAATCATATTCTATATGCATATTANACATATGAAGAAGAGGGAGAATTATGGAATAAAGTAATTCAAATCGAAGAGTCTAGTAATAAAATCGTCGCGGCAAAAACAATACTTGATAAAATTCCTGGCTCATCATTTAGCAATGGTGGAATAATTAAATTTGGTCCAGATTCTAAACTTTACATAGGTACAGGTTCAGTGTCTGATTTTTCACATGAATCACAAAATTTGCAATCACTTGAAGGAAAAATTTTAAGATTAAATGATGATGGAACAATTCCTGATGATAATCCATTTGATGATTCACCGGTTTATTCGTATGGACATAGGAATCCAAAAGGNATGACATGGGATTCATCAGAAAATTTCTATATGACTGAGCTTGGTCCTACAAAAAATGATGAAATTAATTTAATTATTGCTGGGAAGAATTATGGTTGGCCTGATGTTGAATGTTACAATACAGATGAAAAGTTTGTAAACCCGGTAAAATGTTTTGATCCAAGCTTAGAACCAGGAGGAATAATTTTCTATTCTGGTGATAAACTAGATTTANAAAATTATATGATTTTAGCTTCCCAGAAAGCATCAAATCTTTACAAAGTAGAAGTTGATGAGAATGATGTGAACTTGGANGGAAGTATTTTAAGCGGAGTAGGAAGAATACGTGATGTCGCTGAAGGTCCTGATGGCTATTTGTACGTGATTACATCAAATACAGATGGAAAAGCATTTCCAAGTGATGATGATGATAAATTATTGAGGATAATGAAATAATATGACAGATTCATCCATNCCAAAATTCTTTGAAAAAAACCTAAAAGAAAAATTAACCATTGTAGGAGAATTTGCAAATTTAACAGATAGTGAGATTAAGATTTTAGAAGATGCCACAGGTGGAATTGATTTTTCACATGCAGATAAAATGATTGAAAACGCAATTGGTACATTTTCACTACCAATTGGTATTGCTACCAATTTTAGAATTAATGAAAAAGACTATCTTATTCCTATGGTTATTGAGGAGCCATCAGTAGTTGCGGCATCATCAAAAGCAGCAAAAATTGCACGAATTCATGGTGGATTCAAGGCAACAGCAGAGGGTAATTACAGTATAGGTCAAATTCAGGTTGTTGATATAGATGTACAGGAAGCAATTCCCAAAATTGTTTCGTCATCATCTGAAATTATTGATCTAGCAAATTCAAAAAGTGAGACATTGTCAAAACTTGGTAAAGGTGTAAAAGAGATAACATGTAAGGAAGTAAAAACCGATTCAAATTCAATGTTAATTGTTGAGTTATTAATTGATGTAGGGGATGCAATGGGCGCTAATGTTACTAATACAATGTGTGAAGCAGTTTCTCCATTAATTGAAAAATTAAGTGGTGGAAGAACATTGTTGCGGATACTTTCGAATTATTCAACAAAAAGAATGNTTACAGCATCTGCAATTTTTGACAAAGATAGTGTTGGNGGTGAAAAGGTAGTTGATGATATNATTTCTGCATTTCAATTTGCAAATAATGATACGTTTAGAGCTGTAACACATAACAAAGGAGTAATGAATGGAACAATCTCAGTTGCAAATGCTACTGGTCAAGATAGCAGAGCAATTGAGGCAGCAGCACATGCATACGCTGCAAAAAGTGGAATGTATAGATCATTAACTGAATGGGTAAAAGATACTGATGGAAATCTTTTAGGAAAGTTTGAACTTCCTTTGTCAGTAGGTATAGTAGGAGGCGTCATAAACAATCACCCAGTAGCAAAAATCTCAAAAAAAATCTTAGGCGTGAGTTCTGCACAAGAATTAGCGTGCGTAATGGCATCTGTTGGGCTTGCTCAAAATTTTGCTGCAATGAGAGCACTTGTGACTGAAGGCATACAAAAAGGACATATGAAACTCCACGCACGAAAACAGGATTGACAATTATTAACAAATTCAGTTTATATAACCTAGGTTAACCATGATAAAAATTGCATCAGTAAAATTCGCTATTCCTAAAGGAAGTCTTGAAGAAGCTACATTCAAGCTACTCGAAAATTCGTGGACAAAAGTTAACAGAAAAAGTCGAACTTATCGGGTATACCTAGATGATTCTGAAATCAAAGTAAAAATGTTAAGGCCACAAGAGATTCCTAATCTAGTCGCTGATGGTCTTTATGACGTTGGTATAACAGGCAAGGACTGGATTAATGAAACAAAGTCAGATGTAGAGCCATTAGTTGATTTGGAATATGGAAAAATCAAACTAGTCATAGCCATGCCTGACAATTACAGATACAAATCATTGGATGATATGATACTAGATTATTCTAAAAAGAAGAAAGTACTTCGAGTTTCCTCAGAATATCTAACAAATGCTTCTAAATTCATTAAGAGTTGTAAGAATTACAAAAAGCGTTATGGCTCAAAGGATCCTATGATTGTCACACCATGGATGCGTGTTGGAACCAACAAGAATGTTCAAATTCACTTATCATTTGGTGCAACAGAGGCAAAACCACCAGATGATGTAGATGCTATAATGGATGTTACAGAAACTGGTACCACTTTACAGCAAAATGGATTGAAGATTACAGATGTTGTAATGGAGTCCAGCGCACACCTAATAGCCAATAAGCAATCATTGAAGGATAAGAAAAAACGTGAAAAGATATTCGATATTGTTACTCTAATGAAAGGTGCTGTACAAGGAAGAAAGTACTTGCACTTGTACATGAATATTAGAAAATCAAACTTGAAGAAATTACTAAATGATATTCCGTCACTGAAAAAACCAACAGTCAGCCCTCTTAGTGAAGATGGCTGGTATGGTGTAAACACTGTAATTCTCAAATCAGATTTCCACAAATTAATTCCGAAATTGCGAAAGATCGCACAGGGATTAGTGGTACATGAACCAAGACAGATTCTTGAACTTGAGGAGATAAAGCGTGACGAAGAGAATTGATCAAGATATTACAGGTTCGTAACGTAGACAGTTTCATAGAATCTAGGCGTCAAAAAACCTCTACAAAAGATAGAAAAGTTGTTCAATCAATACTTGATGATGTTAGAAAGAATGGAGATGCTGCTGTTAAGAAATACGAACAGAAATTCAATCGAAGAAAGACCAATTCACTACGTGTAAGTAAAAAAGAGATCAAAGAAGCAAAAATCACTAAATCACAGTTTAATGCATTACGATTATCTGCCTTAAGATTATCAAAAGCACAGAGAACTCTTAAGAAAAAATTACTTGATTCAGTAAGTAAACTTCCAGGAATTTCGTTTGTGCCAATCTCAACTGTAGGTTGTTATGTACCTGGAGGTCAAGCTAGATATCCAAGTTCTGCTATAATGTCTACCATTACTGCTGCTGAAGCAGGTGTTAACAGGATTGTAGTCATTTCACCACCTGATTTTAATGGAAACATTGATCCGATGACAGTTTATGTTGCACAAAAATGTGGTGCAGAACTCTACAAAGTTGGTGGTGCGCAAGCAATTGGTGCATTAGCATACGGAACAAAATCAATACCTAAAGTTGATAAAATTATTGGACCTGGAGGAAAATTTGTCAGTATTGCTAAAGCAATTGTCAGCGAACAGACATCAATTGATATGATTGCAGGACCAACAGAACTTGGAATTATAGTGGATGCAAGTGCAGATCCTGAGTTGGTTGCATTAGATTTGATTTCACAGGCAGAGCACAGTAATGATACAATGTGTTTTGTTGTTACAAAATCAAAAACTATAGCAAAACAAATTCAAAAATCACTTGAAAAATTAATTCCAGTTGTAGAGAGAAGTGAAATTGTGAAGCAAAGTATATCAAAAAATGGATTTATTGCAATATGCAAGAATCAAGACGAAGTAATTAATTTTGCAAATAAGATTGCACCAGAACATATGGAACTTATGGTAAAAAATGCCAAAACACTATCAAAAAGAATTACTGGTCCAGGTTTAGTTCTAATTGGTAATAATACACCATCATCAGCAAGTGACTATCTATTAGGAACAAACCACATTCTTCCAACAAGTGGATTTGGAAGAACTAGAGGCGGATTGTCAGTATTAGATTTTCTGAAATTAAAGACTGTAGTTGAGACTAAAAAAGCAACACTAAGTGAAATCTCGAATGATCTAAAGACATTAACAGATGCAGAAGGATTACCAAACCACTACAAAGCAGTAGAGAGGAGATTAAAATGAATAGTAAATTTGAAAAAAGATTAAGTGAACTTTCCAAGCTAAAGGGATATCAAAAACCACAAAAGGTTTCAGATGCAATCAAGCTTGATTCAAATGAAAACTTTGCAATCAAAAAAGAGTTTCAGGCAGAATTAATCCGAGAAGCACAAAAACGTTGTGATGTAAGACAGTATCCACTAGGCGATGTTGAAAATCTTATTTCAGAACTTGCAAAGTATCTCAAGGTTCCTGCTAACATGATTGGAGTTGGAAATGGTTCAGACCAAATTCTTGATTTAATGCTAGTAAATTTGTGCTCCAAAAAAACTAAAATTCTAACATCTGATCCAACTTTTGGATTCTTCGAGGAAAGATGCAAATTATATTCAATCCCAACGATTAAAATTCCATTTTCTGAAAAGATGAAACTCAACATAGATGATTTCATAAAAAAATCCAGTTCTGCAGACATGATTTACCTGGATTCACCAAACAATCCCACAGGATTTCAATTCACAAGAAGCGAACTGAAGAAGCTAATCAAATCATTCAAAGGACCAATAATTATTGATGAGGCATATGTAGAATTTGCAGATTCATCAGTGGTTAGTCTTGTGAAGCAATTTGATAATCTAATCGTAGTACGAACACTATCCAAGGCATTTGGATTAGCTGGTTTAAGACTGGGATATTTTGCAGCAAGCAAGAAAATAGTCGATGTCTTTACAAAAATTATACAATATCCATATCCCCTAAACACACTAGCAATTCAATGCGGAATATTGGCCTTGGAGAAATCAAACAAAATAACAACAATTTTTTCATTAATCAAAAATGAAAGAAAGAAAATCATACAAAATCTAAGAAAAACTGGAGCATTTGATGTATTTGACTCAAATGCAAACTTTGTACTTTTTGATGCAAGAGGAGCAGATAGAAGAGTATACAATGCACTAATCGAACAAGGAATTTCTATTCGTAAACTTGGAAAATTAGGCATACACAAAGGTTGTCTACGAGTAACTATAGGAACTTCTGAAATGAATTCAAAATTTTTGCTAGCAATACGTGATCTCTTAGAATGACTATGAAAGATAATTCAAGCAGTATACTTGTCTCAGATTCAGTTGTTAATGATATAAAGAATATTGATGCAATAATTTTTGATTGTGACGGTGTTCTTGTTGATATTACAGAATCATATGACACTGCAATAAATAAGACCGTATCATATATCTTAAATGATATCTTAAATGTTAGCGTTGAGAATATTGTAACACCAGAAATTCTTTATGGATTAAAATCAAAAGGTGGATTTAATGATGAAGTTGCAGTTTGTTATGCAGTAATACTTACTTCGTTTGCAGCAAAAGAATTAGGAAAACCATTTACAGAAGTAATTAAAGATGTAATTGAAAATTCAAATGAAAGAGGAATACTTTCAGTAGATGATTTTCTACAAACTATTGGTGTTAAAATTACTAGTATCAAAGCAAAATTAAATTATTTTAGCTCACACGAAACAAGTTATATCTATACAATATTTGATCAGATTTTTTATGGTGCTAAGCTATATGAACAGATTTACAGCAAACCTGCAATAATAGAAACTAATGGGCTAATAGAAAAAGATGATGTTTTAATTAATTCAGAAATAGTCTCTATACTGCAAAGAAAATTTGCAAAAAAAATTGCAATAGTTACTGGTAGGGGAAAATTTGCTTTTTCCTATTCATTAAAAGACTTCTTAGACAATTTTGATATATCAAATTCTATATTTCTAGAAGATGAATCAAAAGAACTTGCCAAACCAAATGTTGAGCCACTTCTAAAATCAATTAGAGGCTTGAATTCAAAACACTGTATCTATGTAGGTGATTCAATGGAGGACATGTTGATGGCAAATAAAGCCGCAGAAATGGGTTTCAAAACGACTTTTTGTGGAATTTATGGAACAAGCAAAAAGCCTGAAATTAAACTTGAGATGTTCAAAAATAACAATGTGCCTATAATTTTAGATTCAATTTTACAGCTTCCGAAGGCATTAAATCTGGTTTAATTACATATCAAACTCGGTGTTTTCATGAAATCAAGAAAATCAAATCTAAAAAGAGAAACCAAAGAAACTAGCGTTACGGTAAACCTAAACCTAGATGGTACTGGAAAAACTTCAATTAATACTGGAATTAGCTTTCTAGACCACCTAATCACATCTTTTGGTAAGCACTCCATGATGGATATTTCTGTCAAAGCAAAATCAAAGGATGGTATTGAACATCATTTGATTGAGGACACTGCTATAACAATTGGCTCTGCAGTAGACAAAGCATTAGGAACCAGAACAGGGATTACAAGATTTAGCTATGCATCTGTCCCCATGGATGAATCACTTGCAGAAGTATCAATTGACTTGGTAAAACGACCATTCAACAAGATATCACTCTCTATGAAAAGGAGCAAAATTGAAGGAATGTCTAAAGAAGATATAGAACACTTCTTTCAATCTCTAACCCAGAATCTGAATTGTTGTATCCACGTTACTGTAAAGTATGGAGAAAATGATCACCACAAAATTGAGGCTGCAATTAAGTCAATAGCAGTAGGACTGAGAAATGCTTCTTCAAAAGATTCAAAGCAAAAAGGAATTCCAAGTACCAAAGGCGCAATGTAATGGTTAATGTTGCAATATTTGATTATGGTGCAGGAAACATCTTTAGTCTAAAGACTTCACTTGAAAAAAACGGGGCAACTGTAGACGTAATTACCAGTTTTGATCAAGCAAAAGATTTTGCTGGAATCTTATTACCAGGAGTTGGAAACTTTGATCCAGCTATACGTAGTATACGAGATTATTCTGCTATACAGTTTAAAGATTTTGTAAAAGATAAGATACCAGTTTTAGGGATATGTCTTGGAATGGAAATGTTTTTTGCAAAAAGCGAAGAAGGAAAAGAAAAAGGTCTTGATGTTCTCAATGGTGAGGTTGTGTTACTACCAAATAATATGAAAATTCCTCATATGGGATGGAATAGTTTGCAGATTAAAAAACAAAGTAAAATTCTAAATGGTGTTGATGATGGTTCTTGGGTATATTTTGTACACTCATACAGAGCAAAACCATTAGATGAACAGATTGTTGTGGCAGATGCAGATTATGGAATTAATGTACCTGCTGTAGTGGAAAAGGGAATCTACTTTGGAACACAATTTCATCCTGAAAAATCTGGAAAAGTTGGATCATTAATGATAAAAAATTTTCTCAGAGAGTGTAAACAATGAAGATAATTCCAGCAATTGACCTAATGAATGGAGAAGTAGTTCGTCTTGTCAAAGGTGATCCAAACCAAAAAACTGTTTATAGTAATAATCCAGTTGAAATAGCAAAAAAATGGGAAAATTCTGGTGCAGACATGTTACATCTTGTAGATCTTGATGCAACACTTGGATTAGGTAATAATTATGAAACATTAAAAGAAATATGTCAAAATATTTCTATTCCTGTTCAAGTAGCGGGTGGCCTAAGGGATGTCACAAAAATTGCTAACACGTTAGAGTTTGCACAGAGAGTTGTTATTGGAACTTTAGTAATGCAATTAAAACAAAGTGAGCAAGAATCTATTTTGTTAGAAATGGTCTCACAGTTTGGAAAAGATAAACTTGTAGTATCTATTGACCATGTTGATGGTGAAATAGTTACACATGGATGGCAGAAAAATACTGGGTTGAAGCTACAAGATGTCACAAATGAATTTGTCAAGGATGGATTTTCAGAGTTTTTAACTACAAATGTTTCTAAAGATGGAACTTTACAAGGTCCAGATATTATTTCACTAAAAGAAGTTTGTCAAATAAATGGAACAAATATTATTGCAAGCGGTGGAATATCAAAACTTGACGATGTACAAGACGTCAAAAAATATAATCCATACGGGGTAATTCTTGGAAAAGCACTTTATGAAGGATTAATTTCAATTGAGGAGGCAAAAGCAATTTGACACTAACAAAGCGTATAATTCCATGTCTTGACGTAGCAAATGGCAGAGTTGTCAAGGGATTACACTTTGAATCAATAAAAGATGCAGGTGATCCTGTTTTGTTGGCAGAAAAATATAGTAATGAAGGTGCAGATGAGCTAATCTTTCTTGATATAACAGCATCATCAGAACAGCGTGAAACAATAAAATCACTGGTAAAAAAAGTTGCCCAAGTAATTGACATTCCATTTACAGTTGGTGGAGGCGTAAAATCACTACAGCATGCTAGAGATATCTTGCTTAATGGGGCTGATAAGGTAGCAATTAACACTGGTGCCGTTAAGAATCCTAGTGTATTAACTGAATTAATGGAATTATTTGGTCGCCAATGTGTGGTTGTAGCAATTGATGCCAAAAGAAACTATAATGTTGAAAAGGGAAAAAATATTTTCACTGAGAATGATAGACAATTCTGGTTTGAAGTTTTCATTTATGGTGGAAAAAAAGGTACAGGTATAGATGTGATTGATTGGGCACAGAAAGTTGAAACTTTTGGTGCAGGTGAGATATTACTAACTAGTATAGATAAAGATGGAACAAAAGATGGATATGATAGTTTACTTACTAATCAAATTGTAAATAATGTATCAGTTCCTGTAATTGCTTCAGGTGGTTGTGGTAGTCCCGAACATATGATTGAAATTTTTAAAGAGAGTAATGTAAGTGCTGCATTAGCTGCATCAATATTTCATTATGAAGATCATTCTGTTGATCGTGTAAAACAGATACTTAAGAATAGTGGTATTCAAGTTAGATACTAAATTTTAGAATATATCTTCTACTCTATGGAATAACATCAACATCACCAGAACCTATTGGTACCTCAATTCTATTATCAAGTGCGTCTTCAATTAATGATTCCTCACTACATACATCTTTTGTCCAACTTTCAAATCGTTCATCATCAGCTATTATCTCATTAACAATATTGAATTGTATTTCTCTAGTTTCTGTGGTTAAACCTGTTCTTTGGTCATTTAGTGTGACACCTGATATTTTACCTGTCCATGTTCCTACAAGATCATCTACTGTACAAATGCTATAACGGCTTTCTAGTAAAGGTCTAAAGTAAATATTTGGTGATGGGTCAACGCTGCCATTAAACTTGAACTTGAAGTATAAATTTCCGTCTTCATTATAAAATTCCACCTGACCATTTTCAAGAGGATTTAATTCCATATTGATAAAAATAACTTCGCCAATCATGTATTTTTCTTTATTAATTGTTAAACTTCCTACTGTTTGTTTATTGTCAGGATATGTTACATGACCTTCTAGCATTCTATTACTTTCAGTTTCCATCTGATAAGCCACAATACCGATAATTATTGCAATTACTACTACTACTCCAATTGCAACTTTTTTATTCACAGTTTTTTTGCTTTTTTTAACCGTTTAAATTTTTTTTTAAATTTTATTTTTAGTTAAAAAAATCATTTTTTTAATCAAAATATTATATTTTTGAGTGGTTTTCTTCTAATTCTGAGTAAAATTTGCTAGTTTTCAATAAATTAATGCGACAATTTATTCCTAAAAAGTTAAGTATTACTTAACTTCATATTAGGATATTTTAAGAACAGAATTTTAAATGATTATGTATGACTAAAACACATCTAGAGTGCAGGGAATGTAAAAAGAATTACGAATCTACTTTCAAGTATATTTGTGATGAATGTTTTGGACCACTTGATGTACACTACAATTTTCCCAAAGTAACTAAAGACACATTTCATAATAGGGAAAAAACATACTGGCGTTATCATGAACTTTTACCAATTCACGATAAAAAAAATATAGTTAGTATTGACGCAGGAATGACTCCATTAGTAAAAGCTGAGAAACTTGGTGATGAATTAGGTCTGACAAATTTATACATTAAAAATGATTCAGTGAATCCAACATTTTCATTTAAAGATAGACCTGCTGGTGTTGCAATATCTAAAGCAAAAGAATTTGGCTTACAATCTGTTGGTTGTGCATCTACAGGTAACTTGGCTTCAGCAACTGCTGCTCATGCAGCAAAAGCAAATATGCCATGTTATATCTTTGCACCAAGCAATATTGAAACAGCAAAAATTGCACAGGCATTATCATACGGTGCTGAATACATTTCTGTTGATGGTACTTATGATGAAGCAAATAGAATTGCAGCACAAATTGGTGATAGAAAGGGGGTTGGTGTAGTTAATATCAACATGAGATCATACTATGTAGAAGGTTCTAAGACTTTAGCTTATGAAGTAGCAGAACAATTAGATTGGAATGTTCCAAATCACCTTATAGTCCCCACTGGAAGTGGTGCCATGTTAAATGCAATCTGTAAAGGATTTGAAGAATTACAAACTGTTTCATTACTTGATAATTTATCTTCAATGCATATGCATTGTGCACAACCACATGGATGTGCACCTATAGTTGATGCATTTAAGAAGAATTCTAATAAAGTAATCCCAGTAGAACAACCTGAGACTGTTGCAAAGAGTCTAGCGATTGGTGATCCTGGTGATGGTCGTTATGTACTAAAAAGATTGCAACAATACAACGGAGTTGCAGAAGAAACAAACGACGAAGAAATCCTAAATGCAATTTTACTTTTAGCAAAAACAGAAGGAATATTTACAGAACCTGCTGGTGGTGTATCTGTATCTATCCTGAAGAAAATGGTCGAAGAAGGAAAGATTGACAAAAATGAAACTACCGTTTGTTATGTTACTGGTAATGGTCTAAAAGCCACTGAATCAATTATGAGTGTATTAACCAAACCTCAAGTAATGCAAGCTGATGTTGCAAAAATCTCAGCAGTGATAGGATAATGAGAAAATGACCAAAATTACCTTCACAATACCATCAGTCCTTAATGCGGGAGGTGGTGAGAAGAAAACAGAACTAGAAGCATCAACCCTCAAAGAATCGTTTGAAAAAATTTCTGAAATAATGGGTGATGACTTTAAGAGAAAAGTTTTAGAATCTGATGGTTCTCCACGCTCTTTGATTAATATCTACATTAATGGAAAAAATGCTGCATTTGATAGCGGTCTTGATACACCATTGAATGAAAATGATGAAGTATACATTTTACCTGCTGTAGCTGGAGGCTCTGAACTTTCTGAAAAGGAACTTGATCAATATTCAAGACAAGTAATGTTAGAGCAAATTGGATATCAAGGTCAGTTAAAATTAAAGAATTCTACTGTTTGTGTTGTTGGTGTAGGTGGACTTGGTAATCCAATCACTACACGTTTAGCTGCAATGGGTGTAGGTAAACTTCGAATTGTTGATAGGGATGTAATAGAACTTTCAAACTTACATAGGCAAACAATGTTTGATGAGGATGATGTAGGTCAAGTTAAAGTTGAAGTTGCTGCAAGAAAATTGAAAAAAAATAATCCCCAAGTTGAAATTGAGGCATTACCTATTTCTATAAATGATTATACCGCACTTGACGTCGTTGAAGGATGTGATGTTGTAATTGATGCACTTGATAGTGTTAATGCACGTTATTCACTCAACAAAGCATGTGTAGAAAAAAATATTCCATGTGTTTTGGGTGCTGCAGTTGGTGTAACAGGTCAGGTTTTTACAGTAATTCCAAATGAGTCAGCATGTTATTATTGCATGTTTCCAGCATTAGATGAAGATTCAATGCCAACGTGCAGTTTAGAAGGTGTACACCCATCAATTCTTTCTGTAGTGGGAGGAATAGAAGTTCATGAGGCAGTTGATGTTTTAATCGGGAAAACACCAAAATCATCACAGAAATTCCTAAGTATTGATCTAGAAAATTTAGAATTTTCATCTGTTAGGACATTTAAGCAGGATGAATGTTCAGTATGTGGAACTGGTAAGAAAAATGAAGTTCCAAAACAAGAACTTATCTTAGAAGAACTGTGTGGAAGAAACAAAGGTAAAAGAACATTTTCAATTACACCTACATATACTGTTGAACTAAATGTTGATAATATAACAAATATTGCAAAAGAAAAAGGATTCTTAGTTGATAATCAGGGTGATCTAGGTTTGTCTATGCGTACAAATGATCTTTCTGTTAGTTTTATGAAAAGTGGCTCTGCTGTTGTAGTAGGATCAAAGGATGAACCTGAGGCAATATCATTGTATAAAGATCTCATAGGAAGATCGTAGACTTTATAGAGTAAAAACACCGTTAAAATTAATTGAACATTTTTGTAACTGGTGGAGCAGGATTTATTGGAAGTTATCTAACTACTTCATTATTACAAAGTGGTCATTCTGTTACAATTTATGATTCCCTTGTTAATAGTTCACAAGATAATGCTAAAAGATTAGAAAAACTAAATGCAAATTTCATTAATGGTGATATTACAGACTTCGAAAATGTGTCAAAGTCTCTTACGGATTTTGATATTTGTATTCATCTGGCGGCACAGATTGATGTATCAAATTCAATTAAAGATAAAAATTACAATAATCTGGTAAATATCTCTGGTACAAAAAATGTACTTAATGCATGCGTGAAGCATAATGTTGATGTAATTGCAGCATCTACTGCAGCAGTCTATGAGGATTCTAATGAAATACTATCAGAATCATCATCACTAAAACCAAGTTCTCCTTATGGAGAAAGTAAACTTGTTATGGAACAGCTACTTGGTGATTTTTCAAAATCACATGGAATCAATTGTATAAATTTAAGAATGTTTAACGTCTATGGAAAAGGTCAGAATGTCAATTATGCAGGTGTAATAACAAGATTTCTAGAAAATATCAAAAATGAGGATGATCTCACAATCTTTGGAGATGGAGAATCTACAAGGGATTTTGTGTCTGTACATGATGTTGTAGATTGTATTATTTTATCTATGAAAAAAATCAAGGGAAAACATGGTCAATCATATAATGTTGCTAGTGGTACAAGTACAAAAATTAAAGATCTTGCCAGAACAATGATTTCTATTTCTAAGAAAAATAATATTGAAATAAGTCATATTTTACCTAAACCTGGAGATATTGTTAATAGTCATGCCAATATTTTGCTTACAAAGGAAACTTTTGATTATTCTCCACAGATATCACTTGAAGAAGGACTTGAACAATTGATAAACTCATGAATCTTTTTTTGGATATGTATTTAAAATATCAGTTGTGAGGTTTAATCTAATGAATATCAAAATTATAATTTCTACTATATTTCTACTATCGATATTACCAGTAATTTCAATAAGTACAGCTCAAGATATTATCCCGGAGGAATCAAATATTCCCACAATTCAACGAGATGTCCTTCCTGTTTATCCATTTGTTCAGATAGTTCATAGAGATTCTAATGATAATCTGTTAGCGTATATCGAGTCAGATAGACTAGCAGCTATTGATAAGGAAACCATTATTGCAGTAATGGATCATCAAAGCACTTTGGGTCTTGGTGATCCTGTTTATAAAATTGGTAAAGATCAAGTTCAGGTTATCGTCAGGCAACAAACTATAAACATTGAAAAAGAATCATTTTTTGCTGATACAATTCTAATCGGAGGAATAGGACTAGAAGAAGATGAAGAGTCAACAATTGTATTGCGATTCAATCATGATGGGTTTATTGCATTACCTGGAGACCAGATAACATATTATTGGAATTTTATTCGATATCTGTAGTTTTTGCCCTCGAAAACAATAATCCAACTCCTACTGCAAAGAAAACTATCAATGACAAGTACCTATATGGTTGATTTGTTTCATTTAAGAATCCACTAGTTATTGGTGAAATAAGGAGAATTCCTCCAATTAGAATTAAAATGCTGGTTGAATACTTGTTAGTCTTAGACTTTATGAACAATCCTATTGTTAATGGTAACAAAAATACTACAATTAATCCATCAAGTCTCAGTTGAAATGCAAATGCCGTAAATCCTATCCAAAAATCATTCCATTCCCAATCAACTTTAACAAAATCTTGTGTGCTACCATATCCAAGTGAAACTAAGAATATCAAAGATATAGATATTGTAATTATTATTTTTTGTTGTTTTGATATTTCTGAATTTAAAATAAAAAATAATGACAATGGTCCGTATAGTATGACTGAAAGTTTTGTAAATAATGCTAATAAGTAAAACATAGGAGATAATGGCCACGTTTTAATCATTGCATATAATGACAACAAATACAACATAATCCAAAATGATGCATAAGTTGCCGAAGTATCAAATGTTAAAAATAAATTACTTTGTAAAACTAAAACTAGTGAAATTATCCCTGCAATTCTGTTGTTTGTAATTTTACTAGTAAATAGATACGTGATAATTAATAATCCAATACTAGATAGGTATGGAATGACATAAAAATTTCCAAAAATAATCTGAGATATTTTTAGTAATGTATGTTTAAAATGTGGTTCACTACTTAATTGGTCAGGCCATATACTTTGCATATTGATTATTCTGTTTTTTAATCGATCCCAATCAACATATTCTTCGTCTATTAATGCATGATATGTTCCAAACCCAATTTCAGTATATGAGATTGATATGTAAATTCCAATTAAAATAATAACTATGATTATAGAAATTTTTTGTGATATTTTGAATTTAGTAAACGTTTTAATTTTTTCATTTAATTGACTTTTTCGTATTAAGAAAAAAAATATCAGAACTGAAATATTTGTTACAATGAGTGGAATTGCTAATATGCCAAACTCAAATGGGTCATTTTCAAATTGTGTAGGAACTCCAATCCCTTCTGATTTCGGTATAAAGAATACCTCTGAAAATAAAGCAGGAAAAATTACTGGAATTGAACTTATCAAAACTATGGAAATTGTGAAGGTAAATGCTATCCAGGAAATCTTGCTATATTTTTTTACATTCGTATTACTCATCATGATGAAAAATGTATCTTAGTTTTAAGACTTTTACATTAATTTCTGTATAAAAGCTTGTAAAAGTTTGTATGTCAATAATTTTGCTAGATTACTGTGTGTTCAATAATAGGTTATTTTGGAGCTAAAGATGCTGCTCCAATTCTTGTTAGGGCTTTACAGAAGATGGAGTATCGTGGATATGATAGTGTAGGAATAGCTACAAAAAATGACGATCTGATAACTGTCAAAAAAGGGGTAGGTAAGGTGTCTGATGTAAATAATCTGCTAGATTTGAATAGTATGTCTGGTAAGATAGGAATTGGACATACTAGATGGGCTACACATGGAAAAGTTTCTGAGAACAATGCACACCCACACTTTAGCAATTCTGGAAAAATTGCAATAGTACATAACGGCATAATTGAAAATTTTTTAGAACTAAAAAATAATTTAATTTCTGATGGTTTTACGTTTCATAGTGAGACCGATTCTGAAGTTATTGCTAATTTAATTCAACAAAATTTGGCAAATTCTTCAGATGTAAAATCAACAATTCTTAAGACAGTATCTCAAATTAAAGGTCATTATTCATTTATAGTTATTTTCGATGATGGAACTTTGGCTGCGGTAAGATTTCATGAACCATTAATTATTGGTATTGGAAAAAATAGTTATTATCCATCAAGTGATGTGTTAGGCTTTATTGAAAAAACTGATGATGCTATCTATATTGAGAATGAAAATTTTTCAATAATTAATGATTTAGGTTTACAGATTTTTAATTTTGATGGTACTGAAATTAAATCTAATATTACCAAAGTTTCTAAAGAATTTGCAGATGTTTACAAAGGAGACTATGCACATTTTACACTAAAAGAAATTTCTGAACAACATAAAACAATTCTTAGTGCAGGTAATGATGAACAGATTCAAAATGTTTGCCAACAAATTTTAGAATCCAAGAATTTGTACATTACTGGTAGTGGTACAAGTTATAATGCAGCAAGGATCGCAAAAATTCTCATGTCAAACTATGCAAAAATAAAGATTGAACCAATAATTGCAAGCGAACTACCTTTTTCACCTGACAGTATTGAGAAAGATTCAACATTGATTGCAATTTCACAGAGTGGAGAAAGTGCTGATGTTTTAGAAGCAGTTAGAATTGCAAAAGAGTCAAATGCAAAAATTATATCAATTGTTAATCACCCAAATTCGTCACTTTCTCAGGAATCTGATATTGTGGTTAGCCTTAGCTGTGGTCCAGAAATTGGAGTTGCAGCAACAAAAAGTTTCACTTCCCAACTTGCAATATTGTATAAAATCACAAACCAACTTTCTGACATGCGTATAGATCCAAACTGGGAAGAAGTATCAGGCTCAATTTTATCACAGGTACAACTTGTAGGAGGAGAAAATTCTAAAATCAGACAGTTAGCAAAAACACTGAAAGATGTTTCTGATATTTACGTCCTTGGTAGAGGAATTCATTTTCCAATTGCAATGGAGGCAGCACTAAAACTAAAGGAATTAACTTACATACATGCTGAAGGGATTCCTGGTGGTGAGTTAAAACATGGTCCATTAGCTTTGATGGATTCGAATGTTTTTGTTATAATAATTAATCCAAATGATGCAACATATACCGAGACATTGAACAGTGCAAATGAAATTAAAGCAAGAGGAGCAAAAATTATAGGAATTTCAGATAAGAAAAGTGATGTTTATGACTATTGGATTGAAATTCCATCGATTGATGATGCATTATATTCAATCATTGAGATTATTCCTATTCAATTACTTGCATATTATTCAGCGATTGAAAAAAANACAGATCCAGATTATCCTAGNAATCTTGCAAAATCTGTGACTGTAAAATAATATTATTTCTTTAGAGAGATATTATTAGAATAAATTAAATGGATTGATTTTTAATAATTATTAATTGATTACTGAAGAAAATATCCAGAAATATGATCCTGATGGAATACACAATGCTTATGATAAATGGGCCAAATTAGCATATGATGCATACAATTCTGAGCTTGATGTAGTTGATTTCAAAAATATTGACCATATAGTTTTTGCAGGAATGGGTGGATCAGGAACAATAGGTGACATCTTTTCATCAATACTATCTAAAAAGAATATTCATACTACAGTTGCAAAAGGTTACCTGCTTCCCGAAACTGTAGACGATAATACACTTGTTGTCACAACTAGTGTTTCTGGAAATACTGCTGAAACTATTTCCATACTACAATCTGCAAATGAAAAGAATTGTCAGACAATTGCATTTTCATCTGGTGGAAAAATGGAATCTTATTGTTTAAAAAATAATATAGAATTTAGAAAGATTCCACAAACACATTCACCTAGAGCATCATTACCAAACTATACTTATTCTATTCTTGGAACTTTAAATTCAATTTTTCCTATAAATAAAAGCGAAGTAACTGAATCAATAGATGAATTAAAAACAATTTCAAATCTTATATCATCCAATAATTTGTCTCCAAGTAATGTATCACTTGAATTAGCTAATTGGATAGATGGTGTACCAATTATTTACTATCCTTGGGGGTTAGAAGCAGGAGCAATACGTTTTAAAAATTCGTTGCAAGAAAATGCAAAAAGTCACGCATTTGTTGAAAATGTGATAGAAAGTGGTCATAATGGTATAGTTTCTTGGGAAAGATCTTCAGATATGGTCCCAATTATGATTAAGGGTGAAGATGATCACATAAAAACTAAAGAAAGATGGAATATTGTTCGCCAATATTTTAATCATAATAATATAGAATACAAGGAAGTAAATAGCGTCACAGGAGGAATCTTATCAAAAATTATGTGCTTGATATACGTGTTAGATTATAGTTCAATATATTATGCAATACGATTAGGAATTAATCCAACACCAATAAAATCAATTGATTTTATCAAAGATAAATTGTAAATAACTGATTAATATTATAATTTTTTAACATATTATATGTCATCAGATGAACTTGTTTCAATTGTAATCCCAATTTATAATTCTGAAAAATATCTTAAAGAATGNCTCAATTCNCTTTTTGAACAAACTTATGAGAATATTGAGATTATAGCAGTAAATGATGGATCAACAGATAGATCTTTAGAAATCTTACAGGACTATTCTGAAAAGATACAAATTTTTTCTCAGGAAAATAACGGATTATACTCTGCACTCAAAGTTGGATTATCAAAAATTCAAGGTAAATGGTGTAAGTGGTTCTCCCCTGATGATGTATTATATCCAAATGCAATAGAGATTCAAGTTAACGAAGCGAAAAAACAACCAGATAACACAATTCTATATTCTAATTGGGACATAATTGATGAAAATGGTAAACAATTACGTGAATTTCATGAATCAAACAACAATGGGCTTTCCAGTTTTGAGTATAATATCAGATTATTACATGGTCAACAAATCAATGTCAATACAACATTAATCCCATCAATTTTGTTTCAAAAACCTGGTGTTAGAAATCTAGAAGAGCCTGTTGCAATTGACTATGATTTTTTTCTTAATTGTGCAATATTTCATGATGTTAAGTTCCATCTAGTACCTAGATCTTTAGTAAAATATAGAATTCACGCAGACCAATTATCACATAAAAATATTTCAAAAACTTTGGATTTCATTTCTAATCTTAAAGATGAATTATTGATGAACCTTGACGAATCACTACGAAATAAATATAATTTTGGTATAGAGGAATACAAAAAAACACAGCCTAAAAAAAATAAGACATTAGAATTTGGAATGAAGTTGTTATCATCAGCACCTTCTTGGGCTTCAGATAGAATTCTTACTCTATATCTTAACAAAATTCGTCACAATCGTTAACACTATTTTTATAATACTTTTTATCAGCAACAAAAAGAGCCTAAACATGAATAGACCAAAAATATCTATAATAATTGTAAATTATAATGGAAAGCAATTACTTCAAAAATGTTTAGAATCACTTTTCAAAACAGATTATGAAAACTTTGAAGTAATATTAGTTGATAATAACTCGACAGATGGAAGTATAGAATTTGTTACACAAAACTATCCACAAATTATTGTTATAAAACTTGATTCAAACAAAGGATTTGCAGAACCAAATAATATAGGTGCAAAAATTGCAAAAGGTGAACACTTGTTATTTCTTAATAATGATACTGTTACTACCACCAATTTCATTTCTGAAATGGTACAAGTTCTCCAGAAAGATGAACAAGTAGCTATCTGTCAAAGTCTTTTATTAAAACCCAATGGGGATGTGGATTCTAGTGGTGATTTTATAGATAGAATGGGCATAGTATATAATTCAAAAAAGATGACTGAACAAATTAAAGAAATTTCAAGTGCTAGAGGTGCTTCTATGATGATCCGTAGAAAAATTTTTGATAAGTTAGGTGGATTTGATGAAAAATTCTTTTTTTCATTTGAGGATGTTGATCTTGGATGGAGGAGTTGGATATTAGGGTATAAAGTAGTGATAGTACCAAATTCTATAGTTTATCATAGTGCAGGTAAAACTTCTTCAAAATTAAAATCTGAAGCAGCTTTTCATGGCCTAAAAAATCAGCTAGCCATGAAGATTACTAATTTTGAGCCAAGATTTGCATTAAGAAGTTTATTGCTATTCTTTTTTGTTTATGGTTCACGTGAAATTAAGATCTGGTTTGATTATAAAATAAAGGGATCTACTACAATGACATCAACAAGTTATGAGAATAAAATAGCTGACAATCCAAGCCTGAAAACTGTAATTAAAAGCATTGTTTGGATTTTTAATAATATTGGTTATTTACGTTCTAAGCACAAACATGTTAATAAAAATAGGATTTTGAGCACGACAAGCCTTCAGAAAATCAGAATTATTAGTAATGAAAAACAATAGATTATGAAAAATTTTGAAATACTGATTTAAAATTAGATCTTTTGTGCATATATTCCCAAGTTACCTAAATACAACGGTATTTGCATTTTATCTATTGTTAACTGATTCTGAATTTTTGATACGACACTCTTACATGAATCACTAATTGGCATTAATTCCAATAACCTTGATAGTGCAACTGAGTTTTGAACAGGAAAAACCTTAATCACTTTGAACTTGTTTTTTTCAAAAATTTTTCTAATTGTAGATAGATCATACAGATATGCATGACCAATATCAATAATAGGACTTTTTTCTTTTAGAATTTTGTATGAAACAGAACCAATATTATGATTTATTGCAATGACAAATCCATCATCATTAAGAATTTTTCTTACATCCTGTAGAAATTGATTCGGTTCAAGTATATGATCAAATGTTTGGAAAAAACTCACCAGATCAAATTTTTCATTATTTAATTTAGAAAGATCAAACATACCAGGAATAATTTTTTCTTTTATTTTTTCAGATGCCTGGTTTATAGCATCAAGGCTAGGTTCAACACCTCTTATATTGGAAAATCCCATTTCTTTTGCAATTTCTAACATAAATCCATTTGAACAACCAATATCAAGATAAGATCTTTTTTTAATTTTATTATTTGTTAATAATTCATGAATATATTTCCCGTATGTTTTCTTCAACGGCTCATTCTCTTTTTCTAATGAGTATGTACAATCACTATGTTCGTATAGATTATCAATTAATGTAGAATCAACTATTGGATCAGAACGAACAAGATTACAATTATTACATTTAACAATTTGATAATGGATATAATCTCTCTTTCTTCTTGGTGCATATTCAGCTGAACTAATTCCATTTAATGGTAGATTCTTAGAATGTAAGATAGTTGAATTATCATATGTTTCACAAAGTGCACATTTTGTCTTTTTCATATTATCTTCCAATATTATATCGCCATCTAAATTACGATTAAAAGCTTTTTTGTTAAAAAGGAATTTGCTATGATAATTTAAAGAGAATCAAAATTTTTAATAACAAAAAAGAGGAAGATTAATACCAACCGTTTTTAATATTCCCTTTTCACTGCTAAACATGCAGGATCTAAAAATATCAATTAGACAGTTCAGAAATGAAAATAAACTACCGATTTTAGTTACAACCATCTTCTTTTTCACCTTTTTCTACATATCATTTTTCCATCATCTAACTTTTACAGAAAATGACGGAATTTTTTATTATCTAATTGGTGAACAGATACTAAGTGGAGATATAGAAAATATTGGAATAGTTGGTGCACCAATTGGTGGTCCAATACTTTATGCAGCATTTGGAGATTTACTAGATGATCCTTTTATTGCCGGAAAAATAATTTCTCTATTAGCCTGTACTGGAATAGTTTTTACATCATTTTTTATTACAAAAAATCTATTTGGAAGCAAAGTTGCATTACTTACACAAATATTTTTTGCTGTTAATCCAAAAATTGCTCATTTGTCAATAATGGTTCTAAATGAGGCTGCACCGTTGTTTTTTATTTTTGCTTCGTTATATTATGCTACAAAAAAACAAAAAACTATCTATGATTTTTTACTAGTGGGAGTATTTCTTGGAATTGCATTCTGTTTTAGATATCAAGCGGCATTTATTCTCATAGCATTTTTAATATATTTAGTAATTTTTGAAAGAAAAAGAATCATTGAGTTAAGAAATCTATGCCTCACAGTTATCTCTTTTCTAGCAATAAGTGGTCCACTTCTAATTTACAACTATGCTACATTTGGGAAATTTTTAACATTATATCCCAACATCTATTTTCTTGATTTATTCAAATTTCAGACAGAAATTTGGCGACAAAATATGGAAAATATACTACACGAGAATGTTCTTTCCGCCTTTTATTTAGACTCGTCATTATTTTTAAAAAATTATTTTTATAATTTACTCTTCCATAATCCAGATCATCTTTTTAAATTTTCAATAGATGTTTATGACACTTTGTCGATCATTCCACTATTTCCAATACTAGGTATTCTTCCTGTAATTGGAGGATTTTTGTATATTACAAAGATTAACTTTAATAAAAAACAGGCTTCTATTTTATTATCTACATTTTTCTTTACATTTTTAATCATTGGAATATTCGGAAATATTGAATATCATTTCATGTTATTAGTAATAGTACCACTTGTTACGATAGGAATTATCAATATTAATCGTATTCCAAATAATGTTAAATTTCTTATAATTGCATGTGTTGTTTTTCTTACTTTAATCTCTACACTTCCTGTCTATAGAGCATTTCATCTCTTTCCTATTTGGTTAATATTTCCTGCTCTTAGTTCATTATTTTTTATTGAATCAATACCCGCTATTCAATCAAAGATAAAACAATTAATTAATTCTGGAGTAAATAGAAATGAGAATTAATATAATAATAATTTCTTTATTCTTATTAGTTAGTGTTGGATTTACTTTCATGCTTACACTATCAACATTTTATCAGAGTGAAGATACTAACGTATCAAAATTTGATATTTTAGAAAGTTTTCTTTCTGGTGAACTAAAAAATTCTGAAGAAGATGTAAGAAAAATTATTGAAATACTAAAACAAGATGAAAATATTGGAGATAAATTTATCATGGCATCTTCAAAAACTTATTCATATTATACTGATTCAAAATTAATTTATGCACAATTTACTGAGGGTCCAGAGAGTGGTACGATTAAAGATTTCATAACAAAAAAAGATTGGTCTTATTATGAGCGCTATTTTTCTGCAATTAACAGTATTCCAGCACAAGAAAATCTTGATATAAAACAAAATCCTGATTATCTGATTTACACTTATACTACTATAACAAATGACCCAAATACAACCTGGTACAAAAATGATAATGAATCTACAATTAGATTACTATCGACTCCAGATGATCCTGATATTCCTGAATTTCTAAATCCAATTTTCTTTTCATCTTTTGGAACGGGTGGAATAGTTGTATACGAAGTTAATCTAGAGAAGTAGATAGACAAAAAGTATATGACAAGCGTTCTAATTCTTAAGTGATGGAAGGGAAGTTGCAACAACCAATGCTAGAAGATATTTGTAAATCTATTAGAATTGATGTTTTAAAAATGATGCATAAATCATTCAGTTCACATATTGGTGGGTGTTATTCTGTAATTGAGATACTTGTTACACTTTATTTTAAAATTTTGAACGTAGATCCAAAAAATTTGAATGATAACGAGCGTGACATTCTTTTATTAAGTAAGGCTCATAGTAGTGCTGCCCTTTATGCTATATTAGCAGAGAAACAATTCTTCCCAAAGGAATACCTTGATACTTACTATCAAGATGATGGAAAATTACCTGGACATTTAAACAAGAAAACAGCACCTGGAATAGAATTCTCTTTTGGTTCATTAGGCCATGGATTATCGGTTGGTTGTGGGATGGCACTAGGCAATAAAAGAATGAATAACACTGGTAGAATTTTTGTTGTGTTAGGGGATGGAGAATGTAATGAAGGAAGTGTATGGGAGGCAGCTATGTTTGCATCACACCATAAACTATCAAACCTAACTGCAATAATTGATTATAACAAGATTCAAAGTTTTGGATCAACAAATGAAGTGATTAATCAAGAACCAATTTCCGATAAATGGAAATCTTTTGGATGGCAAGTTTTTGAAATAGACGGTCATAATCATAATGAATTATTAGATGCATTTAATTCACCTAACGAAAATTTACCAAAAGTGATTATAGCACATACTGTGAAAGGGAAAGGAGTATCATTTATGGAAAATAGTTTGGATTGGCACTACAAATCACCTGATGATGAGCAATTAAATTTAGCTCTCAAAGAATTGGAGTGAGTTTTTTGAGAACTGCATTTATAGATACATTAAGAGAACTTGCACGTAAGGACGATCGTGTGTTTCTTCTTACTGCCGATATGGGTTATTCTGTTTTTGAAACGTTCATGGATGAATTTCCAGATAGATTTCTTAACACTGGAATTGCGGAACAAAACACAATTGGTATTGCCGCGGGATTAGCTTCTAGAGGCAAAATTGTTTTTGTTTATAGTATTATACCATTTGTAACAATGCGATGTTTTGAGCAAGTTAGATTAGATTTAGCTTATAATTTTATGAATGTAAAACTTGTAGGAGTCGGTGCAGGCTTAACTTATGGTCCATTGGGTTCTTCTCACCATGCATTGGAAGATATAGCAATAATGAGAAGTTTACCTGACATGACAGTTTTATGTCCAGGAGATCCTATTGAAACTAAAGAGTTAGTCAAACGTAGTTTTGAGTATGATGGTCCCGTCTACATACGATTAGGAAAAAATGGCGAACCAAAAATTCATTCTGATGGGACTAGAATTGAAATTGGTAAATCCATAACAGTATTGGAGGGTAGTGATCTAGCATTAATCACAACAAGTAATATGTTAGAAACAGGAAAAAGGTGGGTCGACGAATGGAAACAAGATGGAATAAATGCATCTCTGATAAGTATGCCATCGATAAAGCCTTTTGATTCTTTTACAGTTGAAAATTTAATTGATGATGAGATTCCAATCATAACGCTAGAAGAGCATAGTGTTATTGGTGGACTAGGAAGTATAGTTTCAGAAGTAATTGCTAAAAAAGGAAAATCAGTAAAATTTCAACAAATTGGAATAAATGATGAATTTTCACATATTATAGGTGGGCATGATTTCCAGAGAAAAAAATTCTCACTTGATGCAAAGCCATCTTTAAAATTCATAGAATAATTATCAGATATATGTCAGAATTTAAGATAGCCATACTTGGTTGTACAGGACACGTAGGAAAAAATCTTACTTATTATTTTGGTAAAGAACAGGAAAATTTTCAGCTTTTTCTATTTACTAGACATGATACAACANATACTTCCGATAATCTAACACATTTTTGTGAATTAAAAAATAATTTTGAAGTATGTAATTATAATGAATTCAGTGATTCAAACTATGATGTAGTAATTAATTGTGTAGGAATTAGTGATACCGCAAAAATAGAATCCGAAGGCATTTCAATTTTGAAATTAACTGAAGATATAGATTCAATGATATTGGAAAATATACAAAAAAATACTAACATAAAATTCATTAATTTTAGTAGTGGTGCAGTATATGGAGAAGAAATTGACTCTCCTATAAAAGATTCAACTTTACCAAAAAATTCATCTAATGATATTTCGTCATATGCATCGGCAAAGATAGAATCAGAATCAAGACACAGAGAACAAGATAAATTAAATATAATTGATTTAAGATTATTTTCTTTTTTTAGTAGGTTTATGGATCTAGATTCTAGATTTTTAATATCAGATATTATTCGTTCTATTAAACAAAATAAGACACTAGTTACAAATGAATTTAATTTTTTTAGGGATTATATACATCCCAAAGATCTTTTTTCATTCTTGAAAAAATGCATTGATAAAAATCCTATCAATGAAGCGTTTGATTTGTATAGTAAGAAACCAATAGCAAAATTTGATCTCTTAAAGTCATTACAAGATAAGTATGGCTTACAGTACGAGATAACGGCTAATTCTGGATTCTCTAGCCCTACAGGTTTCAAGAAGAACTACTATTCTGAATCTAGAAAGGCAAAACTTCTAGGATATGAGCCTGAGTATTCGTCTCTTGCAACAATTGAAAATGAAATGACGTATTTCCTCCATTAATAGAAATGATTACCCCAAACTTTATCTTGAAATAATAAAACGGAAAAAAGTTAGACCATACTGTATAGCACGTGGTTTTTTATCAGAGCGAGTTTTGGACCTACCTACTCTTCTTTTGAATGTGATAGGCACTTCAACTATTTTCAAATTATTCTCAATTCCTATCATTGTCATCAGTATTGCAAATAATCCACTATTAGGTGTAATTACTGGCTCATTGCTATTTTTTTTAATAAATTTTTCAATGATCTTCTCTAGAGATTCTTTTCTAATGCATCTATGCATACAACCTACATCAGTAAGTTCTACTACGCCCAAATGGAGAAGACTGAAATATTTTAGTTGAATTAACTTCGCAAGAAGATAATTTCCCCAGACAAAAAACATACTATTCTGAGTTTTTTCTTCTGAGAGTACTTGCCTTTGTCTTGTTCCAATTACCATATGGCAATTATCTAGATAAGGAAGCATTTTTTCCAAATCATTAGCGCTATAGGTTCTATCACATTCTGTGAATACAACAATATTAGAATTAGATTTTAATGATTCTTGCATTCCTATAATACAAGAATCTGCAAATCCCTTGTTTTCATCCTTAGTAACTACCGTTGCACCACATGATTTTGAAAGTTCCACAGTTCGGTCACTGCTATGATTATCAACAATAATTACCTCTTCTACAAATTTTTGATTTTTATAATCCTGAATCACACTTTCTACATTCTCTTCTTCATTGTAAGTTGGAATTATTACAAAAATTTTTGGATCAATAATGGGATTTACGCTTAGATAATGTAGTTGTGGATCTGTCATATAGAATTTTCTTGTATATGCAAAAATTAATGCTGAAATAATCCATAATGCATCAATCAATAAAATCCATTTTAGGTACACAGACAAGAAAATATTTTCAATGAATGTACTACCAACAACTAATGTCTGTATTCCATCAACTATGAAAACATAGAGATTTGAAATACCCCAACCTAGATTAATAAACAAAATAATGATAAACGATACTACAATAACTGAATAAATTAATCCCATGATTCAATATTTCATAAGTGCCATTACTTATGATTTAGCATTGAATAACTTCTTGCTACTCATGAGAAATCAATTTAATAGTACTAATTCTTTAGAAATTCAGTTATTATGAAAGCAGTTATTCTAGCTGGTGGTTATGGTACGAGAATTTCAGAAGAATCTCATTTAAGACCTAAACCAATGATTGAAATTGGAGAAAAACCAATTTTATGGCACATCTTAAAGACATATTCTAGTTATGGTATAAACGAATTTGTAATTTGTTGTGGATATAAAGGAGAACAAATCAAAGAGTACTTTACTAATTTTAACTCAGAGACATGGAAAATTGAATTGGTTGATACTGGTCTTGACACAATGACTGGTGGTAGATTGAAAAGAATCCAGAGTCACATTGATGATACTTTTTGTGTAACGTATGGTGACGGACTTGGCAATATTGANATTAATAATTTAATTTCTTTTCATAGAGAAAAAAAATCAACTGCTACACTAACTGCAGTTCATCCTCCAGAAAGATTTGGAGTATTATCATTAAATGATGATTATGTTACAGAATTTCACGAAAAACATAGCGGTGAATCTTCGTGGATAAATGGAGGATTTTTCGTTTTTGAACCAGAAATTTTTGATTATTTGGATGATGATAAGACTGTTTTAGAGAAATTCCCTTTAGAAACTCTAGCAAAAGAAAATAAGTTGACTGCATTCAANCACAATGGGTTTTGGTATCCAATGGACACTTTGAGAGAAAAAAAATATTTAGAAAATCTGTGGGCAACAGAAAAAGCTCCATGGAAGATCTGGTGATTTTGTATTATGGAACTTTTTGAAGATTTATTTAAAAATAGAACAGTTTTTGTGACTGGTCATACAGGATTTATAGGTTCTTGGTTAACTCAATGGCTTTGTGATCTAGGAGCAAAAGTAGTTGGATATTCTCTCAAACCTCCAACTAATCCATCATTGTTTGAAGATATTAACCTGGAAGAAAAACTTGTTCATATAATCGGTGATATTAATGATCAAAGTAATCTGCAAAAAACTTTACATGAACATTCACCTGAATTCATCTTTCATTTAGCAGCACAGCCTTTAGTGAAAACGTCTTACGACCAACCAGTAGAAACAATACAGACAAATGTTGTAGGAACAACTAATCTATTGGAATCNATCAAGAAAACATCCTCTGTAAAAGTATGCGTTGTTGTTACTAGTGATAAATGCTATGAGAATAAAGAAATTAACTATGCATATAAGGAGACAGATGCATTAGGCGGGTACGATCCTTATAGTGCGAGTAAAGCTGCAGCAGAAATTGTCACTTCATCTTACAGAAATTCATTTTTCAATCCAAATAATTTTGCTCAACATGGTGTTAGTTTGTCTACATCAAGAATTGGTAATGTTATAGGTGGTGGAGATTGGGCAAAAGATCGTCTTGTACCGGATATTGTGAGATCATTATCCACTAATAACGAAATTCATATTCGTAATCCTACTGCAGTTAGACCATGGCAACATGTTTTGGAAGCAATTTCTGGACTTTTTTGTTTAACAAAAAAAATGTATGATGAACCAACTTTATTTGCACAACCTTGGAATTTTGGGCCAATGATTGATAATGAAAATTTAACAGTATCACAATTAAATTCACAAATTATTTTAGAATGGGGATCAGGTAATTATAATAACATATCAGAGGATGAACCNCACGAAGCTAATTTACTAATGTTGGATTCCTCCAAAGCAGTNAGTAAACTAAATTGGCATCCTGTTTATTCAGTCAAAGAAGCAATTAGTAAGACAGTTACTTGGTATAAAGAATATTTTACAAATAAAGATCATATGGAAAGATTCACACAAGATCAAATTATAGCGTATGTTGAACAGGCTAAGAAAATCAATTTAGATTGGGCAAGTAAGATTTAGTATATAATTATTATATGAGAGTTTAATTTTTGATATATATGGTAAAACCAATCAGGATCTTTCTTGGAGATTTAACCTATAACACTATAGGAATGTCTACTGAAGTGTTCCCACTCAACATTGGATATATTGCTGCTTACTGTAAAAAACAATTCGGGTCACAGGTAGATATTACTTTATTCAAGTATATTGATGAGCTTGAAAATGCAATAATTGAAAATCCGCCAGATATTTTAGGTTTGAGTAATTATGTTTGGAGTCATCGCATTGGATTAGAGATGTTTAATTTAGTTCGTACACAGAATTCTAATGTAGTAACTGTTTGGGGTGGACCAAACTTTCCGCAAGATCTTGAAACTCAAAAATCATTCATGGAAAAATGCACTGATGTTGATTTTTATGTCCCAATTGAAGGTGAAGTTGGATTTTCTAATATTGTTAAGGAAATACTCAAACATTCAAATGACAAACTAGGGAAAGAGAATTTGTTTAATACACCAATTGATGGTTGTATATCACGAAAGTTGGATGGTTCATTACAATTTAGTATTCCACAGATAAGAACAAAAGAACTAGACGAAATACCTTCTCCATACCTAACTGGATTGATGGATAAATTTTTTGATGGAAAACTCACACCTATGATTCAAACAAATAGAGGATGCCCATTTACTTGTACATTTTGTGTTGATGGTGCTGATGATGTTAATCGTGTAAATCAGTTTGGTCTTGATAGAGTTGGTACAGAACTTGAATATATTGGAAAACATGTTCCTAATAATGTTCATAGTTTACATATTAGCGACTTAAATTTTGGAATGTACCCTAGGGATCTAGATATATGTGATAGTATTGTAGATGGTCAGAAAAAATATGATTATCCACATCGAATAATATCTACAACTGGTAAAAATAAGAAAGAGAGAATCATAAAAGCAATTGAAAAATTGAATGGGACTATGAGTTTAACAATGTCAGTTCAGTCAATGGATGAACAAATTTTACAAAATATACGAAGAAGTAATATCAGTGTTGACCAAATGCTTGCACTAGAGCCTGCCATCAAAAAAGTTGGTCTTGTAACAGAATCAGAGGTTATTTTAGGTTTACCAGGCGAAACTTATGAAACCCAAATCAATACTCTCAAAAAACTTCTTGCCGCCAAACTAGATTACGTACAGGTTTACACATGTATGTTGATTAATGGTTCTGAATTAAATACACCAGAACAAAGAAAAAAATGGAATTTTAAAACAAAATTCAGAATACTACCTAGAGATTTTACTACATTAAAAAATGGAAAGAAGGTAATTGAAACCGAAGAGGTCATAGTTGGTTCAGACACATTATCATTTAATGAATATATTGAATTGAGATTGTTATCATTTAGTATATTTGTAACAAATATTGGTATAATTTATGATTCATTATTAAAATTTCTTAGACAAAACAACATTGAAATTTTTGATCTGTTTTTCCAAATGTTGAAACAGATTGACTCTGCACCACCAAAAGTTCAAAAAATCTTTGATAGTGTTAAAAATGACATGAATGATGAACTTTGGGATTCACCAGATGATATACAAGCTCATTACCAAGAACAAGCAGAATATGAAAAATTGCTTTCTGGAGATGCTGCTAGAAATGTCATGCAATATCATAATGCATTAGTTAGATATTCTTGTATGGATGAATGGACTCAATTTGCAGGAAATGTGGTGTTTGGATTATTAAAGCACAAAAAGATAATTTCATATGAAATTGAAAATCAACTTAAAAATATAATTAATTATTGTACAGGGTTAGGTCATAACACATTAGGTGATAATAGACTATCAACAAATCCAGAATTTCTATTTGATTATGATATAGAGAGTTGGATTAACGATGCAACAATGAAAACATTAGATCAATTCAAACTTGATAAAAAAAGAACAATATCATTCCAATTTACAAATGATGAATCAAAAGTGATTCAGGATGAATTAGAACGTAAGAATACGCATAGCGGTAGAAGTCAGGCACTGAAGAGACTTCCTATGCAGATTCAGTTTAGAAAACCAAAAGCAATAAGCGAGAATCTATAGGTTTTTAGATTTAACCATAAATCAATCACAATAATTAAATTAGTATTCAAAAATTCGAAGTTAATTGAAATACTGTACAAAATGTTTAATGCCAGATACAAGGCCAAATATCAAATTCTCTGATGGAATTTGTACTGCATGTATAAATTTTGAAAAACAGAATACTACTGATTGGAAGAAGAGATTTGATGAATTAACAGCATTATGTGATAAGTATAGAGGATGTAATGGTAATGGCTATGATTGTGCCATTGCTGTTTCAGGTGGAAAAGATTCGCATTTTCAAGTCTATTACATGAAAGAAGTAATGAAAATGAATCCATTATTATTATCTGTAGGCAATATTGATTGGACACAAACAGGCAGGGAAAATTTCGAGAATATTTCAGAAGTTTTTGGGTGTGACATAATTTCGTTTAATCCTAATAGAAAACTTGCAAAGATCTTATTTAGAAAAGCATTTGAAAATATTGGTTCGCCAACCTGGTATATTGATTCTCTAATCTATGCATTTCCAATAAAGATGGCAATTAATTTAGGAATTAAATTACTTGTATATGGTGAAGACGTCAATTATGTATATGGTGGTAAATTTGATAATGAAAAAGCATCAGCAAAAGAAATTATGTTAAATGACGTAGTTAAACCAATTTGGAAAGAATGGCTAGAAGATGGGCAAATTTCTGAAAAAGATTTAGAGTCTGCACGCATTCCATCAAAGGAAGAAATAGAAAAATCTGATTTAGAACCAATTTATTTGAGTTATTTTGTTCCTTGGGATTCTCATCATAATTTTGAAGTTGCAAAAAGATGGGGATTCAAACAACTTCTACATGAATATCAAAGGGAAGGAACAATTGAAGATTATAATCAAATTGATTCAATTGGCTACTTACTAAATCAATTTATGAAATATCCAAAATATGGTCATTCATCAGCAACGGAGATTGGTTCAAGATGGATTAGATCTGGATTGAAGACAAGAGATGAGATAATTGCACTAGTAGAAGAACATGACAAGAATATTGATCAAGGAATAATTGAGAAATTCTGTTCCTTTACTGGAATGGCAGTTCCCGAATTTTGGAAAATTATGGATAAATGGTACAATCCTGAATTGTTTCAACAAGATAAAGACGGTGTATGGCATGAAAAATTCAAAGTTGGTAAGGGAATTGTATAATTTAATGAATTCACAATGACATATGTAACTTGGTTTAGAGAAGAATCACTCATTTCTGGACAAGAATATTTAGGAAATCAACTAATTGCACAAAATGCTTCATCTAAAGGATATAATGCAATAATTAACGAATATGTCTACATTGATACACATCATGTGTCTGATATACTCAAAAAAATTCCAGATATTTCAAATATGATGAAAGGTGTAGGAATTGATTTGGGAGGTGGTGTTGGTTGTATTTCATCTACAGTTGCACAAAATGAAACCATTCAGAAAATTTTCTGTATTGAATTAGTAGAAGATGTGGTAAAGTTATGTCAACCCATTGTCAAAGAAAATATTTTAGGAAAGAATTCGGATAAAGTAACATCCGTTGTAGGTTCTTTTGATAATTTAGAATTAGAAGACAATTCAATTGATTTTGCAATTTCTTGGGATGCTATGCATCATTCATCAAATTTGTATAAAACATTACTAGAATGCAAAAGAGTTCTAAAAGACGATTCTGTTTTTGTTATTGTAGATAGAGGACATAATGATTCTACACCAGATTCTGAAATTGAAAGAATGCTTGATATTATTTATGATAAAGAGTTTTTAATTAAAAATTATAGATCTGAAGATACAATATTAACAAGAAGGGAGAATGGTGAACATGAATACAGATTTTCTGAATGGAAGAATTATTTTAAAAAGACAGGATTCGATATTTTATCTAGTACCATCATAAAGACATCAACAGACGAAAATAAAAAATTAAAGAATGATGTTGGTATACCAGAAATCTTTGTAGATTATGAACTTGGTGCCTTTGGTAATAGGAAGGTAGTATTTGTTCTAAAACCTATTAAATAAGGAAATGATTGTATCAAGGTAGATAATTTTGGCAAAACCAATTTGTTTTATTGCAGCACGTGGAGGCTCTAAAGGAGTGATCAGAAAAAATGTTAGATTACTTGCAGGAAAACCACTAATTGCATATGCAATAGAATCTTCTATCAAGTCTAACATTTTTAGTCACGTTATAGTTTCTACAGAAGACAAAGAAATTGCAACAATTTCCAAAAGGTTTGGTGCTGAGGTTCCATTTTTACGACCAAAAAAACTAGCAACTAACTCGGCAGGTATGGCAGAAGTGTTAGTTCATGGTTTGAAGAAATTGAATGCGTTAGGGTATGATTTTGATGTATTTGTTAGTCGTGATTGTACTGTCCCCTTTATCCGAACTAAGGATATTAGAGGAAGTATTCGCCTACTAAACCAAAAACAGTGTAATGCTGTATTTGGGGTTTACAAGCAACATTTGAATCCATATTTCAATATGATGGAACTTAATACAAATGGATTTTTGAAACTTGTAAAAAATAAAGGAGTAAGGCCAGCTAGTAGGCAACAATCCCCAACTGTATACCAATTAAATGGTTTATTTACATACAACACTGAAAAATTTCTTGAGTACAAAAAACCTTTACTTCCAAAGGCGTTGCCATATGAGATACCAGCAGAAACAGGATTAATGATTGACACTGAATTTGAATTCAAATTAGCTGAACTAATAATCCAAAAAAAAATTCTTAAGATAGATTAATTTTATAATTATTTATTACCAGGCAGNCCATCCACCATCTAAAATCAAATTTGCACCAGTCATGTATGATGATGCATTTGATGACAAGAATAAAATTGCTGCATTAAATTCATTACTATTTGCCATTCTTCCAAGAATTGTTTTTTCTGAATATTTTTTAATAAATGTTTTATCCATGTAGGATTTATCTAACACCCCTCCTAATGATAGTGTATTNACTCTAACATTTTTTCCATGCCAGTATGCTGCTAGATAACGTGTTAGATTAACAATTGCACCTTTAGTTGCAGCGTAAGAAGCAGGTGAATTTAATTTATTTTTTCCATATATTCTTTGATCAGCACCTACCAAACCATAAATTGAGGCAATATTTACAATAACACCAGTTTTTTGTTTGGCCATAATGCTTCCAATTTCTTGGGAACACAAAAAAACTCCACTTAGATTAACATTAATCATTTCATTCCATAGTTCTAATGGAAATTTTTCTAAAGAAACTGATGAATATTTTGATTGATTAGGGTTGTAAAAAGCATTATTTATCAAAATATCTATTCTCTTAAATTTTTTTACAATTGCATTCTTCATTTTAATTACATCTTTTTTATTTGAAATGTCAGCCGTATATGCAACTGATTTAGTATTATATTTTTTGTTTAATTCCTGCTCTAGTTTTTTATTTTTTTTAATTTCTTTATCCACAAGAACTACATTTGCACCTGAAGCACTAAGAATATGAGCATATTGGCTTCCTAATCTACCCGAACTTCCAGTTAGAACTACTGTTTTATTTTCAAGTTGAAATAAATCGTAGATTAAATTCTTTTTATTCAAATTTTCACAACCTGTTTCGTTTTGGATGATTCAATAATTCCTAATGCAATTTTAAGAACTTGTCCAGATTCAATAACACTATTCATGGGTTCTTTATTGTGATTAATACAATCCAAATAATAATCCAGTTCTTTCATAAACATCTGATTTCTGTCATAATTAGACACTTTTAGTATTTCTATCCATTTATTTTCATTAATATCAAACAATTTTACNAAATTAATATCAGAATCCCAGTAAATTGTTCCCTTTTTTCCTATAATTTTACAACTTCGAAATTCTTTNCTTTGAAAGAAATCTAAATGGAGTTCTGCAATAATATTTTTTTTNAATTTTAATAATGCTGTTGATAAATCNTCNACATTCAATTCTAAATCACTATATTTACCAGAAAAAGATACCACTTCATCTACCTGACCAAGAAACCAATGTAAATAATCAATCTCATGAATACATGTTAAAACTACACCACCACCTAATTCTTTTTGTGCTGCATATCCACTTCTATAGTCTTCATTTGGATGCCAATCTGGTAAATATGAACCACATTCAACTCTAACAGAAATTATTTCATCTATAAGATTTTCATCTAACAATTCTTTTATTTTTTTTATACATTCATGAAATCTAAAATTACTACCTATCATTACCTTAATTTTTTTCCTCTTTATGATTTCTGATAATTCATCTATATGGTCAATAGAATGAGATAGTGGTTTTTCTATGAATAGATTAATTCCATGTTCAGCTAATTTTATTGCAGTAGATACATGTTCACTTGTAACATTAGTTATGAAAGCAATATCGGGAGTTTCTTTAATTCCATCCTCTAATAATTTTACAATCTTACACCTTTTTTCAATTTCTGTGCTTATGGATTTTTTACTAGTACAAATAATTATTTCAACATCTGGATATTTCAATAAATTCTTGATATGTCTATGTCCTATTGACCCCCAGCCCACAACTAATACTTTCAATTAAAATTAACGAATAAATCTATGATATTAGTATTTGTAAAAATTCATAGTATCTTGAACAAATTAAACAAATTTAATTAAACTATCCTATAGATTGCTATTTTCAATTAGTCATGTATTAACAAAAAAGAAGAAATTTTTAATAAGAATGATAATTTCTGTTCAAAATGCATAATCAAATAAAAATTGGTGGTAGGAAGATTGGAAAAAATTTTCCACCTTTAGTAATTCCGGAAATTGGAATTAATCATGAAGGAAGTTATTTGAAAGCAAAAACTATGATAAAAGATGCTTACAAATCTGGTGCTGAATGTGTCAAATTTCAATGTCATATTATTGATGATGAGATGATAAAGAACAATGTCATTCCTGCAAATGCAAAAGAATCTATCTGGAATATAATGAAAAGATGTGCATTAACAGAAGAAGAAGAAGTTAAGCTAAAAGATTACACCGAAAAATTGGGAATGATTTACCTATCTACACCATTTTCACGTGAAGCAGCAAATAGACTAGAAAAAATGGATGTTTGTGCTTACAAAATTGGTTCTGGAGAGTGCAACAACCTTCCACTAATAAAACACATTGCATCATTTGGAAAACCTATCATTCTGAGTACAGGAATGAATAATATTCAAAGTATTCGTAAATCTGTTTCCATTTTGAAAAGTGCAAAAATTGATTTTGCGTTGTTACATACGACATCAATGTATCCTACACCATATGATAAAGTTCGTCTTGGTGCTCTAAACGATCTAAAATCAAATTTTCCAAATACTGTAATTGGTCTTAGTGATCATTCTATTGGAAATTATACATGTTTTGCTGCAATACCATACGGTGCGTTAATACTTGAAAAACATTTCACGTCAAATAAAAAATGGAAAGGACCTGACATTCAAGTTTCTATAGATCCAAACGAGTTACAGCAATTAATTGAAGGTTCTAAAGCAATTAAGCAAGCACTTGATGGAAAAAAAAATATACTTGATGGAGAACAACCTACAATAAAATTTGCTTATTCATCTGTAGTAACAACTAGGGATATAAAGAAAAATGAAATATTTACAGAAAAAAATATCTGGGTAAAACGACCAGGAACTGGTGAAATTCCTGCATTAAAGTATGATAAAATTCTTAAAAAACGTGCTAAAAAAAATATACCAAAGAATAAACAGCTATCTTACAGTGATATATCCTGAAACGTAAAATACTAATTGTAACAGAGAGGAGAGCAGATTATTCTAAATTACGACCAATTATCAAAGAAATTCAAAAATCTTCAAAACTTGATTATTATTTAGTTGTAACTGGGAGTCATTTATTAAAAAAATATGGTATGACAATTAATGAAATTAAAAAAGATGGGTTTAAAATCCATGCACAATTTAAGATGCATACATCTAATGATGATACAGCAGATGAAATGACAAGATCATTTGGTACTGCAGTAATTAGTTTAACTAAGATTATAAAGAAATTAAAACCAGATATTGTCTTTGCAGGTTTTGATATTGGCGCAAATTTTGCATCTGCAATTATAGGTGCTCACATGAATATTCCTGTTGTTCATCTAGAGGGTGGTGAAGTAACAGGAACAATAGATGAGTCTATTAGACATGCAACTTCAAAATTTGCTCATGTACATCTTGTTACTAATGCAATGGCAAAACAAAGATTAGTAAAAATGGGTGAAAATTCTAAAAATATTTTTGTGGTAGGAAATCCTTCATTAGATGCTATCAAAAATATAAAGAAAATTCCTATAAGAGAACTAGAAAAAGAATTCAAAGTTGATTTTAATTTACCAGTTATACTATTAATTCAACATACCGTTACATCAGAAATTAAAGTGATTGAAAAATTTTTTATGGAAACCATAAATGCAATTAAAGAATTAGACACTCAATGTTTAATTATTTCTGGTAATTCTGATGCAGGTTCTAGAAAAATTTCTACCATAATAAAAAAATCTAAAATTCAGAATTATTCTAGTTTACCATTCGAGAAATACATCAATTTACTTAGAAACTGTTCAGTATTAGTTGGTAATTCTAGTAGTGGTATAATGGAAGCACCATTTTTACATAAACCATCAGTAAATATAGGTACTAGACAAGATGGTAGACCAAAATCATCAAGTATCATAAGTGTCGATTATGATAAAATCCAGATAAAAAATGCTATTAAAAAGACATTAGCAATTAAAACAGCAAAGAGAAAAAAACAATCTGGTTTATACGGAGATGGAAATTCTTCTAAAAAAATAACTAAATTATTAGAAACAATTAATCTAAACAAAATTTCAATTCAAAAAAAGTTGACATATTAGATGNCGAACATAATAGTATTAGGAGGCTCTGGTTTTATTGGTAAATCACTAATAGATAGATTAGAAAAAACTAATTCTAGAAATACAACGGTTATGGTACACTCTACAAAAATAAAAACTTCTCTAAAAAAATTTCAAGGTAACATATTAGATAAAACATTAAAAAAAAATATTCAGGATGGTGATATTATAGTAAATTTAGTCGGTCAGTATAATGGAGAAATTTCAAACTTCATTGATTTAAACATAAATGGTTCATTCAATTTGTTAGAATCATGTAAAGGGAAAAAAAATATTAAAATTATTTTAATTTCATCAATTGATGTCTATGGTGAATGTGGTAAACAATCATCAAGAGAGAATAAGAAATTGTCACCACAGTATAGTTATGGATTAATAAAATTATTTAATGAGAAGATATATGAAAATTTTGCAAAAACAAATAACGTCAATATAATAGTATTAAGATTAGGAAACTTATATGGCCCAAATAAAAAAAATGGCTTAATACTGAATCTTTTAAAATCAATTAAGAAAAAAAAATTAGTTAGTATTAATCAAAATGGCAGACAGCGACGTGATTATTTATTTATTGATGATGCAGTTGATGGAATACTTCAAGCAATAAATTCTAAGCTAAAAAAATATAATACATTTAACATTTCATCAGGAAAATGTTATCGTTCAACTCAAATAATAAAACTAATCCAAGATATTTCAAATAGAAAACTCAATTTGAAAATAAATAACGAAACTCAGGATGAAAAATGTATTTGTGCAGATATTTCAAAAGCACAAAGATTGTTAAAATTTTCTCCAAAAGTTAGTATTAAACAGGGACTTACTATGACAATAAAAAACTTAGCTAATAACACAAAATAATAATTAATTTAAGAATTACGTTTTTTAATAAAAGTTAATATCTCATCAACTATTCGTTGAGATGAATTACCATATGAAAAATTTTCATCAATGAATTCTCTGATCTTTTCAGAATTATTTTCTGTAAATGATTTTGCCNAATCTACACAATTACTAATTTCTTTATTGTTTTTACATTCTAATACAATATTTTTTCTGAGTAGTAAATCCTCTTCTACATGAAAATAGTTCCATAAAATAATCGGTTTATTCATAATTAGTGCAATAAGTGCAGCAGTACTAGTAACTGGAGTAATCACAATATCTGTTTTGTTGAGTAGTTCAATTATGTCATCTTTTTGTGAAATCTGAATATTTTTGGATTTTTTAGTAAATTTTTCGAACTCTNNATAATTTTCAGCAGTCGGATGAATTTTAATCATTAATGANAAATNTTTTTCCATTTTNTGTAAACTCGAAATTGTTTCATNTATCATTTGATCACGNCTTGATTTAGAAAAATCACTTTTGCCTTGACCACTACCAAGATTAGCTGTTATAAACAAAACTCTTAGTACATCATTGTTACTAAACTTAGATTCATTTCTTTTTTCAAATGCATTATCAAATACAGGATTTCCTACAACNNGAATATTTTCTCTTTTCAATCCAGATAATTCNAGATAATCTATTCCAGATTTACTTTCTGTGAAAATNAAATCNCAATTATATCTCTCATTAAATTTTGTTGGTGGTGTTAGATAAAGTAATTTAAATAATTGAAATAGTATCATGGTTACTTGTATATGTGATTTTCCTATCGAGCGGAGTGTTTTAATTAAAAAATAACATTTCCTAAGAAAGTTTTTTCCACGTATTGTTTCATCATCATTTTCAAATCCTATATTTTTTTTCTCAAAGAATTGCCTTGAATTTTCTAGAAATATTTTCTTTCTAGATGTCTGATCCCTAAAATAATCACCAATTACCATTTCATCTTTATTTTCTGATATTATGTAGTGGGCATCTGCAAATCCAAAATTAGGAATGTTTAATGTTCTTTCTGCCTCCATAAAGGCATAGTCCATTATACTATTTCCAATGAGATGATAACTCAAATCAGGTTTAATTTTTTCTAATACCTCGCGCGCATTATTGAAATCTGATAAATAAAATATCTCATAGTCTGGTTCTGTATCTTTAATTCGTTCTCCATAATCATCCGTGATTATCCAAAAAATTTTAACATCTAACGTTTTCTTGATAATAGGTACAATATTTTTGAATAAAATAGTTGTTCTATTTTTAATATGTGGGACTACGTCATTGACAACAAGAATCTTTAACACAGTACTACCAACCTATAGGAACCAAAAAATAGAATCTAATAAAACTATAGTGAGAAAGTTCATGCCTAATTCAAAATCATCATGATTTACTAGCCATTCAAAATGAAAGAATCTTTATGTTCTTATTGTAGGTAAATGTCTAAATTTCAATTTGTCAGGTATACGTGTTACTTACACTGGGCTAATTTCATTCATTGGAGGAATTTTATCAATTATTTTTGGAGTAATTTTTACATTAATCATAACCAGAACTTTGACTCCTGAAGAATATGGAACTTGGGGTCTCATTAATGCTCTAATTTTTTATGTTTGTATGATAAATCCCATAGTTTCATATTGGTCAACAAGAGACACTGCACGAAATATTGAATCTGGTAAGACCGCCGTGCTTTCAAGCATGTTGTTATCTATATGTTCAGTATCGGTTTACATCATAATTTCCTATTTGATGGGTTTTTACACCAGCGAAGAGCAGAATACATTACTTTTTGCTGCTATTTTGATACCTCCAATGGCACTAAATGGAATTCTAACAGCGATAAATTTAGGTTGGAAACCTCAAGCAATTAGTTATGGAACAATATCTTTTGGAATTTCACAAATACCTTTAGCGTTATTTTTTATCTATTTTTTAGATCTTGGTATAACTGGAATAATTCTTTCATTGGTCATAGCAAACTTGGTCAGTATTGCAGTTTTATCATATTATGCAAAAGAAAAAATTAAAAATCATTTTAAAAAATCTGTATTAAAAAAATGGCTTAGATTATCATGGCTGCCACTCTATCCAGGATTAGCAATACTAGTTGCTGGATTTGATATCTCTATTTTTACTATTGTTACTAGCTCGGTAGTTGGTATAGCTTTTTGGTCTGCAGCAGTAGTACTTCCTAGTATGATCTCACATACAGCATTAATATCAAGAGCTGTTTATCCCAAGTTACTTGAAGAAAAAACAAGGGAATTTGTTAACGAGAATTTAACACACTTNTTCTATTTTGGAATTCTTTTAACAGCTTTAGTAATTACATTTGCAAGACCTGGACTATATGCATTAAATCCAATTTATGAAATAGGTGTACCAGTAGTTATCATAATGGCAGTTGAAATGTTTCTTACTGTATTAACAAATGTATTTTTACTATCATTAGCAGGCATTGAAAAAGTAGACAAGAACGAAAATTCAACCTTTAAAGATTATCTCAAAAGTAAGTTATTTGTTCCACAAACAATCAGACTCATTCAAACAACAATCTATGTTTTGATTTTAACAGTAGGATTACTAATACTNGTAGGTTATGATAGTTCAAATCAAGAATTGTTAATATTTTGGGCTAGTATAGCATTAATTACACAAATTCCACTTGTATGTATACTCTACTTTTTACTAAAGAAAAACATAACAATAAAACTTAATGTATCTAGTATTACTAAATTTCTCTTAACTGCAATTGGAGTATTTACTTTTACATACATTTTGATAAATCAATTTCTAACTTATTCTACTGATATCTTTTCTTTTATACCAGCAGTGTTAGTGTATGCAGCATTAGGTGTTGGTATGTATATAATGATAACCTATCTAATTGATAGTAATACACGGAGTTTAGTTCAATCAATAATAAAAGAAATTAAAACAAAAGCGTGATGATAAAAATGAAAATATTAATTGTTCATGAAATAGACTGGATTAAAAAAGTTCCATTTGAACCACATCATCTGGCTGAAATTCTTTCTACTAAGAATAACGATGTTTACGTAGTAGATTGTGCAGAACCTGATACTTCAAGAATTCAAAATGGTTTTACAACTTCAATCATCAATAATTATCATAGACTTTATGATAATGCTTCAATCACTTTGATACGACCAAGCTCACTTTTAATCAAAGGATTCAACAGGGCCTCTCATTTTTTGTCGTGTAAGAAGATAATTAAAAAGATAATTCTAGAGAAAAAGATTGATCTGATTTTTTTATATGGTGTAGCTACAAATGGAACTCAATGTATTGAACTTGCCAAAGAATTCAAAATACCTATTATTTTTAGATCGTTAGATATTGCCCACAAATTAGTTAGAATTCCTTTTTTACAAAATTACACCAAAAATCTTGAAAAAACTATCTTTTCTAATGCAGATTTTGTGCTAACCACAACGCCTCAGCTTTCTAATTATGCACAAAAAATGGGCTCTAACCCCAATCTTACAAAATATTTTCCTTTAGGAATTAACTCAACACATTTCAAACCTTTGGAAAAAAATATTGAATTACTCAAAGAGTTAAAAATTCAGTCTAATGACCGTGTTATCCTGTTTATGGGAACTCTATATCCATTTGCGGGACTTGATGATATATTGAAAAATTTTCATAAACTACAAAGCAAAATAAAACAAATTAAATTTATAGTGGTTGGAGGAGGACCAGATTTTAATCGAATAAAATTATTATCTAACGAACTTAAGCTGAATGATAGTGTTATTTTCACAGGCTTTATAGAACAAAAAGAAATTCCACAATATATTGCACTTTCAGACTTGTGTCTGAATCCTTTTGCAATTAATGAATTAACAAATAGTATAGTTCCAACAAAAATATTAGAATATCTTTCATGTGGAAAACCTGTTTTGTCTACTCCATTAAAAGGAACAATAGAATTATTACCAAATGATACTTTTGGTATAGTTTACTCAGAGTCTAAGGATTTTATTTCATCAATTGAAGAATTAATGCAAGATAAAACAAAGTTAACTGAATTAGGAAATAATGGGTTTTCCTATATTAAAGAGCATCATTATTGGGATAAGCTTTCTGACCAACTAATCCAGATATTTCATGATGTAATTAAAAATTTTAAATAATTTTAGAATTTTTTTAACGATGGATTACTATGAATTTATATAAACACATAATTAGCATTTGTAGAAAATAAATAATATCAAAATGAGCCGATTTAGCACAATTAAAGAAGTATTTGAAATATTAATTCATAGACGGAAATTCCATATGTTTCCAATAATCCTTGTATTAATTGCACTTATTGGAGTTACAGCACTATCACAGAGTGGATTAATCGCATTCATTTATCCAATTTAAAATGCAACTTTCTTCTCCTAGATTCAAGGCATTAGCAGTTTCTGCTGGTCTATCTTTTTGGTTTTTTGTTATAACCAGCGCAACAGGATTTTTCTCTCTTGAGATAATGTTTTCGTTTATTTTGGGAATTGTATCTATTTCCCAAATATTTGCTATAAAGTTATCCAAAGCTCTTGATACAATTGCAATAATTAACACGAAGGTATTTCTAGGAATTTTATTTATNTTCTTGGTTTCAATTTATGGTATAGTTTTTCGATTATTGAGAATCGATCTTCTACGACTAAAAAAACAAAAAGAAACCTATTGGCTAGATCCTAACGATTTTAAATCTAATAAAATTTCAAAACAGTATTAAAATTGTACAATTTAGGTATATCTTGCTATTATCATGATTCGGCAGCTGCCATTCTAAAAGATGGGCATGTAATTGCAGCTGTAGAAGAAGAACGATTTTCNAGGCAAAAGTTTGATGATGGATTCCCAGGTATGGCTATAGATTGGTGTCTAAAAGAAGTTGGAATATCACAAGAACAGATAGATTCAGTGGCATTTTATGACAAACCCATTTTAAAATTTGAAAGACTTCTTGACAACTATATTGCAGTTGCCCCACGTGGATTATACAGTTTTTTAGATGTCATACCAAAATGGCTTCATAAGAGATTATGGATAAAGGATGATATCAAAAAACATTTGAAAGGATTCAAGGGTGAAATAATTTTTCCTGACCACCATATGTCACATGCAGCACATTCATTTTATACATCTCAGTTTGAAGAATGTGCTGTTTTAACAATAGATGGAGTTGGTGAATGGACCACAACTTCATTTGGTACAATAACGAATAATTCAATTAATCTCACACATGATATACGATGGCCACACTCTTTGGGTCTGTTTTATTCTGCATTTACATATTTTCTTGGTTTTAAAGTAAATGAGGGAGAATACAAACTAATGGGATTATCATCATATGGAAAACCCAAATACTATGATCTTATTATGAAAGAATTAATTGATGTAAAAGATGATGGTAGTATTCACCTCAATATGAAATATTTTGCATTTACATATGATAAAGTAATGACAAATGAAAAATTTTCAGAACTATTTGGAATACAACCTAGAAAAAGAAATGAAAAAACAGAGCAAATTCATTTTGATATTGGGGCTAGCGCACAAAAAGTTTTAGAAGATATCATGCTAAAAATGATAAATTATATTCATAAAAAAACACAAATGAAAAATTTATGCCTTGGCGGTGGTGTAGCACTTAATGGTGTAGCAAACTACCGAATGCTTAAGGATGGACCTTTTGAAAATATCCACATTCCACCATCTCCTGGAGATGCGGGTAGTGCAGTTGGNTGTGCCCAATATTTGTATTATATTCATAAAAAGAAACCAAGAATAATTGAGGAAGATCCTGCAAAGGTAATACATGAAAATATTTACGTTGGTCCACACTTTACTGATGAAGAAATTAAGAATTTTCTTGATTCAAATAAAATCAAGTATGAGCAATTTAATAGAGAATTATTGTTACAACAGACAGCAGCTTTAATCACTGAAGGAAAGATAGTGGGCTGGTATCAAGGAAAAATGGAATGGGGTCCACGAGCATTAGGAAATAGAAGTATACTAGCCGATCCTCGTGACGGAAAAATGAAAGATATACTGAATGAAAAAATTAAACATAGAGAATCATTTAGACCATTTGCTCCTAGTGTACTTGAAGAACATGCTGCAGATTACTTTGAATTGGATATACCAAGTCCATACATGCTTATGGTAACTAAAATAAAACAGCCTGACAAAATTCCTGCAGTAACTCATGTTGATGGAACAGGAAGATTGCAGACTGTATCAAAGCAATCAAATCCATTGTATTATGATCTTATTAATGAATTCTATAAGAAAACAGGTATTCCTGTAATAATTAATACTTCAATGAATGTAATGGGCGAACCTATTGTAAATACTCCAGAACAGGCATATAACATGATTAAAAAAACAGATATGGATTGCATTGTTATGGGTAGTTATTTGGTTTCTAAAATTAATAATGGGTTATAATGTCAGTTCAAGTATCATACAAGAAACAATCGATCTTAGGTATAGTAATTTTAGTAATAATATTATCTGCAGTTGAGGGTTTGTTAAGGGTTGATGATTATTATAACAATCCATGTATATTCATAACAAGTAATATTTATCCAGAAATAGATTATGGAAAACAAAAACAAATGTGTAATGATTATCGTGATATAGCATATCTAGCAGGAATAGATAGACACATACAGCCTAATCAGGAAAACACAACGATTCACATTAATAATTTTGGAATGAGAGGTTCTGATATTACTCAAAATAAACCAGTTGATACATTTAGGATTTTTGTAATAGGTGGTTCAACCGTTTATGGTTCTGGTAGTACATCTGATATAACAACAATACCTGGATTTTTACAACAATTTTTTGATNATTCTGAGATTAACAAGAAAATTGAAGTTATTAATGCTGGAATAGAAGGTAGTACATCTGTTGAAGAAGTATATCGAATAAAGAATGACTTAATTCATTTTGATCCTGACATAGTTGTTATTTATCATGGCACAAATGATGCACATCTTACCTGGGATAGATATACAAATCATAAAACTTTTGAAACCACACTGGAAAAGAAAATATTATTTTTCTTTCAAACTAATTTACCAGAATATAAAACACCAATTAATTCTATTTATCTGATTAATAGAATCATGGGACATAGTTCAACTAATTCAGACAATATTATGAATGATACATATTACAAATCTGAAAACATGGTTGAAAGATCATTACTTTGGCATGATCGAATCGAAGATGCGTGTAGTTTCGGGAATGAATATGGATTTAAGACAGTAGTTCTTTTGCAACCAGTATTAGGAACAGGCAGTAAACCATTATCTGACTATGAGAATGATTTCTTGTTAGGCATGGGTGGAGAGGATAATACAAAGATTTACGATACATTTGCAAATGGCTTAACAGGCTTGGATAATAATTGTAATACTGTTCAGGATCTTAGAAATATTTTTGACAACACTTCAGAATTTATTTACTTTGATAATGCACACATGTCAGATTTTGGTAATGAAATTGTATCTAAAAGAATATTTGAAATTCTAAAGCCTATTGTATTAGAAGAAATATAATTAGAGTTTTTTCGAATGATTAATCCAATTAAGTAAAATTTTTCGCATTGATTTATGGTGTATTTCTAGGTCAAAGTTTGTTTGAACCCTTTGAATGCCATTTTGACCCATTTTATAACTAGACTCGGGATTATCAAGAAAGAATTCTATTTTTTCAATTAGATCACTTTGATTGTTTTCAGGAATTAAGAACCCGCTTTCCCCATCAACTATTGTTTCTTCGGGACCACCCGGTTTCCAAGATATGACAGGAGTGCCACAAGACATGGATTCAATTACAATCAATCCAAATGGAGCTTCTTTCACAAGGTGTACAGTTGCTAGTGATTCTGAATATAGTTTTGCCAGATCTTGATCACTAATCTTTCCAAAGAATTTTACATTTTTTTCAACATTGAGATTTTTGGCTAACAATTCAAGCTCTTCACCTAATTCACCAGAATTTCCTACAATCCATATTTCAAAATCTTTTCTTTTTTCTAATAATTCACTTGCAGCTTTAATTAAAAGATCTGCTCTACGTATTCTTGAATCACCCAGAGTGAGTATTGTATTCTTTTTCACACAATTTTCTATTGGGAAAAAAACATTAGTATTTGTACCTAAGTAGATAACTTCCGAATCAACACCATAATGTTTTTTAATATTTTTTGCAGTAAATTTACTGTGGCATATTACTTGATCAAAAAAATTCCATTTGTNTTTATCATAAAATCTAACAAATAGTCTAATTATTCTCCAAGGAATTCTAATTTTTGCTTCAAGATTATTTATGTATGTATTAGTATAAAGTAGATTAATATCTTGAGGATAACAAATTGTTGGAATATTATCATATTTTTCAACCCACATTGTTGATGGATAGTGGTTAAAGAAAACAATGTCAGGTTGTTCTTGATCAATTAATTCATGAAGTAATCTAGAAGTTTTCCTTAGATCTAGCCAAAATTTTATTGACTGTGTAAGACTTTTTTCGTTACCAAGATCAATTACCCTTATTTTATTTTCTGGTTTGTATAATGTTTTATCTGTGTAAAGTGATGCAACAATTACATCATCACCACATGAGGCAAGATATTCACAAAGCTCCCAAGCATATCTTCCAGCACCACCAATTGATTTCAAATATGGAATAACAACTACGATTTTCATTCTTGAATTAAAATTAGATTTATATCATTTTAGTGTGGTGAATCTTTTCTATTTACTAGCAGTGAAAAAAATCCAATTAGAGTGATCATCACCTGGACCAACCGGGCGAATCCAGTGTTCAAATTGTTTGAAGCCTATATTTTCAAGATCTTTCTTTATTTCATTTGGATCCTCTATGCGTGTATCTTTACTTCCATTACTCCCAATTGCATTAAAATCATTCTCGTAGTATCCTACAGAATTTTTTTTTGCTTTACCATAACCCATTTGAATGGAAATTCTCCCATCTTTTTTTAGAGATTTGTACATTTTTGTTAGAATTGAAAATCGAATATCGTAAACACATATGTGTTGCATCGCTATCGAAGAAAAAATAAAATCATAATAATTTTCATGTTCTGTACCTAGATCATCTCCATTTGTAACATATAGATCTGGTAAAGAGATTTTATGATAATTTAGATTAGTTTTGGCATTATTGATGTTGTTTTTACTAATATCACAACCATCAATTTGTTTAAACCATTTGTTATACTTGACTATGTTTCTTCCAGGTCCACATCCAAAATCAAGAGCAATTTTTTCTTGGAAAGTTGAATCGATATATTTCATCAAATATTTATCATAATCCTCCCACTTGTTTTGCTCTTCATACGAACCTACAACGAAATCATCTTTGTTCTTTGAATCATAAGTTGAGTTCCTAGCAGCATTTTGGTATGCAACTTTTTGCATATACAAATATTTCTTATCATCTTTTAGAAATGCCCATTTAACTATTTGTGGAAGAATTTTGAATAATGTAGATAGTTGTATCAAGTGCAATAGAAATATGTGATTTTTAATGAATATAAAATTTAAGAATAACAGATACTAAAATTTGTAAACTGTTTTGGCTTAATTTTATTTTAATGTATATTTTTTCCAGCGTTCTGTATCCAGACTCATATCCATTGTTAATGAAGGACCATCATAATCATTAATAGTCATGGGCAAAATATTTTCTGTAGTAATTTTTGCTAATTCATACATAGATATTTTTTTATCACCAACAACATGCACAACCCCATTCAAATCCTCACTTATGATTTCATTAATTCCTGAAGCAACATTTTCTGCAAAAAGATATGTACCAAATCTGTCTGTAAATGCTTTCGGATATGGCCATGTTGTTTTTGCAACAAAATTTGTTCTAATAATTAAATAATTAGAAAGTTTTGTCACTTCATTTTCTCCTAAAAGCTTAGTTAATGCATAAAAATTTTCAGGGTATGGAATATCAGTTTCTTTATACATACCAGAATATCCATCAAATACACATGCAGTGCTAACATAAACAAATTTAATATTATTTTTTGCTTTTAATGTTGCATCAACTAGATTCTTTGTGCCTTGTACATTTGTTTCCCATGTAAGTTTTTTATTTTCTTCACAAAATCTTATGCTAGTCAAAGCAGCAGTATGAATAATTAAATCAATTTNATTGTTTTGAAAAAAATTAACCACATCTTCTTTTTTTGTAATATCTAATTCAGATCTTGTTGGGCAGTAGCAATCAGGAATATTTTTTTTTAATTCAGAGCCTAAATTCCCAGTTCCCCCAGTAACTAAAATTTTCATATCTTGTTCAAATATCAGATTTTTTGTTAATAAGGATCACAGAGTAAATTTTCGTCTTTCTAGTTTACTTCGTAGAATATTAGCAACTCTGATGGCAGTTTTTCCGTCACCTAAGGATGGATCCCATGCCCACTCTGGTTTGTTTGATATCATTTGTTTAACGGAATTAAATATATTCTCAACATCTANTCCTGCAAGAATATTTGAACCAGCTTCAATGGTCTCTGGCCTTTCAGTAGTTTCACGAATTGTAACACATGGTTTTTTGAAATATAATGTTTCTTCTGGTATAGTTCCTGAATCAGTTATACAACACATTGCATTTTTTTCAAGTTTTGTAAAATCAAAAAAACCTATTGGTTTTATAATTTCTATTCCATTTGGAACTGAATTTTTTTTGATTTTACTAGCGGTTCTTGGATGCATTGGATAGATTATGCGTTTTTTAAATTTTTTATGAATTTTTTCTAGTGCTGAAAAAATAATCTGTAGTTGCTGTCTATTATCAACATTTTCACTTCTATGTGCAGTAACTAAAAAGAAATCATTTGGCTTCAATTTCATACGTGAAAGAATCTTACTTTTCTCAATTTGTGGTGCAAAATGATTTATTACTTCAATTATTGGATTTCCTACAACGTATATTTTACTTGGATGGATATTTTCTCTTATTAAATTCTCTCTAGAATAATTAGTGTAAGGCAGTAAAACTGTAGACAGATGATCAATTAAAACTCTATTTTTTTCTTCTGGCATTCTTGAATCATATGCACGCATTCCTGCTTCAAGATGAACAATTTTTATTCCATGATGTGCTGCAGGAATTGCTGAAAGACCACTGTTGGTATCACCTAGAATAAGTAATACGTCAGGTTTTTCTTTTAGAAGAATTTTTTCACTAGTTTGAATTATGTCAGAAATTTCATCACCGTATTTGTTAGTTTTTATTTTTAAATTGTAATCCGGTTTACGAAGATTTAATTCTTCAATGAAAATTGAGCTTAATTCTTTTGTAAAATTTTGGTTTGTATTTACCATGATATGATCAAAGTTCTTATCAAGCAGAGGGAAAATCCTAGAAAGGCGAATAATTTCTGGTCTAGTTCCAAATATTGACATTACCTTCATACCAGTAATTGATTTTTAAGCTAATTAAAATGTTGAAGACTATATGATTATGTTTAAAGATGATTTCTAACCAAGACTTATTAAATATCAAACAAAAATATTTTTGATTTGAACTATTCTTCTATTATTAATGGTAAAAATATTCTGATTACTGGTGGNACAGGTAGTTTTGGTTATCAGATTGTAAAAGAACTAAGACAATACAGACCAAAAAAAATAATTATCTTTAGCAGAGATGAAAATAAACAACACATTATGAAACAAGAACTTCATGATGAAAAAATTTCTAAAATAACTACCTATGTAATTGGCGATGTTAGGGATTATTCACGCTTGCATACAGTTTGTGCAGGTATTGATGTAGTTTTTCATGCTGCAGCATTGAAGCAAGTTCCTTCAGCAGAATTATATCCTCTTGAAGCAGTGAATACCAATATCATTGGCTCTCATAATTTAGTGAGAGCTGCTATTGAAAGAGGTGTTAAGCATGTTGTAGCAATTAGTACCGATAAAGCTGTAAAACCAGTTAATGCAATGGGTATGACAAAAGCTTTACAGGAGAAAATTTTCCGTTCCAGTCAATATGAAAAAAATAAAACTATATTTTGTTCTGTCCGATATGGAAATGTTCTTGGAAGTAGAGGTAGTGTAATTCCATTGTGGGACACAAAAATTAGTAAAAAACAGCCACTTCCTGTAACTCATCCCGATATGACTAGATTCCTCTTAACACTACATGATGCAATTCAACTTGTTTTTTATGCATTAAAAAATGCAAGAGGTGGTGAAATATTTGTTAGAAAGGCACCAACAGCAAGAATTGTTGATCTCGCAAAAGCNTATGCGGAAATTATCACAAAGAAAAAAAATTACCCAATTGAATTTGTGGGAATTAGACCTGGTGAAAAAATTCATGAAATCTTAATTTCAGAAGAAGAAATGCGATTTGCTAGATCCCAAAAAGATCACTACATAATTGGTATAGAGAATTATGAATATGATCAAACATCTACAAAAAAGAGTTTGAGTTTTAAGGAATATGATTCTGGCTCAAAGAAATTTATGACTATAAACCAATTGAAAAAACTCATGAAAGAGCAAAACTGGGTAAAATAATCATTATTTNATCATATTAAAATAATTTATTTTATTTAAAATATTTTCTAGAGTAACTTCATGATATCCACTAACTTCAAACACATGAGCGCCAGACTTGTGTGCAGCCTCTAAACCTTTTGGAGAATCTTCCACAACCATACATTCTTTCAAACTCAAACCTAGTTTTTCAATTGTAATTTTGTATCCTTCTGGCGAGGGTTTTGGAGAAGATACATCCTCATTTGATATGACAAAATCCATGTATTGTAACTGTCCAGTTTTTTCTAACATTAACATTGCACTTTTTCTAATACTATTTGTAACACAAACTTTCTTAAGATTTTCAGTTTGCTTATGAAGTCTAATCTTACTTGGATCAGGAATAGCTAGTTTTTCTATTACTTGAAATGTTTTTTCTTGTTTTTGTTCCCAGATTTTGTTAAATATTTTTTTTTCTATTCTTCCTTGCTCATGTAAAATTTCTAATTTTTTAATGGTTGGAATTCCATTAAATGTACTAANATGTTCATCTCTATTAATTATAAAACCACATACTTCTTTTAGAGCAGCATTAAGAGATTCATAATGCCACTCTGTAGCATCAACCAAAACTCCATCAAGATCATATAATATTGCTTTTATCATTTTACCAATACTCTGGGATATCCGTACATATGGCATCCACTTCAACAGAATTTATCAAATCCTTAACTTTCTTAATATCAGATTTTCTACCATGAAGCTCGGGTGAAACTAGAGCTAATTTTATTCCAGTTTTCTTTAATGAAATAAGATAATCATTATCATACCAAATTTCATTAAATGAATCAATCCAAACCCATTCACAGTTTGGGAAAATATGCTTTTCATACTCACTTAATCTAAAGGCACAATTAAGATCATGACTCAAGGCTTTTTGAAGTGATGGTATTGGCCAATCAAAAGTAAAATAGTTAGAAATCTTTGCTTCAGACAGTATTTTTTTTAATTGAAATTCAATTTCTACACTTTTGATGTTTAGAGCTAAAAAATTATTTTCTTGAATGTGTGTTAGAAAATCCTCTAAATCTTCACTTTGTTCATTAGGAACATCGTGTGATAAAACTAATTTATTGTTATAATCTCGTATGTCTACTTCAAGACCATATTTTGGATTGATTTCCTTTTGTGTGTTGACCCTATGTTGAATTATTATCAAGTAATCTTTGTGAAAATTAATAGAATAAAATTATATTTATTAAATTATTTGTGATAAAAGTTCTTTAATATACATAAAATATGGTCTTTATTAATGAAAATTCTAATCCCGATGGCTGGTCGTGGAAAAAGATTTGAAGATGCAGGATATAGTTTTCCAAAACCTCTCATTGACATCAATGGAAAAACTATGATACAAATTATTATTGAGAATCTTAACTTTAGCGCAGAACATATACTAATTTGCCAGAAAGAACACTATGAGAAATATGCATTAAAAGAACTTTTGGACTTAATTACTCCAAATTGTAAGATTATTCAAGTATCTGAAATAACAGAAGGTGCAGCATGTACTGCTTTACTTTCAAAAGAATCTATCAATAATGATGAGGAATTAATTATTGCTAATAGTGATCAATGGGTAAATTGGAATAATCAACATTTTCTATCATTTTTACGTGATAATGATGCAGATGGAGGAATAGTAACTTTCTATTCTACTCATCCAAAATGGAGTTTTGTAAAACTTGATGATGAAGGAAAAGTAACAATAGTTGCAGAGAAAAAACCAATTAGTAATATTGCCACTGTTGGAATTTATTATTTCAAAAAAGGAAAATATTTTGTTGAAGCAGCAGAACAAATGATTGGCAAAAATATTAGAACCAACAATGAATTCTATATTGCACCCGTATACAACGAAATGATTCAATCAAATAAAAAAATTCTAAACTACCCAATAGCAGAAATGAGAGGACTTGGAACACCTGAAGATTTATCAAAGTTCATGGAGAATATAGATAAAAAACAAGTAGCTACTGAATCTTAACAAATCATTTTGAGTATCTAGTTTTCATTCTTCGTAACATGTTCACAAAACCATCAACATGTTTTGGCATATTAACTCGGTCTGGATTGAATTGTAAACCAGAAATAAACTGTGGATATGCATAATCAGAAATTTTAAACACAATATTCTCAAATNCATCTTTTGTTTCTAGACAAAATCGTTTTACTTCATCACCTAGACATTGTTCACAAGTATAGAAATTTGTTATTTCAATATTTGAGAATAATTTGTTGTTAACAAGATTAGATTTTACTACAAAGAATTGAGGCATAAAATCAGTAGTTTCATCCTTCTGAACACGTGTAAATTCTTGATTAGGATCCCAAAAAATTTGACCTACTGCACGTGAAACACCAAGTGATTTGTTAGCATTAATCATTTTTTCAATGATTTTTTTTATTCCATTTAGATTGGTGATTGATACATCACCTGTTATTCCTACCCACCAATCTACATCAAAAGTATGGGCAGCTGTAAACCCTGCACTATAGTTTCTAGTTACTGCCCTTGATGGTATAGTGGTTGCACCAGATTTTAACTCCCTCTCTTTCAAGTATTCTTCTTTTGTACCTGCAAGATCAGGTAATTTCTGATAAAAATTTACACTGGTTTCATCTAAAATTTTTGATGAATCATTTGGATCAGATTGAATTACAACAGAAATGCAATCATTTGCTTTTAGAACTTGCAAAGTTTGTTTTACAGTATCAATTTCATCATACATTGTAATAACAAATCCAATTTTCATATTAATCATATTTTCTTTATGTAATTAAATTTTTGAAAATATTTCTGTCTGTAAAGTATAATTTTATAGAATCACTTAACTCATTGCAAATNGTTGATTGTTATCCTAGAAATTTCTTTTGCAATTATTTCATTACCTAAATCGTTTACATGTATATGATCAAAGAATAGTGGTTCATTTGTATCATCAAAAATCATTCGTAAATCATATGTTGCATCACATGTATTTTCAAGTTGTACTAATGAAATAGCTATTTTATTCAATATGTCTAGCGTGTCTATCATATAGACTCCATAATGTTCTAATAATTTTTGTTCATAATTTGATAATTCTTTATCACCGGACCCTAACATTGGTTGAACTAAGATTATAGATTTTATTCCTAACTCAGTATTTGTCTCACAAATTTGATTCATTCTTTCTGTCCATAATTCTTGTACTTGATTTTTTGAACTATTACTTGTTTGAAAATTATTTTCAAATTGATTAATGCTTTTCAATAAGACGTATGGAGTTCTATAGTCAATTTCTTTAATTATTTTTTTTATTGGATCTTCAGAATAATTTGTTTCTGAAGTTAATTGTGATGTATCTACACCTGGAATTGCATAATCAATTCCATATCTATTATTTGCATCATTTCCTCCTGAATACACAATAACTAGATCTGGTTCAAATTCTGTTAATACATTTTGAATTAAATATTTTTCAGAATATGAGTACGCACTTCCAATACCAGCATTTAACACTTCGAATTTTTTGTTTGGATAATAATTCTCAAGCTTTTCTTGTAAGAAAGAATTAATTGTTTTATCATCAGATGTAGCTAAAAAAACAGTTGATCCACCAACAAGGAATATCCTATAAGTATCCGAATCTTTTATTTCAGAAAACTCATCCCCTCTAAATCCATGTGAGTTAATATTGATAGTTTTCATACTTTGATTTGGAGCATAGTTTAGAATTCCATCAACTTCATACATAATAGAATTATTATCTTTACAGATCTGTTGTTGCCAGTTCTCTTCTACATCATTCATTGCTTCCTTGCCAATGAATTCACAGTTATTTTCCTCCGAGTATTCAATAACTCTTGAACCTATTTCAAGTGAAATTAAAAGTACTAAAAATAGACATAAGAAAATTATGCCTTGTTTTTTATATGATACTTGAACGGACATTTCTCTTATTTTTCAAGTCCTAATTCTTTAATTAATAGCACTAGTGTACATCTCTTCATATTTTTTAATTAAATTTCCGACTAGAAATCTATCTTGAATTAATCTACTAGCATTATTTGATAGTTGTTCAAGATTAGATTCGTTAAGCATTTTATTAAGACCATTAAAAACTGAATCTACATTAGAATCTACAATTATACCAGCATCATATTCTTCTACTTCTGGATAATCACATGCTTTTGTAATTAATACTGGTGCTCCCATAGCAAGTGCATCTTGAATTGCAGTAGGGTGTACATCACTATGTGATGTGAGAGTATACAGTTTTGCATTTTTTAATAATTCTAGTTTTTCATCATTAGTTACAAAACCTGCAAATCTTACAAAATTAGATATTCCAAGATTTTCAGTAAGTGTTTTGATTTCATTTTGATATTCTTCTGAACCAGTTCCTGCAATAACCAAAATAGTTTTCAATCCAGAGTTTAGTAATCTTGAAAATGCATTTAGTAGTAAATCAACTCCTTTTTTAGGATGGATTCTACTAATAAACACGATATAATTTTGCCCTTTTTGCATTTTTAATCGTTCAAAAATATTAGTTGGGTTTGTGGTTTTGTAGTCATCCAAATTTATTACATTATCAACTCTGAAAATTTTTTCAGGATTGGCACCCCATTTGATATAATCCTGAGTTTCTAATTCACCTATTGAGTGTAGTGCACTTGCTTTTGAAATTAATTTCTTTGTGTAAATAGAATCAGCTATTGTTTTTTGAAATTTTTTGTATTGGCGGCCTTTTTCTTGTAATGTTGCATAAAAAGAAATTACAAATGGAATATGTTCTTCATGACTGACTTGTGCAAATGTCATACCTAGGTGATGATACCAGTTGAAGATATGCACAACATCATAATCTTTAATAATTTTCTTGGCGAAAGTTTTTGCATTAGGACAGTACATACCAAATTCATGTATAGTACAATGTAATGGAATAACAGGAACATCATTTACTTTAACTACTTTTTCAATAGAGTTGTGAAGTATATTTCTGATTTTTGAATATTGTCTGCTTTTTTCTATATCACCTTTCCAAACATTCGCATCTGTGGTTACAATTGTTACTTGATGCCCAAGCGAAATTAGATTTTTTGTGATTGTAAAAAGTTGATTTGAATCTCCAGCAAATCCTGACATACCAAAATTAACAGCTAGAATTTTCATATCTTTGACTAGGGTTAAGTTCGAGTTTTTTATAAATTGCGTATTTGTTCTCTATACGGCTGATATGTGATACTCTTTTTCTTCCCACCAGACGCCTCAAAAATTATGCTATTTTCCAAGCCAAAAAATATGTGGGCTGCATATGGCGGGGTAGTTATGACCTTTCCCCCACTAACAATTTTTTTACTTTCTTTCTGATTTTTCTTGATTTTACCATTTTTTGTTAAACGAATTTCTTTGTACATAATTTTTCCCCTCAAAACATGATGATTAACAACATTTGTGTGATAATGACCTCCTCTGGATTGACCTTTTTTTATTTCAGTGATTAGAAAAATTTCCTTCTTCTTATAATCTCCTCTAAAAATTGAACCTCTTTTATCAAAATTTTCGAGAAATATTCCAAAATCTGTTTTTTTCATATGATAATTCAAAATATTACTGATTTAACCTTGTTGGCTTTTTTAAATTCTAATTAAGCATAGAATTGATTCATAGACGTTATATTCAGAGTTATTTAGTATTTTTTGAATGAGAAAGACTGATAAAATTGTAGTATGTTTTTTTATTTTTTTAGCATGTGCATATCTTGTATTTGTTATATCCTCTAGTGAAGGATTAGAAGATAATATCTTTGAACCTGTAACACCCAAAAAAATTACTGATTATACAACAAACCAATTAGTTGACATCGAAAAAGAAAGATTATTTGAGATTATGGCCGATATAGAAAATTATCCAAATATATTTCCGCGAAATATTTCACATGTAACAATTCTAAGTAATGTTGACAATGTAATAACTGCTGAAGAAGAATTAACCGAAGCTGGATTTACAATGAAACTTACGGCTAAACACACATTGAATCCATATGAAAGTCATGTGATAGAGATTATTGAGGGAGATGCAAAAGGGACAACAATCACACAAACTTTTGAGTCAGATGGTTCAAAAACAAACTTGATTACTGACATTCATTTCAATGTAGTTGGACCAACATCAATAGTAACATATCTTCCTTTATCTCAACTAAATCATGCTATACGTACAGTAAATTCTACTTTTGCAGAATATACAGCAATGGATGAAATTGATCTAAGAATTGATTCATTATACAGGGAAATACTACATAGACCAGCAGACAAAGCATCATTTTTACAATGGTCGCAGATGCTAAGAGATGGGCAAATAACTGAAGATAAAATAAGAATTTCTCTTTTAAATTCTGAAGAGAGATATTTTGTTCAATTAAAATCTCTAGCTGAATTAAGTCCTGAGACTAAAAGGATCATTACTGATTTGTACGAGAGTGTATTACTACGAACACCAGAAGATGCAGGACTAGAATACTTTGGAAATATTCTTGAGAATGGAAAACCTCTCCATGAAATTAGAATGATTATGGTTGAATCTAANGAGGGAAGAAATGTAGCAATCCACCATCCAGTTAGAACTCAGATTGGTGTTGTGTTTTGGGATTTACTAGATAGAACTGCAACCGATTTTGAAAANCAGTATTATCATGAAATGCTTGATAATGAAGCAATCACAATAGATGGAATTGAAGCAGAACTTAAGAAATCTGAAGAATATAAGATCAAAAATGATATCAATTCGGTATTTTTAGAAATAATGAATAGATCTGCAATATGGTATGAAAAGGATCATTATTTTGAATTAATGAATGACGGATTAATTACAATAGACGAAATTGAGCATCAAGTTTACGAATACACGGAAATTGAACTAGAAGCAGAGCGAAACTGTCCTGATAATAAAACCAATTGTTACCAAAAGGCATTTGATGAGTATATAGAAAGTAAGGAGAACGAATGACATTAGAATATAAAAAACACAATATCCGTAAAATTTTCTTCCTGATTTTGGGATTAGCATTTATCGTGTTTCTATTTACGTCTGATGGTCATAGATATGCTATTGATGAATTACATAGTTCAGAAATGGCTTATCGTATGACAACACTAGAACCAGATCCTGCATACGTTCAAGATGAATCAAAAGTGTTCTTTAACGTTCCAATCTATAATCCTCGAAATGTTGGTTCATTATGTGCAAACCCAATTACCTGTTATCCCGCATCAGTTTTTCATAGTGCAACTCAGGTTCCATTCATGGCAGCAAATCACTACATGAATTTCATTTCATCTGAAACTTTAGTTCTAGATGTAGAAGATTTTCGTGATCCACACTATATTCATTGGAGAAATTCCCAGAATGTTGATGTTGTATTTATGGAATTATTTTATGGTCCATTTTTTTCTTCATTGTCAGTAGCAATTTTTTTCCTCATTTGTATAGAACAAAAATTCTCTAGAACAAATTCCATAATTCTTACACTAATTCTAGCCTTTTCAACAACAGTTTGGGCTTATTCTAATACATCATTGAATCTAGTTCCAGGTTTATTTTTTGTTCTTTTAGGATATTTGTTTTTCAAAAAATTTCAAAACCTACATCAGTATAGATTTTTAATTTTTTCCTCAGCTGCATTTGGATTTGGCTTCTTAATTAGATCAGACGTTATTCTGTTCATACTCCCAATATGGATATTCTTGATAGTTTCTCACTCTTCATTTAAGAAGAAACTACTTTCAGTTTCTTTCTTTAGTATACCTAGTCTATTTGTTTATTATATTTACAAAACTATTCCTGGTTTAAGATACAGACTTGACATAGTATCATTACCAGATGATGCTGCAATAGATGATATATCTGAGTGTGATTTGATTAAAAATCCTGCTGCTACTGGTGATGCATGTACCTTAGAGAACCCTTCTGCGTATACTGATCTTACATTTTTTATGACAGCATTTAGCGTTCCATTCACAGAACTTATGACCAGAATATTTGGAATATTTTTTGCACCAGGTGTAGGACTTTTTATATTCTGTCCTATACTTTTGACAATATTTTTTTCATTTATTGACTATTTTAGGAAAAATAGGGCTGAGTGTGTTCTAATTCTGTCATTTTTTGTATTGAACATTATTTATCATACAGCAAGTACTGGTGGCTGGCATGGCTTGGTCGGTTGGGGTCCTAGATATCTATTTTTGATGATTCCATTTTTACTCATACCTTTAGGTGCAAGTTTAGAACAAAGAAACAGATGGAAAATTTTACCAATTATTCTAATTCTAGCTGTAATTGGTGCATTTTTTAATACTGTATATGTGATTCAAGATGTGGCTTGGTTTGTGTGGAGCAGACCTGGTACAGAGGTTGGTCTCTTTGGACTGGAAGGATTCAAAACAGCTCAGATGTATCTTGTTTCAGATGTTATTTGGACATTTCAATATAGTCAGTTAACTCATTCTATAATTACAGCGTTTGAACAACTACAACATGATATTTACATTCTACATATTCTTGGTCCAATTCCTTATTCAATTATTTTCACATTTTCTGTTTCCATTTTGTCTTATCTTTTCTATCGTGTTTTTAGACCTAAAAAAATCTCGCAGGGTTCTTTAGAAAATTGATTATTAAATTACTTGTTGTCACAGTTAATTTAAAACCAATTGAATAATCAGCCCCAAACCTTCTCATTAAATGTCCATTTCTTATTTACTATAAAGTTACTAAATGCTGCTGTACCAACGGCTAAAACTAGAGAAACTGGATATAACAAATTAAATTCATTAACAAAATAATATACCATTCCAATCTGAACCAATCCACTAATTGAACTAAAACCTGCAAATTTTGTATATTGTAATACTGTTCGTTTTAATGAAAAATCTCTGTCACCGAATGTCCAATATTTATGCAAGAAAAAGTTACTTGTAATTGCAAATAGAATTCCAATTATTGTTGAATGAATATACCACAAATCAAGAGAAGTTGAAAACAAAATTGAAGCAAGATAATTTACTCCTAGTCCTGATGCGCCAACAGTAAAGAATCTTGCTGCCTTTGATAAAAATTTCACCGATAAACGTCTCTCTTTTTTTGCTGCTTCTTTACCATATCTATATAATTTCCAAACGGATTTACAATAGTCTAGAATTGTTGAAGAACCAAGCTTGCTCGTACCAAATTTTCTGTCAGTAAATGTATAAGGAATTTCTTGAATATTTACATCAGCAGTTTTTACTAATAATTCTAATAACATTTTGTAACCTATTGCATCAAAAGAAATATTTTTGATTAGATTCTTTTTGAATGCAAAAAATCCTGACATTGGATCGTTTGCTTTTACACCCAATCCTTTTTTTGCAATTTCAGTAGCTGCTTTACTAATTAATTTGCGTTTAACTGGCCATCCTTCTATACCTCCACCTTGGACGTATCGTGATGCTATCACTACATCACATTGTGTTTTTTCTATTTTATCAAGCATCTTTGGAATAACGTCAGGCGGATGTGAAAAATCACTATCCATAACAACTACTACTTCTCCCTTTGAATTTTCTACACCGTTAAGAATTGCTGCACTTAAACCATTTCTATTTTTTCTATGAATAATTGAAACTGAATGTCTATCATTTTGTATAGTAGATTGAATATATTCATCAACTATTGTTCCAGTACCATCTGGCGAGTCATCATCTACAACTATAATTTCAGCATTAACTTCTGAAAGATTACTCTTTATTGATTTTATAATATCACAGATATTTTCTGCTTCATTATATGTGGGCACAATTATTGAAATTTGATTTTCCATCAATTTAATCACTCAAATTAACCAAAATCTAATTCTTATTAACTATACAGAAACTTTTTGAACAAAATAATTAAAATCAAGTTAAAGTTTTTAGAATGAATTAATAACTATAAACTTGAAGTTTACTGGTATATGCCCGAAATAGATGGAGTGATAAAAAAAATTGCATATGCGATTAGATATCACATTTTTTCCGTTAATGGATTAGGATTGATAAGATATTATCCTATACATAAAACCGTTTATTTTTTTTGGTCTCATTTTGTACCAGAATATGTTTTAACAGATGATCATAAAATATATCTTGATTCTAAAGATTCACTTGGTCTTTCAATTAATCCTCATCACGAATATGAAGAAACTATGATGATCAAACAAGAAGTGAAGGAAGGAAATAATGTTATTGATATAGGAGCAAACATTGGTTACTTTACATTATTATTTGCAAAACTTGTTGGTCCTAATGGAAAAGTTTTTGCCTTTGAGCCAGATCCAACAAATTTTTCCATCCTAAAAAAGAACATAGAAGAAAATAATTATGATAATGTAATTTTATCACAAAAAGCAATATCCGATAAAACAGAGACAACAAAGCTATTTCTTTGCAAATTTAGTAATGGTATGCATAGAATCTATAATTCAGACTTATGTGATAAATCATTAGATATAGAATCTACAACAATGGATGACTTTTTCTCTGAAATAAATTTCAAGGATAAAATTAATTTTATTAAAATTGATACTGAAGGTTCTGAGATGAAGGTATTAGCAGGAATTGAAAAAATTCTAGAGTCAAATGATGCTACTATACAAATAGAATATAACCCAAGTTCAATAAGGGAATCAGGGTTCAGTCCAAAATCTTTGCCAGATTTTTTAATTAAAATGGGATTTGATCTTATGTCATTTAATCGGAAACTTGGAAAATTCAAAATTATTAGTTTAACTGATCTCTTTGAAAAATATCCAGAAACAAAAAATTCGTTTGTGAATCTATTCTGTAAAAAAAATAAAAAATTTAATTAAAATATAATTTTTTATTTCAAATTATTTATTTTATAAACAACTGTTTCTGATAATTCTGATTTGTAAAGTAATTCGAAATTATCAGGAATTTTAGAATTTTCTGGATCTAATAATATTAACAAATCGTAAGCTTGTGTAGAAGAAAATACAGATGGATCAAGTTGTGGTGCTTGTGTGTCTGTATATTTAGACGAGTCATGAGATTTTATGTTTGGAACATATACGATATAATCAGCTTTTGGATTTATCTTATCATACCTATCAGTTGGGTTACTAACTACATTTGAAGAATATTTTTCTTTTTCTGACCAATTTTCACGACTAACAAATTTTGAAAGAGTGTCGTTTTTCTTACCTTCTAAAAAGCCTGTTGAGAGATATTTTGCACCAGCATAGTATGAAACTGTTGGATCTACTGACATTATGTAACTATTCTCAATTTCTGGTTGCTTCGCTAACAGTTCTCCAATAATTTTGCTTTCGTATCCTCTCTGTAGTTTTTCATTGTTACTGAATGTTTTAAAAAATTCATTGTAAACGGTTTCAAGATTTACTTGAATCATTTCTTGATCATAAAGCCAGAAATCAATTAGTTTGTATGTGAATCCTATGTTAACTAATAAAATTAGGAAAATTGGTATAATGATAATCTTTTTTGTACTTTGATTTAGATTATACTTTCCAGTATTCTGTTTGAATTTAAGAAAGATTTTAGGAATAAATTCAACAAAAAATACTGCACTTAGTATTGCAACAGTAATCCATATAGGAAATAGTTGATATGATCTACTTAGCGTAACTATAGAAATTATTAAAGGAAAAATTATACTAAGGATTATCAGCGGAAGGAAATTTTTTTGAATGTTTTTGAAATGAATTAAAAACATTATCAAAACTGGAATTATAATTATTGCAAAAGAATGAACATCAAGTTTACCATATGACAGCACAAGTAAAAATGAAAATATAGCACTACCAAATATTATACTTACATTTTTTTTATTTACTTTGATTTGTAAGATGTGTAAGAAACCCAATATTACAGGAATTATTCCAATAAATGGAATTAGCGGAATAATAGAGATATTTGCAACCTTGTCAAAATTAAAAAGATGATTTGGTGTTTGATATAACAAACTGTAAAAATAATTTTCCATGAACATTCCGAAATCAAGTAATATTACATCAAAAATGGAACCAGTTTGTGCTTGATGCATTTCCATTAGATTATTTTTCCATTCAGTTGTTCCATATTTTGCTGTATTAGAGAAATGAAATGCTAGACTTGATTCTGAAATTACTTCATGTGTGGAATAATTATAATATAATACAGGTGATAACACTAGAAGAAAAACACTTGCAAGTATTAGCGCATGTTTTAGGTTTAGACTAATTTTTTTATTTTGTATTAGGAAGAATATCAGAAATGAAACAAACACAATGAACCCTTGAAATCTAATACTTGACGCAAGTCCTAGAGATATTCCTACAATTACTATATCAGTAATTTTTAATTGTTTTTTGGTAATAAAATAAAATGAAAAAAAGATTAAAAATAATACTAATACTTCATTAAATGCTAAAATCGATAAAAGGCCTAACTGAGATGTAAAAACAAAAAAAAGTTGAACTGTTAATGCTATTTTAGAATTAAAAATATTCTTTGTAATGAAATATGATAAAAACACAATTCCAGTGCATCCAAGAATTGAAATTGATTTTATTACTAGGAATGCATCACCAAAAATTGTGGTTAGATATGCATACAAGATTGGACCTCCAACACTGGCATTTGGAACTACCACATTTTCACCGTCTCCATTAAGTATCTGATTACCCCAATTTAGAAAGAATATTCCATCTGCCTCAAACCAATAATTATGATGGAAGAAGCTTACATATGAAAAAACTATGAAATATGTTAGTGTTATAATAATTGGAATTTTTTTTGATTCAGTAGAAATACTGAATGAACTTTTTGACGACATGTTTTTAATTTTTTAATACTTAATTCTTCTTGGTTCTCTTAGAAACACTAAACAAAAGCGTTGCCATGAAAAATAACAGTAATCCTGTCACTACAAGTGTGGCACCTACTAGAGTAAATGGAATTGAGAAGTATCCTGTATCATTATACATTATAACAACGTTAGATGCAAAATATATTCCAATTAATATTGTAATAATCCCTGGAATTCCAATATATTTTAACGGTGACTTTATAGCAATTTTTTCTAAAATAGTTGTCATGACTTCTCCTGTATGTGAGATAGGATTTTTTGTAGATGTTTGAGTTCCTGTGTTGTATATCACAGTAACTTTCTGCTCAGAGATACGCATGCCTTTTTTTGCAGCATCAATTAATATTTCTACGTCGGCACCAAAACCATTAATCTTGAAATCTAATTTTTCTATAATATCTCTTGAATATGCTCTATATCCACTCTGAGTATCCCTAACAGATATTTCAGTAGCCATATTTGCCATTCTATCTAAAATTTTATTCCCAAATCGCCTATAATTTGGCATGTCTGTTGCATCATCGAAACGATAGCCAATTACAATATCAGCATTTTTTTGCTCTATGTCAGTCACAAGTTTTGGGATTTCTTCTGGTAAGAATTGTCCATCACCATCAATGGTTACAATAATATCATTTTTGGAGTGTGCAGCAAATTTAAAAAGTGATCTTAATGCTTCTCCCTTTCCGATATTTCTATCATGTCTAATTACATGTGCACCAGCAGCATCAGCTTCTTCGTATGTATTGTCCGTTGAACCATCGTCACAAACCACAACCTGATCAGATACTTTAAAACATTTTTTTACAACTTCACGGATTATTTTTCCCTCATTATATGCAGGAATACAGGTCAATATTGACATATTATTAACTAGCCTAAACTTTGTTTAAAAAACATTGTGAAAAATTTCTAGGTTTTACTCTAATCTTACTATGTAGGATAGTAGCATTTTAGATTAGTTGGGCATGCCAATCTATAGTTGATTGGAATCCTTTTGTAATCGATGTTTTTGGATTCCATCCAAGTTTTTTTATTTTTGATGAATTGCATACAATATTACTAGAGTCATTCTTACGAATTTTAGAATTAATTGTTCTAATTGGGATGTTATCTTTTTTGGATAGTTTTTTTACTAGATTACAAATTTCGAGTATGGAGTAACTTTTGCCTGAACCAATATTATAGTCATTAAATTTTTTATTTTTTTTCATAATGAGTAAAATAGCATCTACAGCATCTTTGATATAAAGAAAATCCCTCTTTGATTTGATATTTCCAAGTTGCAGGCTTTTTTTTGTAAGTATCTGTCTGATAATATTATTGCTAACAGAATGGGTTGGACTATATGGTCCATAAATCGAAAATAATCTTGGAACTGCTATATTTAGGCCATAAGAGCTTGAATATTCCTTACACATTATTTCACCAGCCAATTTTGTAATTCCATAAACTGAGATAGGATTTTTTTCATGGTTTTCCCTAATAGGATTTTTTTTTATTTTTCCAAAAACATGTGCTGTACTAACAAATATTACGTTGGAATCTTTTCTTCTGGCAAATTCCAATATTTCTCGTGTACCTTGAATATTATTAATGAATGCCTTTTCTGGATTGTTTTGGCAAAAATTTACATCAGTAAGTGCTGCTAAATGTATTATAGTAGAAATTTTTTCTTTCGGATTAATTTTACTAATTTTTGAAATGTCGCATGTAATTTGTTTAATTTTTACACCTGAATATTTTGATCGTGATATTCCAATAATATTGAATTTTTTTTCTAATTCTGGGATTAAATTAGAACCAAAGAATCCGTTAAACCCAGTAACTAAAACTGTTTTCAATATGTATTATAATTTTTAGTTAAATAAATCCGTTTGAACTATTATTCGATATATTTTAATTTTAAGCTTATTTACTAATTTTGATAGAAAAATTATGAAAAATGCACTGATTACAGGTATAACAGGTCAAGATGGTGCATATCTGGCAGATTTCCTTTTAGGCAAAGGCTACAAAGTTTTCGGCGGTTACAGAAGATTATCTACGCCTAATTTCTGGAGATTGTATCATCTTGGAATTCATGATAAAGTAAAATTATTACCTTTAGATGTATTAGATTCTCACTCAATATCTGAAGCACTAGTAGCTTCTGCACCTAATGAAGTATATCATCTGGCAGCTCAAAGTTTTGTAGGTGCATCATTTGTACAACCACTTTATACTTCTGATGTAACTGGGTTTGGCTCTGTAAGACTATTGGACGAAATTCTAAAATTTGATAAAAAAATAAAGATCTACCAAGCCTCTTCAAGTGAAATGTTTGGAGAAGATAATTCACCTACTAAAAATGAAACATCTCCGTTTAATCCAGTTAGTCCATATGCAGTTGCAAAACTGTATAGTTATTGGATGGTTCGTGCATATAGGAAGGGATATGGAATGCATGCAACAAATGGAATTTTATTTAATCATGAATCACCACTACGTGGATTAGAATTTGTCACAAGAAAGATTTCTAACGAAGTTGCAAAAATTTCTCTTGGCTTATCAAAATCATTAAAACTTGGAAATTTAGATGCAAAAAGAGATTGGGGCTATGCACCAGAATTTGTAGAAGGTATGTGGAAGATGCTCCAACAAAAAAATCCTGACGATTATGTTCTTGCTACAAATGAAACCCATACAGTCAGAGAATTTGTAAACGAGGCTTGCAAGATTGCAGGTATTTCTAGTAAAAGTATTCAAACTTCTAAACAGAACCTACGACCAATTGATGTTCAATATCTTCGTGGTGATTATAAAAAAGCAAAAAGAAAACTTGGCTGGAGTCCCAAAACTAAATTTAAAAAACTGGTCAAAATTATGGTAGATGAAGATATCAGTCGTTGGGAAAGATGGATAAAACGTGAATATTTTCCATGGGATGCAGCAACATTTGGGCATGATTCAATTGGAATGAAAAAAACTAAAAAATTATAGAAATGACTGATAATTTAGATAAAGAAGAAATAATATTTCAATCAAGATTCTCTAAAGAAGAGGTTAGAGAATTTTTTAAAAAAGATACTAAATTTTATCATACTATGAATATTAATGGAATTAAGACTGAAAACACTAGAACATCTTCAGAATATCAAAAGTGGATTTCTCAGGTAATACCAAACGATTTAACTGGTAAAAAAATACTTGATGTGGGATGTGCAGATGGATTCTATTCATTTCTATGTGAAAAAAGAAATGCAAGCAGAATACTTGCGATAGATCAGGAAGGATTTGATAAGCATAAAACAATAGCAGAGTCCGGAACAAAAGTTAATGTAAATTATTTTGAATTATTTAAAAAACTGCTTGATTCAAAAGTAGAATATCGAAAGCTTGATGTGTATGATATAGATTTGCTCAAAGAAACATTTGATTTTATTTTATTCTTTGGTGTATACTACCATATAGAAAATTTGATCTCTGTATTGAAGAAAATCCATTCTGTTGTTAATGATTCAGTTTTTTTATCTGGTCATATATTAGAAAGTGAAAATCCAATAATGTATTACTATGATCAATCGGATCCCACAAAGCATGGATCTGCTGGAGAATTTGCTCCCATTGTAGCAAGTCCACAATGTCTGATAAACATTGCAAAGAGTATTTGTGGATTTAAGAATGCGGAATTAGTAGACACAATATCCATGCCTTATGAAAGAACATATCCACATTTTTTTTCTGATTCAAATGTTGGAAAAATTGGCTTATTCAAATTCTCAAAATAGAATTCATCTTAAATCTTATTCATTATTCGTCACAGAAATAATATTGTTAAAATATATGATAAATTAGTTTATTTCAATATGGCTGAAGCTTACATGGCAATAACTGCAACTATTGCTTGTAGAGTAGATTGTGATTTTTGCCCACAGGAACTATTGATCAAAGAATATGAATTACAAAATAACTTAACAAACATAAGTTATGGAAATCCAAACATTATGGATTTTTCTGTATTTAAACAATGTATAGATAAAATTCCAGAAAATGTACAAATAAGTTTTGGAGGATATTCTGAAATATTTTTACATCCAGAAGCTGCAAAGATGATTCTTTATGCTTTTGATTCTGGTCACAAAATAAGCATATACTCAACATTAGTTGGATTAAAGTTAGAGGATATAGATAAAATTAAGCATATACCATTTGCAAATTTTCATATCCATTTACCTGATTCATCTAGTTATGCAAAAATTGCAGTTAACAAAAACTATTTGGCTATTCTCAAAAAACTCCAAGAGAGTAACATAAAAAATCTTACATGTATGTCAATGGGTGATTTGCATCCTAAAGTTAAAGATATTCTCCATATAGATATTGAAGCCGAAAAAATGATTAGTCGTGCAGGAAATCTTTCAAATGTAAAAAATGATTTTGAAAAAAAATTGGGCCCTTTGTCATGTAACATTTCAAGTCATGATGGGTTAGAGGATAGATTCGATGCTAATACACTCTTACCAAATGGTGATGTTACACTTTGTTGTATGGATTATGGTTTAAAGAATATTATAGGAAATTTAACTAGGATGGATTATAATTCACTTTTCACAAATGATGAGTTTAAGAAAATCTATAATAAAATGAAATCTTATGATGATGAGATAATTTGCCGATATTGTAATCAAGCAATACCTGAACAAGAAATAGAAGATCGGAAAAATATTGTAAATAAATATAATAATGAAACAGCTCATTCTGTAATTAATTTATACCAAAAACTTCTGAATAGATTTCCAGACAAAGAAGGATTCTATTATTTTTACTCGAAACTATCTACCGGTGAGCTTTCTATCACTGATATTGAAAATCATATAAAACAATCATTTGAATATGGATCTAGAAGAACTTCTAAACTAACCTAAATTGAATTCTTAATTTGATGCTAATAATTGAATAGATGTTGATGGATACAAAAATAAGTATGTGATTGATTTTAGGTTCAGGAATACACATTGGATTCAGAATTACATGTATTTATTATTTGGAAAAAGGCTCGTCATAAGACAGAAGAAATACTAAGTGATCTTAAGAAAAAATTTGAATTACTACAAGTTTATGAAGTTAATTGGAGTTCAGAATTTTTTTCTGATAATATGTCACGTTTTTATGGTGTAAACTTACCTCCTGGTGCCTTCAAAGCAGATCAACATGATTTTGGACCTTTCTTATTGTGTATAATTGAAGATAAGAATCCTACATATGATAATAGAGAAACTGCAAAAGGTGAAACATATGTGAATATTAACATATTTGATGCAAAGCAAACTTACCGTTCATGGACTGGTGGAGGCAATCATATACATGCCAGTAATACTACAGAAGAAGCAGAACATGATCTTGTACTTTTACTTGGAAAAAACCTAAAGGATGTTCGTAATAGTTTATCAGAAAAATGGAATAGTAAAATTGAAACTATTAATTCTGATCTAGTAGGATCTAAAGGATGGAAAAACACTTCTCAGTTATTTTATGTTTTAAACGCAACTGTAAATTATGTTATACTGAGAAACTTTGAAAATATACCTGAATTGGATATATCAGCACTAAATAGTGATATTGATATTTTAACAAATCAAGTAGAAGAAATCAGGTTCATCACAAATGGAAAAAAAATCTTAGAAGAAAAAAAGCAGGAGTTTCATTTAGTTAAGATTGAAAACAAAGATGTCTTGTTTCATGTTGGAGAACAATATTATGATCCAAAGTGGGTTAATGACATACTAGATCGTAAGATCCTGTACCAGCATGAATTCTACATACCAACTGACAAGGATTATTTTTACAGTCTTCTATATCGTTCCCTAGTGCAAAAACCAATGGTACCAGAAGACCATATTGAGAAACTTGTTAATTTTTCTACTAAATTAAAAATAAATAATCTAACCCGAGAAAATTTTTCTACAGATAATGTGATCATAGAAATCTTGGATGCATACATGAGAGAAATGGAATATGAGTACATGCCAAGAGGTTATTCAACATTTTATAATTCGGAAGTTGTTGATTTCGCAATAGAAAAGCGTGAATATCGCATGTTTTTGGAAAAATTAGAAACAAAAAATTGGTTAGAGGTTGCCGCAGAAGTGTATCAAAATAAACCATGGTCATATGCAATGCTAACAAGTCAGAATAGGGCTGATTTTCTGTTCCTACTTGATATAAAAAAGGATGATTTGGCCCTTGTCATAGGCGCTGACTTGGGTCAGATTGCAGTACCGCTATCAAGATTCTGTAATGTCATTGCCATAGAAAATGATCCAGATAAGATTAGTATCATGAAAATCATTGCTAAGCAAGAAAACCGAAATAACATAGAGTTTCTGAACTCTGAAATTTATAATACAAAATTTGATACTGATAAATTTGATCTGGTAATTATAAATGGTTTCGAGAAAATAAATTCTTCTGAAAACAGAGATCAAATGAAAAACCAACAGGAATTACTGAATGAATCTTATCGTATACTAAAATTTGATGGCACACTTTATTTTGATGCACTTAACAAATTCGGTTTGCAATATCTTCTAGGTGAGAATGTAGATGGTCTGCAGGATTATGTTTATCTTGAAAGTGACATCTCCAAATCGATTTTTGAAACAGAAACTGGTGAAAAATTAAAAACTTTACATCATGGAAAAAAAGAATTCGAAGAAATGATTTTAAAATCAGGTTTTAAAGATGTTAATTTTTATGGAAACCTTCGTGATCACCGATTACCATTTGCATGGGTAGATTTATCAACTAACAAGTCTTCTATGTTTGTTGCCAACAATCTTTATTTTTTAGATGAGTTTGATACATCAAATCAAACAAGTAGTAAATATAATGAAAAATTAAAACATCTCTACAAGATTTTTTCTGAGCATCTACCAAATCTTTATTCATCTTATTCTATGGTGGCACAAAAGTGATCTTGATGATTAAATCTATAATTAATTCACTTGTACATGATTCAAAATATAATCAATATTTTGACACAAACAAAAAATTATCTTATGTAATGATTAGCACTGGAAGTTACAAGCGATATGAGCAGGGTAGGATTGTTTTTTTAATACTACAAGATGGTATACCAACTATAACAGCGAAATTCTATAAAGAACCAAATGGATTAATACATAATCAATTCGAAAATCAAGAAATAATTTATAAAAAATGTGGTGGTAAAGGAATACCAAAACCAATCGGAATTTTGATGTTGAATGATGTTGAAATTATGATTGAAGAAGGAATTAATGGAAAAAATCTTGACAGATATCTATCTGATAATCCTTCTCAAAACCTAGTGAAATCTATAATGCAGAGAGTAATCTCGCTGTACGAACACTTGAACGCCATGCTTGAACCATCTACTTTTGATTCCCTTGAACGAGAAGTGAACCAGTTAGTTGATAGATTCATCAATCTATATTCTCCTACGGAAGATGAAATTCTTACAATAAAGAAATGTATATCAATATTCTTACAGAATTTCAAAAATAAGAAAATATCTAAAAGATACTCCAATGGGGATTTCATATCTAGAAATATCCTTGTTGACGACGAAAATATCACATTGGTTGATTTTGAAGATGGGAATGAAACACATCTTTATTTTTTTGACTGGCTCAGATTCTTCAAAATTCAATATTCAGTATCAAATGATTATATTTACAGTGTAATGCTAAACACAGAAAAAAATAATCACTCGTTCACATCGTCATTAAGAGAGTTTACAAAGTATAGGTCAAATGAACAGTTTGATGTTGCATGTAGACTGATATTTGAAATTAAAGAATACATACAAAGTTTTGATTCCACCATCTTATCATTTTATAATCAACAAAAAAATGGATTTAGTGAATTCATTTCTGAGATATCATCACGTTTGAATGAGAAAGATGTGATTAATACTGAAATATCCTTACAGAATGACATAATGTCTTCTGAAAAGGAATTTTATCATAATGCGTATACTAAAATTCGTGAATATACTGAATCTGATAATAAGATACAAAATATCCAGAAAAAAATATTAGAACAAGAAAATAACATTAGAGAGCTTGTTAATGAGACAAAATCACTACAAAGAAAGAATAATGCTCTTTCCAGTTTTATTGACAGTGATAAAATATTTGATACTCCTTCGAAAATAGTTGTAAACGAACTTTACTTAGAAATACTTAACAGAAATGCAGACAGAGATGGACTAACGCATTTCTCTTCACTTCTAGAAAATAAAAAAATTACAATTGATGAATTAAGAAAAACACTTTTAGATTCAGATGAATATAAAACATTGGCATAGTGTGTATTAATTAAAAAATTTACTTTTGGTGTTTAGAACTAATTTTTAAGATACCTTCTTTTTTTCCTAATTACTAGTATTATTCCAACTACTATTGTGCCTATTATTGCCAGAATAATTCCAGTATATGGGAACTCTTCAGGAGTTTCTTCAATTTCTAAAATAGGAGTATCTGGAATATTGATTTGACTTGACTCTGGAATTAATTGCTTTGGATAAATCTTGTAAATACTTCCATGATAAAATGGAGAAACTACATACATTGCATCATTACCAAATTTAATATCAGTTACTCCACCTGGAAAAGTTTCAGCAAAAAGAATTTCATTCAAATTATCATCAGGATCATATACAAGATCTTTTAAATTTGTGTCAGAAAAAATGAAATCTGTTCTATCTGAATTTAGTTGAAATTTGTAGATTCTTCCATTAGAGAAATCTCCAACAAATAACCAATCTTGGTATTTTGCAAAATTAGTCATATCAGGAAAAGCAATTGCAGTAGATCCAACTGCATTATACCATGAAAATTCTGGGTCGCTATAAACAAAACCTTCAAGAGATTGTATTCCTTTCTCAAACAATACTGGATCAGTAATTGCATCAACTCTGTCAGAAGGACCAGTAATCGCACTCCATCCACTGTTGAATCTATTTTCTACAAGATTAATTTCATCATATACTTGCATTCCGTTTTCTGTCTGCCACAAATTACCTGTAAGCGGATCAACGGCCAAACCAAAACTGTTTCGTATTCCTACCGCAAATAATTCAACTCTGTTGTCATCGTCAGTATGTATTTTGAAAATACTTCCAGTTTCGTTACTTGATGGAACAGAAGGATCATTTTGAAAAATTGTCCTCTTATTATCATCTCCTATTACAAAATAAATCTCCTCACTTTGACCTTTGGCAAATACTCCTCCATTATGTGACCAAAAGTCAGCAGACAATTCTTTAATCAAGATTGGATTAGTTAAATTATCTCCATCCCAAGAATAGTGATAGACTGTATTTTTATTAGGTTTTTCTGGGCTACTTCCTTCAAATGATTCTGTAAAATATAGAAAAACATCATTGTCTTGAGTAGCAATTCCAAGCAAACCACTCTCATTACCATTGTATACAGGCACAACTAAAACTGGTTCTTTATCAATCTCGCCATTTTCATTAATTCTAATAACTTTTCCCGTATTTTTTTCAAGTACCAGTAAATCATTTCCGATAAAATCAATAGTTGTTGGGAAATCTAGTCCATTAGCAAATAATTCAACTGTATAATCATCATCAAAGACAGTTAATTCACCTTTAAGAAAACCATCTTGCCCAAGATCAGCATCAGTTTCTGCATAATCATCTGTCTGGGCAGAAACATAGTAATCTGTAATCCCACCAATCAGTATAAGTGAACTGATACCAGCGATAATTATCAATTGTAACATATCAATTTTAAAAAATTCCTTGTATTATACTATTTGTAAAAAACTAAGTAATTTAAAAACTAAATTTTATATGCCCTAAGAGATTTTATTAAGCCAGTTTTTGCCTCAAATTCAATTACATCCATTACTTCTAATATTATTGAATTATTATTCAAGTGAATTTCAATTTCGTTAAAAACAATTACGGATTGAGATGTTGATTGATTTTGAATACCTTGGTTTTTAACTATAATTGAAATATTTTCAACACCAGCAAATATTTTCTTGTTTGCATTGATAAAATCAGACTTGCCAGAAACCATTAACTCCCAATCTTTTAATTCAACAGATTCATGCACCATCTGTTCAATTATTTCGATATCTTTTTCTTGAAAGGCTTGAAAATATTGCTTACAAATATCTGTAAATTCCATAATCTAAGTCATAAAATATTGATTATAAGTTATCTTGTACATCAAAGTGAGATGTTGAAAGTACGCATTTTTTGCAAACTGGATGTTTCCAAAATTCCCCTTTTCTGTGAATTTCCCTAAAATATTCCATTTCCTTACTTTTCCAAGTTTCTTCTATATTTCGTATAATTAATTTAGATTTTAATGATTTGTCTAAAAGACCAATATTTTCTATTTCGGAAAATTTAATTTTTTTCTTTGTTTTAAGTTTCGCTATGGGAATTTCTGCTCCAAAAAATGTACAACATGGTAAAATGGTTCCATCGTATCTTAGAGTTAAATGTTGAAATGGTTGAGCACACCTAAACGTTCCAGTAAGATTGGTATCCTTAATTTCTTCCTCTGTTTTTCTGCCGTAACCACTCATTATTCCAACCAAATCCTGTACTCCAATAGAGTCTGCTTTAGATTTCCAAAATTTAACAAAATCATCTAATTCATGTTTATTTGTATCAGTTTTAACGAAGTTTACTCTAAGTGTTGGTAGCTTAACATCCATTTCCTTTCTAATTTCTAAAAATCTTAAAACATTTTTAATTACACTCTTAAAATTTCCACCCGTTCTTATTTTGTTAAATGTCTCTTCTGTAAATGCATCTAAAGAAATTTGTAATCTTAAAAGACCAGAATTAATTAAATCTCTAATTATATCATCAGTTAAGAGTGAACCATTAGTGCTAAAGTAAATATCTAAAACTCCGGCCTTACGTGCATACGAAATAAAATTGACTATGTCTTTTCTCATTAGAGGTTCATTTATGTAATTCATTCTAATTGATTTGAGACCTTTAGGTATAGCATCGTCTATTACTTCTTTAAAGACATCAAAATCAAACCAAGCTTCTGTACCCATATTTTCAGTTGATTCTTTATTCCAAGTACACATAGGACAGGTAAAATTACAAGAATAGTTCAGTTCAAAGTCTATCTGTGTTGGAAAATCTGTTACTTTTTCTAGACTATTAACATCTTTCCAAATTTGCCTGTATTCATCGTAAAGTTTTGGATCTACTGCATTTCTCACAGGATCATCAGTTGCAGACTTTTTGATAACCGTTGTAATTTCAGTTTTTTCTGTCAAATTGATCAATTAATTTTTCATATCAGGGGAGTAATAATTAAATTCAGTTTTTGACGTTGGAGATTTCTCTGTTACTATAAATTCATTAGAATTTCTAATGTGCTCTTCTAATTCATCAAAACTCATCTCATTATTTTTAATTTTAGGATAAAAATTTAACAAGCCTCCTACATCAATTTCTCTCCGAAGCAATCTTGTGTAAATCTCATTTAATTTAGTTACTTTTTCATCTGTAGGTTTTATTTCAAGTTTTTCATAAACTAATTCATGTAAGATTTTTTTCAATTTTTCTATTTCAAGTGTTTGTTCCCTAATTTCATTTTCTAGCAGTCCGATTTTACATGATTTTTCAATTATCATTTTTTCTAAATTTTTTATATTATAACCATCATCCATATTTTTCAGTTAATTATCCATCTTTTAAATATAGTTCAGATTCGTAAAAAAATATTTGTATATACTAAAATAAACTAATATCATGGCAAGAAATTCTATTGGAGTACTACTTCAGGGTGCTATTACTGAGTGGTCTGAAAAAATAGTAAAAGAATATCAGGAAAATTTTCCTGACGCTGAAATATTATACTCTACATGGAAGACTGAAAATGTTGAAAATATTTCATGCAAAACTCTTCAATTAGATCAACCAAAAAATATTCCTTCGTCTTTTCATGTTAATCATGCAATCATAGGTGCTTTAGAAGGTTTGAAAAAAATGAATGCTGATATAATAATGAAATGTAGAACTGATCAAGTTATACACAATAAACATATTTTTGAGTTATATAATAAATCTAATTCAAAAGATAAAATTATGATTCCAAATTTTATTACTTTTGATGATATTGATTATTGGGCATCTGATATCTGTCAAATATCAACCAGAGAAAATTTATTGGAGTATTGGAATTCAATAGACTATTTTGATGGAACATGCCTTCCTCACATTGAAATCTATCTAACAACAAATTATATTTTACATGCAAAAAAAGATCTAAGTCCATGGAAAGAGGTTCTCGGAAAATATTTCTATGTTAGAGATTTTGTAAAAGATTTTCAGATAGAATGGTTGAAGATGACACCTGAGTGGAACATAAAGCGATTTTTTGACCTATTTTATCAGGATTTAAAAAAACCAGATAATGAAACCTAAATTTATAATTAATCTTAATAGTTGTAGTTTATGAAAATTTGTATTCTAACAGCAGGTAAAGGTTTACGGATGCAGGATATTCAAAAAAATATCAATAAGGCATTGCTACCAATTGATGGAAAACCAATCATAAGTCATATAATAGAATCTTTTTCTTTAGAAGATGAATTTGTGATTGGTTTAGGCCATCTTGGTAAACAAGTTAAAGATTTTCTGTCTACTGCATATCCAGAACGAATATTTCATTTCGTTAATGTTGATAATTTTGATGGACATGGTAATGGTCCAGGCTATTCATTATTATGCTGTAAAGAAAAATTACAAGAACCATTTCACTTTCTTCCTTGTGATATGTTATTTGATCATAGTCTTAGTGATGTACCTGATGGAAATTGGATTGGAACAAAGCAAATCAATAGCCAAAATTCGAAGAATTTTTGTAATATTTTAGTAAAAAATAAGAAGGTTATTGAAATCAAAGATAAGCAGAATTGTTCAAATGAATATGTTGCATTTACAGGTTTTTTACACATAGAGGATTATGGACAATTTTGGAAAAGTTTGGAAGATGATGAAACTCTGATTGATGATGAGCGTCAAATTTCAAATGGATTACAAGGACTTTTGGAAACTTCAGGGTTATTTGCTGTTGATATGGAATGGAGTGATATGGGAGATTCAACCAATTATCAGAACGCAAAAAATAATGAGAATGACTATAATTTTGAAAANTNANATGAGTTTACATTTTTTGTAAATAATAAAATAATAAAATTTTTTGCAGATACTGCAAATGTAAGTAATAGAGTAAAGAGATCAAAACTAAAACAGAATGTTTTTCCTATTGTACAACATGATAATGAAAATTTCTTTTCATATAAGCTATTTCAAGGGGATACATTCTATTCTTGTGGCACACCTGAGTTGTTTAGACAACTTTTAGAATGGTTAAATGAGAATCTATGGACGAAAAAAAATGTTGATAAAAAAATCTTAATCAAGTCATGCCAAAATTTTTATTATAAAAAAACTCTTAATCGTTTAAAATCATTCCAAAATTCTAACCCAGATTACATATTTCCTAAGAAAATCGATGGTGTTACAGTTACTCCAATACCAAAGTTGTTCGAAAAAATAAATTGGGATATGCTATATGAAGGAATTCCAAGTTTTATTCATGGAGATCTACAATTTGATAATATCATTTACAATGAAAAATTAAATAAATTTATCTTAATAGATTGGAGGCAAGACTTTGCGGGGCAAATTGAGTTTGGTGATCTATATTATGATATTGCAAAACTTTATGGTGGAATTTTATTGAATTATGATTACATAAAGAAGGGTTTATTCAAAGTGAACCAAGATGGTGATGAGTTGAATATAGATTTCAAAGTTAGAGATAATTCATCAGCATATATTGAAATTTTAGAAGAATACATTGAATCAAATAAAATGAATAAAAAAATAGTTTTATTTTTAGTTGGTTTGATATACATCAACATGGCCCCATTACATCACAAACCATTTAATTTTCTCTTAATTGGTTTAGGCACAAAGATCCTTAATGATGCAATATCTTTTCAGGAGTGATGTGATTTTCAAATGTTATGTGTTTCATTATCATCAAATCCTGGAAAATTTGGCACTGTAGTTCATAATGCTGGATATAGATCTTTAGGTTTAGACTGGTCTTATGTTGCATGTGCAACGAATAATCTTAAANATTCTATACAAGCAATAAGAACACTTGGGATTAGAGGCTGTAGTATATCGATGCCTTTCAAAGAGGATGTAATGAAATATCTAGATAAGATTGATACCGTAGCAAAGAAGATTGGTGCTGTTAATACAATTGTAAACAATAAGGGAAAATTAACTGGATACAATACTGATTACATAGGTGCAAAAGAATCTTTGAAACTACTGAAACCTGCCAAGAAGCATAATTTCTTAGTGTTGGGAACTGGTGGAGCAACAAGATCTATTCTATTTGCTTTAGACAATCTTGGATTTACTAAGATAACAATTTCTGGACGAAATTATANCAAAGCAAAAAAACTAGCTGATAAATTTGATTCAGAAGTAATATNATGGAANNANAGNGAAAAATGCACNAATGAAGTGTTANTTAATGCNACTCCAATAGGAATGTNTCCTAATACNANNTATTCACCAGTATCTAAAATTTATANAAAAAATCTAAAATATGTAATGGATATTATATCTAATCCAACAGAAACTCGTTTAATAAAAAATGCTAAATCATTAAAGATAAAAAATTCAAATGGATTAACAATGTCGTTGTTTCAGGCTAGGGCTCAGTTTAAATTGTATACAGGACTAAATCTTCCTATGGAAGTAATGAAAAATGCTGTAAGCAAATATTACAAAAAGAAAAAATGAANATAAAAATTTTAGATNTAGAAAATNTACGAACTGTAAAGAAACCTTGGGGTTATGAGAGATGGATATCAGATGGTGAACCAGATTTTAGATATGTATTGAAAGAAATTTTTTTCCGTTCTCCATTTAGAACCAGTACTCAAGTTCATAAGTTCAAAGAAGAAACAAATTATATTTTATCTGGGAAGGGAATTTTATTTTATTCAGAAGAGAATTTTGATGTTGAAAAATATGAGAATAATGAATATTCCAAAGATGACATAACAAAATTTCTTGCTGANCTAAAANAACAAGAATTNNCAAAAGGAAAAGTTGTTCATATAAAACCTGGTTGTATTCATAGAATAGAGGCTTTAGAAGACTTGACCATAATTGAATCTTCAAGTGTTGAATTAGATGATGTCATTAGAATGGAAGATGATACTGGGAGACCAAACGGTAGAATTGAAAGTGAGCACTCAAAGTAGTATGTTAAAATTTCTCAGATAACGTAAAATGTTTTCTTTTATAGATTTGATTAAATATTTGTCTAGGCTGTCTTCAAGATTTTTTTCAATTTGAGTTTTCAGATCTTTAAATTCATCAGATGGAAAAATATAATGACCACCTAAAATGCTTAAGTCGTTTTTGTTTAAAGTATGATCTTCAGAAACCCACTTTGTCCATTTTTTAGCGGAATATGACATATCAAGAAATTTTTCTTTTAATTCACCGAGTTCATTTGAATTTAGTANATTTACCAATGCAGNNGATTCTATAGTTCCAAATTCAGGTGCTACATTTGCTGCATCAATACCCAATTTTGGGAACCATTGTAATGATTCATCAGGGAGATAATCTGTGGCATGAACTTTAGTTTTAACATTGAATTTTTTACAAATTTGAATTGTTTTAGATAATTCCGAGTAAATTTGTGAATCATTAGTGATTGTTTTCATTAATCCTGTATTGCCTGAATTTACTACGTTGTTTCCTGTTGGAATTGCAAAAAATAGTGGGGTTTCTATCAAATTTCTCTTAAAATAATCAGATATTTTTGAGATGGCAGAATCCATATGAATATTGTTCTCTTCACTTGCACCATCTTCCCATAGACTGATTTCAAACTGAGCCTTTTGATTTCGTATCTTTGCTTCATCATTACAGAATTTGCACAATTCACATGCCCTGTTAATTTTTTTATCAATTGGTAATTCTGAAAATAAATCAGTTGTTGGATCTATATGAAATATTTCAAATCCAGAATCAATATCTGAAGTAAGTGATTTCTTAGCATTATTTAATGCCTCTTCATAACTTATTTTTTTATTTTTCTCAGAATCATTTTGCCATGCACCACCATGATCTCTTGCTAAAATAATATTTTGCTTGGGATTTTTATTTGAAATATATTTAGCAAATTCTTCTGTAGTCCAATTATTTACATACCCATGTCCTAATTTTTCGGTTTCAATCTGATTTCTACTAAAAACTAAGGTTATTGGTATATTCAATTCATCTGTTACTTCTAAAACAGCATCAACACAATTTTTACTGACTGGGCCTATGCATAATGATGTAGTATTTACCATGTTTTTTCTTTGTTTAATTCTTGTGGAATTATATCGTCCATTCTCCTGAGAAGTTTTTACCTTCCGGTAGTTTATTTGGGTTAAATGGTTTAAAGAATTTCTTTAAGACATGAAGGCAAGCTTCTGCAACTGCTCTATCTCCACCAGAACGTTTGGTAACATAATTTGCATATTTTTTTGCTAATGGGTCTGCATTAGATGGTGCTATTGCATATCTAATCTTTCTAAAAACATACTGGTCAAATATTCCATCACCCATATAGATCACTTCATCTGTTGAATAATTATCTTGAATCCAATCTAACCTCTTTATTGTACTGACTAGATCTAATGGGAATTTCATATCGTTTACAATTCGTTTTTGAGTAATCTTGAATCCTTTTTTATCACCAGTTAAAAATCTGATTTCTAAGAATGGTTTTAGTAGTGATAATGCATCATGATCATCTGGTCCAAAAGCCTTCATTATTTTTCCTTGGTTGGAATAAAAGAATTGACCAGATGTCATTACTCCATCTACGTCAAGAAGAAAAATTTTAGGTTTAATTTTATTTTTGGTCATCGTATGGTCATTAGATATGACAAAATCAGAGTTTATAATTTCTTCTTAGTTATACTCTATAGGAAAGAATATCTTCAAGTAATTGATTTTTTACCTATGAACGCACAAAAAATTACTGCCATATACAGAGTAAAAAATGAAGCAAGATTCATTGAACAGTCTCTAAAATCGGTCGTTGATTTCTGTTCTGAAATTATTGTGTTAGATGATAATTCTANTGATGGAACTGCTGAAATTTGTTCGGGTTTTGATAAAGTTTCTGATATAATAAAACCAAGAGGAGATGATCTAGATGAAGTACGTGATAGAAACTATCTTTTTGAGANTGCACGAAAAAATAACCCTGANTTTATTTTGTCAGTTGATGGTGATGAAATTTTTATGCCTAATNCATCTGAAGTGTTATTTGAAGAAATATCTACAATCCATCCTAATTCAGATGTTTTTGATTTTCAATTTCTGACTNTTTGGGATAATGTTAATACAATTAGAACTGACGGAATTTTTGGAAANTATTGGCAAAAAAGACTNCTGAGAATGAAGAATCAACCATANTCATTNTTACTTGTTGAAAATGATAACCCCGGAAATCTTCATTGTGGTAGTATTCCACCAGATAGTCAAGGATTTTCCAATCCTGCTAAAAGCAGTGTAAAAATTTTTCATTTAGCAAGTTTAGACGAGGAAGTTCGTAAACGAAAATATGATTATTACACAAGAACTGATCCTGATANTGTNTTGACTGGTGCATATAAGCACATGATTTCAGGTGAAGGTGAATTCTCAGGTCCTAATGGAATTGAACTCGAGAATCTACCAAAAGAATTTACAGTTAATTTATAGTAGAAATATTCAAACGGATATAGAGAAAATGAATGATTTTGATTCTGAGTTAAGGGAACAAAGTNTCATTTCNCAAATTGATATNATTANTAATCAAAGTAATGTGTTAATTGTCAGTAAAAATCATGAATTGTTTACAAAGAAGCTTACAGAAAAAGAATGCATTATTGATATTGCCAAAACTAAAAGCGACTCAAATAATGAGCTAGTGTTTGAATTTGAAAACATTGGAAATAAAAAATTTCAAGTCATATTATTAGATGAGACTATTGACAATGTCTCAAATCCCATTGAGTTTATCAAAAAAATTAAAGAGTTTCTTATGCCTGAGGGATATTTGCTGTGTACAGCGTATAATCTATTTAATTCTATTAATAGACTAAGGTTTTTGAATGGAGATTCTCAGATAATTAATTCAGTATTAAGAAATAGAAATCTAGAATTTTCATCATTAGATAGTATACTTTTGACTTTATCAGAATCAAATTTNTCAATTGGAAAAATTGTTAGGGTGGAAAAAGAAATTAATATAAAAAGTAGACTTGAACTGAACACTTTTTCATTCACAGAAGAATTAATCAAGATTTTGACTTCAGATTCTGAATCTAACACATTTTACTATGTTTTTTCTATAATTAACAAAGTAACTGTAGATCCTAATATCAGAATATGGACATCTAAATTTTCAAAAAATTTAGTTACTGATGCATTTAAAGAAGTTCTAGTTGATTATAAACTACAATTTGAAAAACACATTAACTATCTTAAACAGACCAACAGAGAACAATATACTTCAATGATAAGCATTAATCAGTTTAATAATACAACTTCTGAAAAAGATGTAAGTGATAAAAACAATTCATTAGAAAAAGAAAACAAACAAGATAATAAAAAATTCAAAGATGAATTGGTGTCAGATCTTTTAGAAGATGGATCCAAATTTTTAGAGCGTTCATTGCAGGAGAAAGATGAGTTTCTCCAATCTGCCATCAATGAAGAGCGAGAGCATCTAGAAAATGCAATAAAAGAGAAGGACGGATACCTAGAAAATGCAATAAAAGAGAAGGACGAATACCTAGAAAATGCAATAAAAGAGAAGGACGAATACCTAGAAAATGCCCTAAAAGACAAAGATGAGGTGATTAAAGCCATGCAGGATAGTTTTGCATTTCGAATATTATCAAAGCTCGATAAACTTCTTGGTAGAAAATACAAAAAGTAGTGATATTCAAATGCTTAGAATTAACATGCCAATTGATTATGGCTCCTTTGCTCAAGCAACAAGTCTGAATCTAATTACTAGAAAATTATATTTTGAATTAGCAAAAAAAATGAATGATACAAAATCATTTACAATAACTGCGTCATTACTTCAGGATGCTGGTCTTGGTGATATCAATCAACATTATGACTGTACTATTATTCCAAATATGGGGGGTTACAAATTTCCATTAGATGCATCATTACATAATAAAAATCTCATAATAGGTATTGTTGGAATTGATGAAGTTGTACTAGGAAGAGAAGTTTACAAGAGTAATAGCGATTGGAAACAAAATGAACCAATAATTAAAAATGAATTAAAAAAATGGAATGATGATGAGACAAAGGTTAGTCATATTCATGTTTCTAATCAACCGGAAAAAGATCAATTAATTGAATATTTGAAAATNCCAGAACAAAAAATTTCCATTATTCCATATGGTGTTGATCATGATTTGTTCAAACCTATTGGTGATGATGAAAAAGATTCAAAAAGAAAAAAGATTTTAGCTAAATACAAAATTGATGATATACCTTATCTAATACATATTAGCGAAGCAAATTGGGCAAGAAAAAATATTTTTAGACTTTTTGATGCATTCCAACAGGCAAAAGAATCAGGCATACCTCACAAATTACTTGTTGTTGGAAAAAATGACGAGCACGTTCAAAAAAGAGCCAAGCCAATAGAAGATATTCATATTCTAGGTTTTGTTCCAGAAAATGATCTAATCACGTTATTGCAATGCTCAGATGTATTAGTTAATCCATCTTTGCATGAAGGGTTTGGATTACCAATGCTTGAAGCTATGGCATGTAAGATTCCTGTAATTACATCAAATGTATTCAGTCCTCCTGCAGTTGTTGGCGAAGGAGGTCTATTTGTTGACCCACGAAATGTTGATGACATTTGTGAAAAAATAATTGAAATTACAAATAATGAAGAACTACGACTAGACATAGCAAAAAAAGGATTTGAACGCTCACAAAAATTTTCTTGGAGTTTTACTGCAGAAGGTATACTGGATTTATGTCAGAATTATCAGAATGACGAAAATCAAAATTTTGAAGATGAATATGACAAATCTGCAAGACGTACACTTACTACAATTTGTCTCAATAACAACAAACTAAAACGTAGATTTCTTTCATCAATAGTTCAAATGGACTTTGATGAATTAATAGAGTGGTCATTAGACAAAGGACTAGACGATCCAGATGTTAATGATTATTTGATTCCATTAACAAAGTGGCTAGAAAAAAATCGTAAAGAGAGAAAATTAAAGGTTTCATCAAGTGATTAAAAATGGGAGAAAACAATTTTTTTAAAAAATTAGCCTATCTTTACAAGACGTCTGTTGAGATTATACAAGAATATGGGTTTCTCTATTTTTTACGATTTGGTTCTAGCCAGGTAAAGCAACAAAAATTAGATATTTTAAGGCCAAAAGACAATTATGAAAAACTTACCATCAAAAAGCCTTTAGACAAAAAAACACAGTACAAAATTTGGAAGGCAAAACAAGAAGAACAATCTATATCTCCTCAACTTTCAACACATGATAATCCTCTTAGTGTTGTACTAATTATTAGAAAAAAGTCAAAAACTTTAGTAAAATGTATCGAAGCAGTTTTGACACAATCGTTTAGTAAATTTGAATTAGTTATTGTCACAGATGATCAGAATACTTTTGAAACAATAAAAGAACTAATAAACACAAAAACAATCAATGATATATCTATTAATTTAAAATTTCTAAATCCAAATGAAGATTTTTTGTTTTCAGAATTATTAGAGTTAACTTCTGGTGATACAGTTGGGTTCTTAGATGAAACAGTTTTTCTTAAAAAAAATTGTTTTAATCAAATTATTAACGAATCATTAGAAAATCCCACATCTGATTTATTCTATTCAGACGAGGAGATACTCTACAAAAATGATGAAGTACCATTTTTCAAGCCTGATTGGTCTCCATATCTTTCGCTTTTTAGGAATTATATGGGAAATTTGTTTTTTGTAAAAAGATCATTATTAATGAAAATTGAGTATAACGAATCTTTCCATGGAGAAAACTTTCTCTGGTTTTTGTATCAATCTTATGAAAATGCTGAAAAAATATTTCATATACGTTCAATTTTGTATAGTTCAGAAGAGAATAAATCTGTGGAATTAAGAAAAATTATTCCTAAGATTTTAGAAATAAGAAATTTAAATTCTTCTATTCAACAGAGTTCGAAAAATGATCACTATGAAATTAATTTTAGACTAGACAAGCAACCAAAAGTAAGTATTATAATTCCTACTAAAGATAATGGGTTTCTTCTTAGAAAGTGTCTTCGAAGTATAGAATATAATACTGATTATGAAAATTATGAAATCATTATCATTGATAATAACTCAATAAAGACCGAAACCAAACAATTTTTGAAATCACTTCCATACAAGGTAATAAGTTATGATGATAATTTCAATTTTTCAAAAATGAATAATGTTGCTTTTTCTCATTCAAGTGGTGAATACTTACTTTTTCTAAATGATGACACAGAAGCATTAATGCCACAATGGTTGAATGAAATGGTTAGTGTTTGTCAACAAAAAGATGTAGGTGCAGTAGGTGCTAAGCTAATTTATCGTACAAATAAAATTCAACATGCTGGAATGGTATTTTTAAAAAATGGATTCTTTTTCCATCCATTTGATCATGAATCATTCCAAAGTGATACACAGTTTGACTTCATAAATCTCATGCGGGAATGCTCTTCTGTTACAGGTGCATGTCTTTTAACTAAGAGGGAAATTTTTGAAAATATTTCTGGTTTTGATGAACAATTTGATGTCTTTTATGGCGATTCTGATCTTTGTTTCAAAATTAGAGAACTTGGTTTTAAGATAATTTATACTCCACAAGCAATCTTGCGACATGATGGTTCAACAAAGATTAGACAGGCAGTTAGACTTTTCATACCGGTGGAGAATCATGACAGCTTCGTTAAAAAATGGTCAGTTGTGAAATATGGTGACCCATTTTATAATCCAAATCTAGGTTGGAATTATTCTATAAACATTGAAGACTCTGAAAATCAAAATTAGGCATCTCAATTTTTAGCTAAACTATAACTCATATTTGTAGAGTATATTATATTCGAGAAAATTCCAAAATACAATATGACATCAATTCGTGAGGAAATGTGGAAGAATAGAGGAATTCTTTTTAATTTTGCTATCTCTGATCTTAAACTTCGCTATCGAAATTCAATATTAGGTGTGCTATGGAGTGTCATAGAACCTCTGTTAATGTTAAGTGTACTTTACTTTGTTTTTTCTACTATGTTTAAGTTTGATATTCCAAATTTTCCTATCTACCTTTTGTTAGGTATAATAATTTACAACTCTTTTAAGAACGGCACAATATTTGCTTTGAATAGTCTAACAAATCGTGCATCACTGATAACACAGATTTACTTTCCCAGATCTATTCCTGCAATAAGTTCT
>PAAH01000017.1 GCA_002698885.1 Nitrososphaerota archaeon | reverse complement strand
ACAAGATCCACAAGAAATGAATGCAGTATACTACAAATCAAAATCTACTGCAAGACAAAATGATGAAAAACAAACATGTAATCTAGTTTCTAAATTATTAAAATTTGATGCATCACATGACCACGAACATGACCATATGAAGTTTATAGAAAAAATTCAAAAAGATTCTGACTTTAAGAAAATGAGAAAAAATGCTAATTTTCTATTCCTACTAAAAAATAACTAAAACTATTGATGTTTTCTTCTATTTCTTAATCGAGTCTACTGAAATTGTTAAAACAGCTAATATCCCACCTGAGATAGCATGATAACTACGGCATGTCCAATTTGCAATGAGGATCTAAGAAATCATCACAAAGAAAAGAGAGAGAAATGCTTATGGCGTTTTACAAGAGAAGCAAGAAACCCAGTTGTATATGCATCTAGAAGCAAGTTAATCTGCCCTACATGTGGAGAGGAAATGCTTGATCACAATTCTAATCAAACACAGGAATGTGTAAACCAATACATTCTTGATGTTGAGGATTTAGAATCTTAAGAAATTCTGCTAAAGACTTCGTTTTACAACAAAGTCTAATAGACTGATCATTTCTTTTGCATTACTTCCGGAATAGGAATCAAGTGATTTTGTTGCTTTGTTTGCATAACCAAGTGCTTTTTTCCTAACTACTTCTTCAATTCCCAATGAGCGGATTGTGTTTACTGCAGTTTGGACATCTTTCTTTGAAGCATTAGCTTTTCCAAAAACTTTGATTATCTTTTGTTTGTCTTTTCCTTTTGCCTTTCGAATTGCTAGAAGTATCGGTAGTGACTTTTTCCCTTCTCGAATATCATTTCCTACAGGCTTTTTAGTAATTTTACTATCACCCATTATTCCAATCAAGTCATCTGTTATCTGAAATGCAATTCCAAGATTACGTCCAAACGATGAAAGGTTTTTCACGTCTTTTGGCTTCTTTTTGGCACATATTGCACCCATTGCACATGATACCTCAAAAAGAACCGCGGTTTTTTTCTCTATCATTTTGATGTATTCTTGTTCAGTTGGAATTCGCTTGTTTTCAGCAAGTTTGATATCATCTACCTGACCCTCGCAAATTTCTACACATGCTTTTGATAGTTTTTTCACAAGTTGTGAAGTATAGTTTGTTGATAGATTTGACTTTGCAGATATTGTATGATATGCTTTTGAATACAAAACATCGCCTGCCAAAATTGCTAATGGCATATCAAATTTCTTATGAGTAGTTGGTACTCCGTGCCGCATTTCATCATTATCCATAATATCGTCATGAACCAGTGTAAAATTGTGAATCATTTCAACTGAGCTTGCTGCCGCCATAGCATCAGATTGTTTTCCACCTAAAACCTTACAACTCTTCAATACCAGATATGGTCTAAGGCGTTTTCCTCCGTGTATAATCAAGTGTGCTGCAGCATCATACAGTTGCTTTGGTTCACCTTTGAGCTCTTTTCTCAAAAATTTGTTTACCAAAACCGCATTTTTTTTAATTGAATCAGATCCCTTCATTTTACTAATCTCCAATTGTCTTGAGGAATGTAATGNTTAATTGCGTTTTCATATGTAGTCTTCAATTCATCTGTAGTCCANTNTGAGATTAACGAATTGAATTTTTCTTTTGTATCAGATTTGCACTCNTCAAGAAAGTATAATGCGATGACCATCCATGGACAGTAAANATCNCTNTTATTTTCTAATTCNGTCTTTAATTCATTAGGTGNAATCCATCTAATTTCAGAAATNTCATCTTTTATCAAACATGACTCNTCAAAATCATCTAGAACTCCCATCAATGTTCCNCAAACCTCATTTTCTGANCCAATNTCTTTGTAGGGAACATGATACTCGAATTTATTNACATAACTCATTTCACATGTTATGCCAATCTCTTCAGGCATTCTACGCTCAGCTGATGATACATAACTCTCAGATTCTCTAGGATGACTTGCAACAGTTCCATCCCAATCACCTGGCCATAGCATCTTTGAATCACTTCTTCGTGTTAGAAGTAATTTTCCATCTTTGTTGTAGATTAACGCAGTAAATGCTCTATGAAGTTTGCCATCTGGTAAATGGCATTTTACTTTTTCTTCTTTTCCAATTGGATTATCGTTCCCATCAACTAGGATTACATATTCGTCCATTCTAACTCCTAAACATAGTTCCCTCAAATTTTTTTCCTGTTACAGCATCGGAAATTCTTTTGGGTTTGTTGCCATTTACAAAAAATACTTTCATACCAGCCTTGGAGATTTTGGCTGCCTCTGTAATTTTCCTTGTCATTCCTCCAGTTACATCCATGGAATTTGTTGCAATTTTTGGTCTATCTTTTTTGAAATCATAGATTAGTTTTTTGGATTTAATGTTAGAATATACTCCATCAACATTTAGAACGAATATTGATAGTCGTGGTTTTAGTATTTTAGCAATTGTAGTCATTATCACATCTCCTGACAAAATGTAGGATTTTTTTTGCCCAAACCATAATGCATCTCCAAATGTAACTGGTGTTAGTTCAGATTTTGAAATGTCATTTATAGTCAAAATTTTATTTTTAATTGGTTTATTTCCATTCATAAAATCAGTGGGTGGTAAGCAATATGCATTAATTCTATTTTTTACTGCAATATCTAGAATTATCTTGTTTAGTTCAACCATAGAATTCTTTACAATGGCTACGCCACGCATATCGTTCTTTGCAGGTTTTGTGTGCATGTCATACTTGACAGACCAATAATGGCCATAAGATCCTCCACCATGAACTATAATTTTTGGTTCTTTGATTTTCTTAATTTGCTTCATAATGTTGTTTATTGTCTTTCTTCTAGATGAGAGTGGCTTTTCTTTGTTAGTAATAATGGAGCCACCAAGTTTGATTAGAATCATATTATTTCTTTCCTAATTGGTGTTAAAAACTTGCATACCTACCTTGTCTATAGTTACTGGGTATGATTCGTATTCAACTTTAATGTGTTCAAGTACGGAATCTTTTTTATTTTTTTCAGTTAGTGCTATAANACATCCGCCATCCCCTGCACCCGTAATTTTTGCTCCAAATGTCTCCTTTTCCACCAATTTTACAATTGATAATAGTAGATCATTTGATACACCTAGTTGTTCTAGAAAAATTTGATTCTGTGCCATGCATTTTCCTATTGTCTCCAGATCAAATTTTTGAAGTGAATCAATTGCTTTTTCGATTAATTTACTTTCTTCACCACACAAGTCATCAAAGATTTTTTTATTTTCATTTTTGAATTCATTCACACGATTTACTACGATGTTAGTTGAATGTGATTTTTTTGAATTAACAACAATAAAATCAAATTCATGATTGGTTTCTATAATTTCATAGCCATTATCTTTTTGATAATCAATTATTCCACCAAATACTGATACTGTACAATCTGCACCTGATGTNTTTGGAAATATAGTTTTTTCTGCTTCTATCGCTAACTCTAAAATTTGGTTTTTGTCAAGTTTTGAAAATAAATTGGATATTGATAATNCTGCTGCAACACAACATGCTGATGATGAACCCAGNCCAGCCCCTATTGGAATTTCAGATTGTATCTCTATATCTANTCCATTACTAAAATTATTTTCATTAATTATTTTNTTTGCAATGAAGAAAAATGGTTTAAACNTACTTTCTATGTTNTCTAATGATTCAGAAATTGNAATTGTGTTTTCACCTAAGGATGATTTAATAAAAATATTTTGAGTTTCATTTTTTTTCGAGATGACTATTGCTCTTTTGTTTATAGCACATAATATTGCTNTTACACCATGTACTACAAAATGCTCTCCAAATAGAATTATTTTACCTGGGGCTGATGCTTTTGAAGTCAAATAATTATTTTAAAATGTACTTGTATAATTCTGCTTCTGAAACTAATACGATTCGTCTTCTTCCATGTCTTTAATTTTAGTCTCAAAATCATCAATTTCATATTTCATGTCTTGATCTTCTGTTAGTTCACCTTTTTGAATTAGAATTTCCCGTGCAAGAAGCCAATATACTGTTGCAAGAGCCTTTCTACCTCTATTATTTGCAGGAATTACTAAATCCAATTTTGAAGTTAGATTATCAGTATTAGAAACTCCAATAACTGGAACTCCTGCGTTTGTAGCTTCAATTACTGCTTGTGAATCTACTTGAGGATCAGAAATAAGCATTATTTGAGGTTCTGTATAAAATGGCAATGAGGGATTTGTTAAAGTACCTGGCATGAATCTTCCTAGCATCATAGTTGCTCCTGTCATTTCACAAAATTTTTCAATAGGTGTATTTGCATATTCTCTTCCAGAACAAACAATCACACGTTTTATGTCCATACGATTGATAAATTTTGCAGCTGTCTTAATTCTCTCTAGTGTCATATCTATATTCAACATGTAAAGTCCCTCTGGACTTGACTCGGTGATATATTGACGCATGAATTTAGTTTTTACAGATGTTCCGACTCTAATTCCAGTAGATAATACTTTCTTCTTTATACCTGAAATTTCTGTCTGTTCGCTCATCGTGATTTTTAAAAGTTTGTCATGCCATGTATTAAATCATGCTCTGAAAGTCTGATTAATTCATTTAATTTAGCAACTCTTTCCCCTCCAACAATACCAACTTTGAGTAGTTTTGAATTTGTTCCCACTCCAATATGTGAAATTTGCGAGTCTGTTGATTCACCTGAGCGATGTGATGTAATTAATTTTATATTATTTTCATTAGCCATTTTTGCAAATTCAAGTGCATCAAAAAGGCTTCCGGCTTGATTAACCTTTAGTATTGCTGCATTACATGCACCATGTTCAATAGCTTTCTTCAAAATTTTTGTATTAGTTACTGTAAGATCGTCACCTGTTATCATTCTATCAGGGAATTTCTTTGTTAATTCTGCCATATCATCAAATGCTTCTTCATGAACTGCATCTTCTGCATAGATTAGTTTGTATTTTTCTATAATCCCTGCTGCAAAATCTATCTGTTGGCCAGAATCATTTTCAAATCCCGCTCTGTCATAAATGTATTTTTGACTTTTATCGTTCCACTGTGTGGATGATGCAAAATCAACTCCTAGTGAAACTTCTTTTCCAAGAGTAAAACCAAGGCTTTCAACTGCCTTTGCAGATATTTCTAAGGCTTTTTCATTATCGTATTTTGGTGCCCAACCTCCTTCATCACCTCTACCATTTGTAAATGATGAATCATTTTTTTGAATCAAGTTTCTTAATTCCTTATGAACTTGNAAGTTCATGTCTATCGCTTCTCGTAAATTTTTTGCGCCAATTGATGCAACCAGAATTTCTTGAATGTCTGGTGTTCCAGGACCTGCATGTGCTCCCCCACCAAGTATGTTTCCNAACGGAAAGGGAAATTTCAGTTCATNATTTTTGTTTATTATTTTGCATAGTGGNATTTCNAATGCCTTTGCAGCAGATTCTGCTGCTGCAATAGTTATAGCAAATGCGCATGCACCACCAATTCCTGAATAGTTATCTGAGTTATCAATAGATTTTACAGTATCATGAATTAATTTTAGATTTGATGCATCACACCCAAGAAATTTTTCAGAATTCTCATTTAGAATTGATAAGCTTTGTTCAGGTTTATCATTAGGAAAACTTACCGCCTCATATTTTCCAACACTTGCACCTGATGGTGCACAAACTCTTCCTAGAAATTTATTATCAGTTATTATATCAACTTCGATAGTTTTACTACCNCGACTATTGTAAAGAATTCTTCCTGTTANTGATGTAATTTCTGGCAACCTATTCTAACTCGCTTTGCACTTCTTGGTTTCTTTTGTGCATTGCTTCATAAAATGGGATTATTTGNTGAATGGTTTGTACTGAGGTTAACAGCATTCTTCTGCAACAATATCTCTCAATTTTGAGTTCATCAAGAACTTTTTGTGGCTCTTCGCCTGTTTTAATTTTATTTTGATAATCTTCATACTTGTCAGCAATTAATTTTCCACAGGTAAAACATCTAACAGGTACTAACACATTTTCAAAGTCAATCAAGGATTATAAAAACCCTGCATGAAATTGTTTGTGCGGGTGTCGCCCAGCCTGGTCAAAGGCGCTAGGTTGAGGGCCTAGTCTCTTAGGAGTTCGTGGGTTCAAATCCCATCGCCCGCATTATTTTCTTAAAATTATTTTTTGGTTTTATTGATAGTCTCAATTAATTTCTGTCTTCTAATTTCTTCAGTAAGTATAGTTCTTGTATCTTCCACCAAACTCCTATTAACATCCAACTTTCTTCTTGTTTCTTTGACAATCTTGTCATAGGTTGCAAATGGATATAGCATCAAATACAAATTTTCCATCATGTCAAACAAACTTTCTGCTTTTTTTAAATTTCCAACCCGAATTGTATCTATAACTTGTCTTTTTAGTTCTCCTATGCAGTCTAGCAAACCAAGAATATATGATTCGCCGGAAACTTTGAGTGACTTGTAAGATGGAATATCTTTTCCTTCTATAATTGATAAAAGCGATACTGCTTCAACTAGTTCTTGTTCAGGAGTTAGAACATATCTATCAAGATCACCAGTTGCTTTTTGTTTTAATTTTAATAGTTGCTCTTTTGCCTTTTTTATTTTGTTTTTAGCTGTAACTAGATCTTTTTTATGAATAGAAATTATTGCCTGACTACAATTGATTACCACAGCACGATTATTTTTAATTAAAAACTCCCGTGAAGAGTTTGTTTTTTCTAACTCTTTAGAAATTATTGGTAATGACGTTCTAACATTTTTTAATCCCATTGACTATTTTTCTACTAATCTTAGTTAAAGGCGTTTGCAAAAGCTCTTATTTGAATTTGAATTTTTCTAACAATATGGAAATCTCTGTAGAACAGATGTATCAAATTGAAAATAAAGGTCATGACATGGGTTTCTTGAAAAAATTTATGATGGAAAATGCTGGCGCTGCAGCAGTAAGACGTTTGATAGAAAAATTTGGAGATGTTGAGGGAAAAAGAATTCTAGTTTTCGCTGGATTAGGAAATAATGGTGGTGATGGTTTAGTTATGGCTAGGCATCTAGTTGGTCATGGTGCAAATGTCACTGTAATTATTCTTGGCACACAAGAAAAGATCAAAACTGAAGAGAGTAAATGGAATTTTTCAATTTTACAAAAAATGCAATCTGTGGAATTATTGACAGGAGATTCTTTTACTATTGATTTTAGACCAGATCTTATAATTGATGGAATTTTAGGTACTGGGATTACAGGAGATATAAGAGAACCATATGCATCAGCGATAAATTACATTAATGAATCTAATTGCTTCAAGTTTGCAGTTGATGTACCATCCGGATTGGATCCTCAAACAGGTGAAACTGCAAATATCTGTACCAAATGTGATATGACAGTAACATTTCATAAAATGAAAAAAGGAATTCCTAAGAGAAAAGATCTTACAGGTGAAATATTTGTTGAAAAAATTGGAATACCTCCAGAGGCAGAAGATGGTATTCTATGAAAGTTTATCAGATTTCAGTAGGTCCAATGCAGAATTTTTCGTATATTGTTGAGGATGAATCGACCCAAGAATGTATAGTAATTGATCCATCTTGGGAACTGGATAAAATAATTCAGATAATTGAAGAACAAAATCTTAACCCAAAGTATATTGTCAACACACATTGGCATGATGATCATACAAGGGGTAATGAGGAACTAGCAGCAGAAATTAGTGTTAAGATTGTACAACATGAGGCATCAACTTTACAAAATGATATGACCGTCAAAGATGGAGACTCGATCAAGTTTGGTTGTTCAGAACTTTTGGTATATCATACACCTGGTCATTCAAAAGACAGTATTTGTCTAGTTGGTGATGGTAAAATTTTCTCTGGTGACACACTTTTTGTGGGAAACTGTGGAAGAGTTGATCTTCCCGGTGGAAGTCCAAAGGAACTTTACCATAGTCTATTTGATGTAATTGCAAAATTAGATGAAAAACTAGTAATGTATCCAGGNCATGATTATGGTTCAAANCCAACTTCTACTATTTCNAANGAAAAAAANACAAATCCAGTAATACAGCCAATTTCTGAAGAAGAATTTGTTATGAGAATGGGTGGATAAATTGGTAATATCCAATCATGGAAATATTGAAAGTGCCAAGGAATTTACCAATTCATTAGAAAAAAGTCAATTTACTTTCTGCCTTGTAATTTCTTATACTGAAACGTCTGAAATNCCTGGAATTACTATTGCTGGAGCAGATAAAGAATTCTTAAAATTTACATCACCTGCAGATGCTGAATTTCTTAGACATGGACACTGCAAGTGTATAGATACTATTCCAATGTCACCTGATGGAAAACCAACTCCTGCATTATTAACTAAAGTAGCACTTGATTCAGCAAAAATACCTCATTTTATTATCAATGCAGGAAGCAAAATTCATCCTGACATACCTCATTTTGATTCACAATTAGAATTTGGTAAAAATATTTCGGAATCTAAAGCATTATCTCCTGAAAAAGTATCTGAAGCGGTAGAATTTGGAAAAATTATTGGGCGATCAATTTCACAACCAAATCAATGTCTTATTATCGGTGAAAGTATACCAGGTGGTACAACTACAGCATTAGCGGTTCTCAAAGGTTTTGGTATTAACACAAGTGTCAGCTCAAGCATGCCAAAAAATCCAATTGAAATTAAAAANCAAACAGTNTCTAACGCTCTAAAACGCCTAAAATCAGATGATCCAATTAATGTAATTTCTGAATTNGGCGATCCAATGATTCCAGTTGTTGCTGGAATACTATCTGAATCATCAAAAANTACACGTGTAATTTTGGCTGGTGGGACACAGATGACGGCAGTACTTGCATTTGCAAAAAGAATTGGATATAATAAACAAAATACAGCAATAGGATGTACTTCATACATTCTTGATGATGATGATGCCAAGTTTTTAGAAACAGTCAAACAAATAGACGACATACCTGTGATATCAGTAAATCCTCTCTTAAGTGAATCAAAGTTTGCTGGATTAAGATCATATTCTGAAGGGTTTGTCAAGGAAGGTGCTGGAGCTGGAGGATGTATGATTGCATCTTTGTTAAAAAGTAGAATGACTTCAGAAAAACTATTAGAATTAATTGAAAAAGAATATCAAAGAATTTCTGCTTTAAAATCTAATTAGATGGTTGTTCAGGAGTAACTTTTTCTTCAGCAGGTACTTCAGTTTTTACTTCTTCAGCAGGTACTTCAGTTTTTACTTCTTCAGCAGGTACTTCCGTAGAAATTTCTATATTTTCAGTTTCAGGACTACCCAAGTCAGATTCTGGTTTTGATAAAATTTCATTAAAAACTGATTCTGAAGTAAGTTTTACTTTNTCTTCTTCATCAACNTTAACAANATATGATGGAATGTTTACAATTTGGTCTCCAATTAACACATGACCATGAGAAACTGCTTGTCTTGCTTGGTATGGAGTCTTAAAGTAAAACTTTTTCTGAACTATTGTTTGTAATCTACGANCAAGCAAATCATTTATTTCAAGATTTAAGACATCATCTAATGTTGCATCAGATTGCACGTATCCTACTTTAGATAATGAATTCATCAAAATTGGTTCTTTTTGTTCTCTTACATCTTGTCTTAAAGCCAAAAGAGTTCTAGCTTGATTTCTAACACGTGATAATTCGGTTCTCGCTTTCCATAATTCTCGCTTGGTTTTTAATCCAAATGTTCCTAAAATTTTCAATTCATCCATCTTCAAATCAAAATTAAGTGGACGTTTTGGTTTTTTCCAGACTCTTCTAAAATTTTTAATATCTCCCATTGTTTACACCTATTCTTTCTTTTCTGCTGGAGGTGCTTCTTTCTTTTCTGCAGCTGGTGCAGCAGCTCCTTCTGCAGCTGGTGCAGCAGCTCCTTCTGCAGCTGGTGCAGCATCTCCTTCTGCAGCTGGTGGGGCTCCTGCTCCACCTCTTGCTGGCATAACTCTTCCACCTTTTGCAACTCCTACTGCACCGCCTTTACGTCCAGTACATCTTGTTCGTTGACCACGAACTTTTAATCCAAACATATGTCGGTAACCTCTCCAACTGAATACACTTTTTTCCCGTTCAATATCGTTTCTAACATTAAATGCTATATCTGAAGTAACTAAATGCAAGTCTTTTCCNGTTTCAGCATCCTTTCTACGATTTAAAAACCAGACAGGAAAATTAGCTGATTCTGGGTTCTCAATTATTTTTTCAATAGATGTAACTTGTTCAACATTAAGATTACCAATTTTTGAATTAGGATCAATTTTTAGATGANTAACAATTGAATTTGCAAACATTATCCCAACACCACGAATTTGTGTAAGTCCNACCAGNATCTTTCTTTCACCAGGAATATCGTTTCCTAGAATTCTGATAAGATTTTCGTATTGTGTACTCAAGTAAGCAAGATTCTTTGTTACCCCATTAAAAACCATGCTGAAATTGTGCGTAATCTCAAGAATAATTTTCGAATAGTATTATAAATCAAAAATTTGACATTATCTCATGGAGAAATCAGACTTGGAAGCAAAAAAAATCATTGATAATTTATTTGATCCAGAAATATCAGAAATCTTAGCTGAGATGGAAAATGGACCAAAACATTGTACATTCCTATCTGAAAAATTTGGTATTATGCCAGAAGATCTACAGGATAAACTATCATATCTAATACAGCATAAATTTGTCAGTCAAGATGGAAGTTTAGATAATGTTCAATATTCTGTTGATTCTGAAAAACTATCTGAGATAATGGAATCTGGTCATAATTACAAAAATGTTGAAGATGGTCTTGCCAAAATGGACAGTTTTCTCAATTAAGTTTCTTTTTTCGTTCTTTTACTAAAATTACTCCCAAAACTAATACACTTATCATACCTGCTAGTAACATGAAAAATCCTGCCATTGATATAGAATATGATGAACTATCAGGAACATGTCCAATTCCACCTACAACATTAATTACATAATCACTTTGTGCTTCAATTACTAGTGTATATGTCCCAATTGAAGATATCTCAAAAATTTCTTCAAATGAATTTTGGTTAATTGAAGTTTCGNTTATTTTTACTCCATTTGGGTCAAAAACTGTAGCTAAAATTAGTTCCTTAGTTTCCTCTAATGTTTGTACTGCAAATACTCCTTCAGTGTTTATTTCTGGATCTAACATTGCCTCAATTCTTATTGAATTTGTTTCATCTATCTGTCCTTCTTGAATAATTATGTCTGCAGTTATTGATTGAGAACCAACAAATAACAATGCTGCTCCAATTCCAATTAATACTCCAATAACTACCAAAAACTTTGTTTTATTTGCCATAAATTATTCCCCAAATCCAGAGTTAAATTTGTTTAAGAATTACAATTATTTCTTCTTCTACCTAATTTGTAAAGTTAGTTGAGGCTAAAAAACTTAGCCAAGGCTAAATTTTTAAATATTGAAGAATTAACCGAATTTTATTGCAACAAAATACTCGATCAAAAAAAATGTTTATGATATTAACATCTGTTGCAGTAATCTCAGCATTATATTTTGTCATTCCTGCAGTTACTGATGCTGCAGTAGAGCCAAAAACATTTTTGACACATACTGGACTTGCAATTCAAACTACGGGTGATGTAATTGATCCAATTGGTTATACTGGGGAGACATTGGAATTTGATCCAGAGTCTTATTTACGGGAATTTGATTATGGAACTGTTTCCGAATTAGAAGATGGTACTATACTGCGAGAATTCACTATTACTGCACGGGATGATCAGGTCATGGAAGTTTCGCCTGGAGTATTTTATAATGTCTGGACTTTTAATGGAAGTGTTCCAGGTCCAACAATTCGTGCTACAGAAGGTGATCTTGTTAGAGTACATTTCTCAAATGAAGGTTCAAAATCCCATACTATGCATTTTCATGGAATTCATAAAGCAGAAATGGATGGTGTTTTTGAAAATGTTGGCCCTGGTGGAAAGTTCATTTATGAATTTCTTGCTGAACCTGTAGGCTTACATCTGTATCATTGTCATGTTCATCCTGTTGAAGAGCATATTGCTCATGGACTTTATGGTGCATACATAGTAGATCCAAAAGAAGGAAGAGTATCTGCTGATGAATTAGTATTCATTCTAAATGGACTAGATACAGACTTTGATGGAGAAAACAATTTTTATGGTGCAAATACAGTTCCATTCTATTATCAACATCATCCAGTAGAAATTTCAACAAATGAATTAATTCGTGCATATGTAGTAAATATTTTAGAATTTGATCCAGTAAATAATTTTCATCTACATGGAACACTTTTTCATCACTATCCTGCAGGAACTGATACAGTTCCATCTGGTTTCAATGATATGCTAACAATGTCACAGGGTGAAAGAGAAATTATTGAATTTGAATACAAGTATCCTGGACTATACATGTTTCATGCACACAACACAGAATTTTCTGAAAAAGGCTGGGTTGGTTCTTTCTTAGTTAAAGATTCTGAAAAAAATTATAGTGATGAAAATTAATTATGTCAAAAGTTTCTAATTATAAAATTGCATTAAGTGCTATTGTACCGTTAATACTTTTAGCAATTGTAATTGCTTTCTTGATGGGTCCGGGTACCAATTTTCTTGAATTTGGTATAGTCTTACCTGAGATTCATTTAGAACAAATTGATTTTGTTGATGGCGAGATACAAGTAATAGTTAGAAACACTGGTCCTATTGATGTTAACATCGCAGTAGCTGATGTTAATGATAGAATACAACCTGCAGCAATAGAACCTGATAATCATCTAAGTAAATTTGAAACAGCATTGGTTAGAATTCCTTATGATTGGAATGAAGGTCAGCCATATAGTATTGGTCTTACAACTGATGATGGAACACGGTTTGAAAAATCTGTAGATGCAGCATCACTTAGACTTGAAGTAAATACAGAACTTATTGGTTATCTAGGATTAATTGGATTTCTAATTGGCATAGTACCGATAATGATTGGACTCTTATGGTTTTCATTTATTCAAAAACTCGGAAGTTCAAAATACAGATTTTTCCTTGCTTTTACAGTAGGATTACTTCTCTTTTTAGCCTTTGACGCAATTGAGGAGGCATCAGAGATTTCTCAGAGTCATCTGTCAGACATTTTTAATGGTCAATTACTAATTGCAACAGTAGTCATATTATCATTTTTAATTCTATTTTCTATAGGAAACAGTTTAGTCAAAAAATCACAATTTTCCAAAATATCAAAGCCACTAGCAATTTCTTTGATGATTGCTGTAGGAATAGGATTTCATAATTTTGGTGAAGGTTTGGCTGTAGGTGCTGCTATAGCACTTGGGCAAGTTGCATTGAGTACTTTTCTAATTGTGGGTTTTGCTATTCATAATACAACTGAAGGATTTGCAATTGCTGCTCCCATGGCAAGAACAAAAGCCATGATTTTGAGATTAGTTGGTCTTGGACTTGTTGCAGGAACTCCAGCAATTTTTGGTACATGGATAGGAGGATTTTCTTATTCGCCGTTTTCAACCGTAGTATTTTTGTCAATAGGAGCGGGTGCAATTTTTCAAGTAGTTGTATCCATTATTCAGTATATTCGAGAAGAGAATGAAAATACTCTATCTAACACATCAATCATCCTTGGTATTGGATTAGGATTAGTTGTAATGTATTTGACTAGTATTTTTATTTAAGAATACAAAAAATAATAAAATTTGTCTTATTTTTGTCAATTTTTTCATCCTTCAATAATAAATAGGTCCAATATTGCATTATCATAAATGCAATTAACTGGAACATTTGCAATTTTATTACTTGCTATATCAATTGTCTCATATGGGCTAACTGGAGTTGCTAGTGCTCAGAGTAATGTACCACCAGTTTCAATTGAAACAGATTTTCCTGCATATGGTGAAACTGGAGTTATAACAGTTTCAGGTCATATTAAAGATTCAATAGTTTCAGAATTCAAAATGCCTGTAACTATTAAAGTACAAAAAGAAGATGGTTCTCTAGTTGGACTTGATCAAGTAATGATTGATAGAGACGGAGATTTTTCAACTACTATTATTCCTGGTGGTGCAATGACATCATCTGGAGATTATACAATCACGGCAACATACAATAACAATGAAGGTAAAACTACGTTTACTTATACTGGAGGAAGTGGTGGTGCTTCAGTTGTTCAAGTACCAGAACCAGTACCAGAACCAGTACCAGAACCAGTACCAGAACCAGTACCAGAACCAGTACCAGAACCAGTAGCAATAGTAGAACCAGAACCAGAACCAGAACCAGAACCAGAACCTCAACCAATGTGTGGTGAAGGAACAGTTCTTGAAGATGGTAAGTGTGTTGTTGCACAAGAAGAAAAAGGTGGTGGCTGCCTAATTGCAACTGCAGCATATGGCTCTGAGATGGCTCCACAAGTACAGTTCTTGAGAGAAATTCGTGATAACACAGTACTACAAACACAATCTGGAACATCATTCATGACAGCATTCAACACATTCTACTATAC
>PAAH01000016.1 GCA_002698885.1 Nitrososphaerota archaeon | reverse complement strand
GATTCAAAATTACAGTGAGGACATTTAATTTTGGTGCAATCATCGTCTAAAATTGCTACTAGATCACATTCAGGACACTTTGCATCCATAGTACTAATTCTTAGTTAACGTATATAATCCTGATCAGTAAAATTGAGACGCGCGGAGTTAGTCTAGCTCGGTTATGACGTCAGCTTCCCAAGCTGAAGGTCGCGTGTTCAAATCCCGCACTCCGCATTTTTTGATATTATGATCAGTTTTCGATCTTATCAATTATTTCATTAATTTTTGAAACAATTTCAACATATGTTGGTGAAGTGATCTCTCCTTTTTCGTTTGTTGTCAAATCTAGCTTTTTTACCATAAAATTTTCTAATTTTGAACTATATTTCAATCTATAAATCTACGAATGCCTGAATTAGCTTCTTACCATCTTCACTCATCTCAGGATGAAACTGTGTTCCATAAATTGGTAAAATATGATGTTTAATTATTTCATGTTGACATGAATTAGAACTTGCAAAGCTTTGTAATTGTGACCCTAACTTTGCAATCTCATAACTGTGGCTTTGATACACTTGAATTTCTTTCTCAGAAAGTGAGTTCTGNTTTGTGATATCTACTGTGTNTAGTCCTTTGACTACTCCATCTAATTTACGAATAGTGCCACCAAGCGTTAAGGCAAGAATTTCTGCTCCATANCATATTCCAAGTAATGATTTCTTTTCAGATACTGCATGGTTAATGATTTCTGAGTTACTTGCGTTCATTTTTTGGTCGTTTTCTCGTCTACCAGATAAAATAAAAGAATCAAATCTATTCAAATCTGTCTGAGCGATTTGGTGAAAAGGAATTATCGTATATTTTGTATTATTACTAGAAAGAATGCTTGAAACTTTTGTAATAAATACAGAGCCATTATCTATAACTAGTAACATAAAATATCATACAAATCTTCTAATAAATTTCATTATTGATAGTTAGATTGTTAATTATTTACCAATCTGAATTGAAATATAATGCATCTCAGGGATTGAATCTACTATCGTAATTGTACCTAGATTAATTGTAGAGNCTTCTTCCCACATGAGTATTCTCTTGTTAGTGTTTGAAGATTNTTCAAGGAATTNATTCACAAGAGNTTCAGTAGCTTCAAAGTCTGAATCTGTATAATATACAATCTGACCTTCCTCAAATGATAATGGTATCTGCATTGTTGTTGGTGTAATTAATGCAAAGCCCTTTTCTTCAAATATTACCAATACTTTCTCAATTCTTTNATCTCTGTCAAGTTGGATGACACCATCAGNACCAGNTAGTGCAGGTACCACGCCAGAAAGTTTTTGCAAGTATGCTTCAAATGCTTGTTCTTGAGTTTCACCCAATCCAACATAATATTCTCCTGTAAATGCTGCACCAACTGCTGCAATAGTTCCTAATTGTGCAACAGCACCACCTGCTCCTGCAGTATAAACTGGAATAAAGTAAGTATCATGTTCACCTACTTGATACAGTATGTTATCCCCAATTCTTGGATTTCGTAAAAGTGTCTTTAGTTGTGCAAAGTCAGGGTCTTTGTCTAGTGCTTCACGAACAGAACTTGGTCCAAGAAGTTTAGTTTCAGAATCCAATGGAACTTCATAGAATGTCATTTGGCCTAAGTTTGCAAGATCATTCTGAACTACCATGTATCCTGCCAAGTTACGACCTTGTGAACCTCGTAATTCCAGTGATAAGAGACCTACAAATTCTGGTTCTTCAAATCCTGGTGGCTTGGCTTCAATATAGTATGTATCCAAACCTCTTGGAATTTCATAGAATTCGTTTGCTTGAATGAATGTTTCCACATCTGTAACGTGATAGATGTTATACATCTCAGTCTTCCACTTGAATAGTTCTTCTGGATATCTTATCTGTTCTGATAACCATGCAGGAGTTTCAATAATGTCATCTTGATATTGTGACATCATCATGTTTGAAAAAAAGTCATCGCCAGATTTGATTAAACTAATATCACCATTGTAGGTATCAATCAATCCATATCCAGCTAATCTTAGATACGGATTTCCTGCCGAATATGGAATATCACTTGTATCAAATCCAACAATCAGTGGNACTAACCAGTAAGTACTTGTTCCATCAGTTACAGGNTANGAATCTAATTCTTTTCCAAATAGATTATACAAAAAGTATGGATACAGNGTNTGCATTCTTTCATTTACATCCTTGTATCTCATTATGTGTACAGACTCACCCGGATATGAAAGCAAAAAGTTTGGTTCAAAAATCCAACTTAATGGTGGAGGTACATCTACACCTCCAGCACCTTCATACTTTGCATTGTTTAGTTCGGCACTTGTTGTACGGTTAACTGGATATCCAGACCACGTTTCATCAAGTAATCCTCCTTCACCATAATAGATTGCTCGTTGTTCAAATAATTCAGCACTATCTACAATCTGACCACTTGTTGCTTCTAAAGTTAGAAAGCCATCAGGCACATGAGTATAAACAAGATGCTCGTTATACCATTGGTTTTCAAGGCTGACTGAAGATGGTAGTATTGGTTTCATAGATGCAGTCCAGTATAGTTTATCATCAAACCTAAGAATATCATTATCTTCAAAATCAACGTACGGTATTAGACCAATTTCTGGNTTTAATTTTGCAAAGGCTGCATTCCAATCCCAGACTCTAATTTTACTTAATACATCGTCATTATCTTCTACATAACTTGCAATATTATTTGGATTCACAGAAGGAATGNTTACTTCGTGNGTATTCTCAGTAACATATTGTAATTCACCAAGATATCTATTCACACCTATTTGCTGTGCTGTGTATGGTCCAAGATATTCAATCTTTTTTGCATCTGCTACACTATTATTAACACTTATAGCTATTCCAACTACTAATGCAATTGCGATAATTGTTATTACACGAATATAGACATCTCTCTTGAACATATGTGTTAGAACTTTGGCACGCATTCTATCAAAAATTGAAAATGCAATTAATGCAAANCCAACAACAAAAGTTCCACCTATAGCATACCTGGTATTATAATCAATTGTATCAGTAAAGAACATGTTAAATGCAGCCCAAACAATTCCAATTCCAATTATTGCTTCAATTGTTGAAAGATAATTCAGATATCTTGGCTTTCCATCAGTAGAATCATGNATGTATGATGTTGCAACTCCGATGATNGAATGNAGTCCTACGTATAGAAGCAAACGCAATCCAATTGCACCTAAAATTGGTGGAANAATCAACAACAAACCTGGTATCATTGGTGTTACGTTATCCATTGCAAATGATGGATCATATGATGGTGTAACAAATGGCAGAGAGAATATTGTGGTTATACTTTCTAATCCAAGATCGTTACCATCAAGCAAATACACTATTCCAAAACCGAACATTAAATTTGCAAAAAATGCACCAAATAACAAGAGTTTTGTTATTTGCCAAATTGCAAAATGAGCTCCAGATAATTTGAAATCTCTNTAATTTGGNATTAATTNGNTACTTTCAACATTTGGNGTTCTATTAAGTANATTAATTGCNACTTTGATAAAAAACCAAGTTAATGATGAACGCCTTGCTACGTTCACGCGAATTAATGCTATTCCTGCTAATACNAAGCCTGCAATCAATGAGAACATTAGTGGTTTCGTGAAAGTATCAGCAAATTCAGTAACATTCATGGAGAAAATTACAGCAGAGTTTCCTGCCAATGCAAAAATTACAACTCCAACTAAAGCAACTATTCCTAATCGAATTATTTTGCCAGCATCTGGTGGTGGTGCGTCACCATCTTGCTTTTCTGCACTATACATAACTCATCTCGATCTCTTTTTCATCAATTAATATCTTATGAGTAAAAACGTGATTTTTTTGGGAAAAACTACGTTAAAGAGGCAACTCCCTTGCAGATCATATAGATCGCAGCGAATCTTGGTACTGTTGTANTTTCATTNCTATATGGCCCAAAATTTTTATTTTTTAGAGTAAATGAAATAGGNCAGTTTGCACGAAGAGTAATTTCTTCATCATTAAAAAGACATGCATCAACATATGGATCAAATTTCTCCAAGTCATCAACCAAAATCTTAGTTAAACCACTTTTACTATTAATCGAGCCAGCGAGTCGAAATATTCTATGTATGTCAACTGTAACATTTGGATCTATCTTTACTCCAATTTGCTCTTTCATCTCCTCAAGGTTTTTTTGAAAATTTGTATAACCACTAGAAATTATTTGTTTTACNGATTCAGATTTTTTAGATTTTGTTGTATACATCTGTTTTGCTGCCCGTCCCCTCCAACCAAGGTCATCATAATTTGGGAATGATGATTTTTCTGGATTAAATTTTTTGAAGCCTAAAGTTTCAGGTATTATTCCCCGAAACATAATATAATCAGTAAGTTCAGCTCTTTCCTTGGAACCCAAGTCTTGATAAGATGTACTTTTAACATGTAAATGAAATCCTTCGTTTCCAGAAAAGAATGTCTTTACATCATTTTTGTCAATAGAAAAATCATTAGTTAGAATTTCATCAAGTTTTCTTACTTCTTCTTTTACAGCTTTTATACATGATTTGCATGTTAAGGAAATAATTGAAATCTTGCTTGATTCACACTTTGGACAGTTTGTTTTTAATGGTGAAATTTCAGAACAGTCACTACATTTAATGCAACAATGCTCATTTCTTACATCCAAATGTAGATCTTTTGCATCAATATCAAATATTAAATCAGCATTCTGCCAGTCTTTTTCAGACATTGGAAGGTTTGGAAATGAATAGCGTGCATTTGAACAATAAAGATCTGAAGGTGTATTTTGCATTAATAAAAGATGAAGATCTTTGTCTGTTTTTAATGAAATATGTCGTTTCATTCCAGAATTAAATTTTTGAAATCCAAATTCTCGTTGATTAGGATTTTCTGGTACGTGAAGTAGATCAAAATGTTCAAAGTAAAATTGTTTAAACGATTCTTCTAAAAATTCGATATCTTTTTCTTGCATTTACAATCGTTTTCTTCCAAATTGGGTTGGATTAATAATATTATCACACTCTTCAGTAGCAAAACAAAGATCCTGGCTTTTTACTTTTTCACATGATGGACATGCATACTTTGTCAAGCCGGAATTACCTGCAAGATGATTTAGTTGNTATAATGTTACTTTTTCATTATAATCTGGTGCATTTTTGAATAAAGGTGCAATTTGTTCAACAGTTTGACCTTTTCGAAGTAAATAAGTTCCCAATAGAAATCGTCCAGAATGTGGTAAGTTTTCTCCTTTTTCAAGAACTTCTATTGCATGCTTGATGCACGGAGGATACTCAGTTGATTCTATTGTTTTTACTTCAAATTTTCTTGCAAGCGACTTTAATTTCTCAACATAATCTTCAAATCCCTCTAGCATTGGTGGGATTGATGATGAATTAATTTTCGAAGTTATGTGTCGATCAAGTTCCTTTCTAACCAACCGCACTGTTTCATGAGATGTTAAGAANACTTTTCCATCAGAAACTTTTCTGTTGATAATTTTCCATTCTCTTTCGTGAAAATTTATTGAGTGTTTTAAATAATCAGATATAGGGATAGAAAAATCGTCACTACTTTTGTTTATGTTTAAAGAAAAAAGATCTTGCATTATTTTTAANGCAAGTTGTTCTTTTGTTTGATCTGTATGATCCATAAGATCTTTTTCTAGAAAGTGTTCAGCTCTTCGTGCCTCAGCTAGTGAAAAACGTCGTATCAATGTATTCATTCCTGTTAACTTTAGTAAAATTACAGCAATCAGAAAAGAAAAAACCTCCATTGGTAGATTTGTCGAGTTGGACGTTTCAGATTTGTATATTTTTCCGTCAGCTGCAATGCAAATNCTATCAAATGCATTGTCAACTACCTTTTTAAGATCAGAATCTGTNCCAAANTGTTCTAATGTAAATCCTTTATCTTGAAGATATTGACCAGCTTCTGTAAGAAATGGATATTTTATAATTTCGTCTACACCTAGATTTACCATGCTTTAATTCTCCAACTTAGTTTAAAAATTTCAATATGTAAATAGTGCTGTTGAGTGATCGCTGATTTAAATTAAGATGATTTTTTTCTAAATGTATGCAAATTGGCGCTCATGTATCAATTTCAGGTTCTATTTCTAATGCAGTAGACAATGCTNTTCAAAGAAAATGTAATGCNTTTCAGATTTTTACAAGAAGCCCAAGAAGTTGGTTTGCTAAAGATATAGAACAATCTGAAGCCAANNANTTCAAAGATAAACTGNCTTCATCTANTATTGATAAATTTGCAACAACTGCACATATGCCNTATCTACCAAATCTGTCTTCACCNGACGATGATGGTTACAATAAGTCAATTAAAACAATGATTAAAGAAGTTGAACGTTGTGCCATACTTGGNATACCATATCTTGTTACTCATTTAGGNAGTCATAGAGGAACTGGAGANGAAAAAGGAATTAAAAGATTAGTTGNTGCTNTGAATAAGGTTGCTGAGACTAAAGNAGATGTTACAATTCTTTTNGAAAATACAGCTGGNCAAAAAAATTCNGTNGGTTCNGANTTTNNNCAATGGNNAGANATNTTNTCNAANTGTAANNANAAANANAGATTTGGTGTTTGCTTTGATACTTGTCATGCATTTGCTGCTGGTTATGATCTTCGTAAAAAAGAGAATGTACAAGAAACATTGAAGAAATTTGATGATTTGATAGGTTTTGAGAATTTGAAAATATTGCATCTTAATGACTCAAAAGGCATGTTAAATGAAAATCGTGACCGTCATGAACACATAGGTCTAGGGGAAATTGGTGAGGAAGGGATGAGTGAAATTATTAGAATTATGAATAAAAAGAAAATACCTATGGTATTGGAAACACCAATAGATGATAGACGTGACGATTTTGGTAATATTGAGAAAGTAAAATCTCTTGCAGAGTAATTACGCATTTATTCTATGATATCTTTTGACTAGTATGAATTACGAAGCTGTGATGAAGTTAGCATTAGAAAGAGGATTCTATTTTCCTAGTTGTGAAGTGTATGGAGACGCACATGCAGGATTTTGGGAATATGGTCCCACAGGAGTAAGTATCAAGAATAAATTTTTGGAATTATGGAGACGACAGTTGGTCAGAAGAGATAGAATGTTGGAAATTGATGGTTCTCAGATTATGTCAAAATCTGTTTTTGAAGCATCTGGTCATCTAGGAAATTTTGCCGATCCAATCGTAAAATGTAAAAAATGTAAAGCAACATTTAGAGCAGATAAATTAATTGCGGATACATCTGGGATTGAAATTCCTGAAAGTGCTGACCTAAAAGAATTTGATCAAGTAATTCGAGAAAAAGCAATCTCCTGTTCAAAATGCAACGGTGAACTAGATGAGGTCAAAAAATTTAACATGATGTTTAAAGTTGGAATTGGACCAGAAGAAGAAGAAGCATATCTCCGTCCTGAAACGTGTCAATCAATCTTTGTAGATTTCCCAAGATTATTCAAAACAATGAGGGGTAAATTGCCAATAGGAATAGCGCAAGTTGGTAAAAGTTTTAGAAATGAAATTGCTCCTAGACAAAGTTTACTGAGACTACGTGAGTTCTATCAAGCGGAAATTGAGGTATTTTGTAATCCAACTAAACTAGATGATTTAGAAAAATTTTCAGAGGTAGAAAATACAACACTTAGAATTCAACTTGACGAAGAAGTTAAAAAAATTACTTGTAAAGAAGCTATCGAGTCTGGAATAATTCCTAACAAGTTCGTAGCTTACTATCTAGCAGTATTAAGTGAATTTTATGAAAAAACAGGTATCAATATGGAACAAAGTAGATTCAGAAAACTCGGTGAAAAAGAGAAAGCATTCTATGCAGAAATTGCATTTGATTTTGAAGTTAAAACAACAATTGGTTGGTTAGAATTGGTTGCATGTAACTATAGATCTGACTATGACCTATCAAGCCATGCAAACAAAAGTAAAGAAAAGTTTCAAGTGATGGATAATGATGAGAAAGTTCTACCACATGTATTTGAAATTTCAATGGGAATTGATCGTAGTTTGTATTGTATTTTAGAACATAGTTATAGAGATGATAAAGAAAATGAAAGGGTTGTTTTATCAATAAAACCATATCTTGCACCAGTACATGTAGGAGTTTTATCATTAGTGAAAAAAGATGGTTTGGCTGAAAAAACGGATGAAATTTATCTGCAGATTAAAACAAAATTTGATTCATTTCTGGATCATTCAGGTGCAATTGGTAGAAGATATAGAAGATTGGATGAGATTGGGGCACCATTTGCTATAACAATTGATCATCAAACTAAAGAAGATAACACGGTTACTATAAGATCAAGAGATTCTATGAATCAGGATAGAGTAAAAATTACAGAATTAGAGGCAATACTATCAAAGGAAACTGGATTTCCATAAACTACATTAGAAAATAAAATTAAAAACGGGGAATTTGAACTATTTACTCAAATGTAGAAGTTGATGTTGTAGTTGTTTGAGATGGTAGTTCAGATAATGTTGGAACTGATGGGAACTTGTCTCCTATTTGCTGTTCTGCAACGGCAGATGCTTCTTGCAAAATCTTATCTGTTTCTTCATTTGAAGCATCAGATTCCATATTGAAAGAATCGTCAGAGATTGAGTCGACCATTAGTCCATTTAGTGTTTGAGCCATTGCGTTCATTTCTGAATCAGCTTCTGGCATGAATTTACCTAATGATGATTGTAGGCTCTTCATGGTATTCATAGCTGGTCCAATTGCAACCATTGCATCACCTAGGTCATGTATTGTTGCTAATCTTAATTGAACTTGCTCAAGTGACATTCTAGCACCACCAAGCATTTTTTTGACTTTTCGAACTTCTGCTAATTCGTTTGATAATACTTTACTAGCAGCAGTATCGTGTTGCTGTACTGAAGTTACTACACGCTTGAATAATTGTTGATCACGTTGTTCTAACTTACCCAACATTGAGTCCATTTTTGTTGTTTGGACCTGAATCTTATTCACAGCGTTTTGAATTCGTGGTTTAAGCGCACCTTGAGGCTTAATTGTACTACGAACCTTATCAGTTATGCTTGCTGTTTCTTGACGTGCCCATGCTTTATGGAATGACGGCATGCGTAATCATCAAAAAAATGGTTCTTAATGAAAGGTGTGTATTAAGATCAACATTAGGCTAAATTAAGCTAACAAAAAATGAAGGTTAGATATGACAATAGTTGTCTTTGATTCAGGATTTGGGTCATTATCAATAATAAAAGAAATTCAGAAAAAAATCAAATGTGAAATTATCTATATTGCAGATCAGAAGAATTTTCCTTATGGAAAAAAATCTCCAAAACAACTATCAAAAATTATCAAAAAATCATTAAATATAATTGAAAAAAAATTTAATCCACAAATTATAGTTCTTGCATCAAATACACCATCATTACTATTAAGGTCAAAACTTCCCAAAAACATAATCAATGTGTTACCACCACTAAAAAATATAGAAAAAATTTCTAAATCAAAAAATGTTGCAATTCTAGCTACGGAGTCTGTGGTAAAAAGTTCTTTAATTAATAATTATATAAAAAAAAATACAAATAAAAAAATTAAGGTTTTTAAAATTAATGCATCACCATTAGTAGATCTGGTTGAAAGTGGAAAGTTTCTCACCAAGCCAAAATATACAGAAAAGATCATTAAAACCAATTTAACAAAATTTTTTAAAACTAATCAGATTGATGTTGCAACTCTTTCAAGTACACATCTACCATTTTTATTAAAATTTTTACAAAAACAGTTCCCAAATGTTATTTTCCTAAATCCAGCAAATGATGTTGCAAAAAAAGTTGCTAAAAAACATTTAAGAAGTATTCCTAACAGAAACAAGTTAACAATTTTTACTACTGGTAATTCAAAAAAGTTTCAAGAGAATCTAATTAAAATTGGAATTAAAAATAAGGTTAATTCTTTTTCTTTGTAGATTTTGCTTTTCGAAAACCATGACTAAATGTTTTGTCATATAGTTTTGAATATTCATATGTTTTTGGTTTTATCACATCACCAATTATTACAATTGCTGTCATTGTAATTTTTTTGGCTTTTACCTTGCTTGCAATATCACTAAGTGTTCCAAGAATTATCTTTTGATCCTTTCTACTTGCTTTGTAAACTACTGCAACAGGTGTAGTTTTTTTGTATCCACCATCAATTGCCTCTTTTGTAATTTTTGTTAACAGATGAACACTAAGATAAAAAATCATTGTTGATTGATGTTTTGCAAGTTCAGAGATTTTCTCTCTTTTTGGAACCTTAGTTCGTGATTCTGCACGTGTAATTATCATTGTTTGTGTAACTCCAGGTAGCGTTAGTTGAGTTCCGAGTGCTGCAGCAGATGCTAAGAATGATGTAACTCCAGGAACAACAATTGATTCTATATCCTTTTTTTCCAAATTATCTATCTGTTCTCTAATTGCACCATAAATTGCAGGATCACCATCATGTAATCTAACAACCACCTTTCCTTTCTTGGAATTTTTTAAAAGTAAATCAAAAATTTCTTCGCGGACGAGTTTTGCTGCGTCATATTTTTTGCCTTTTTTATTGTATTTGATAATTTCTGGAGGAATTAATGAACCTGAATAAACTAAGACATCTGCTTTCTGAACTAGTTTTTTTGCCTTTATGGTGATTAATTCTGGGTCACCTGGGCCACATCCAACAAAATATACCTTAGACACGTTTTATCACCAAAATTGAAAAATATTTTGTAGTGAGAGTATCATCATTTACATCGCCTAATCTTAATTTTCTAATAATTTCTTTGTCTG
>PAAH01000015.1 GCA_002698885.1 Nitrososphaerota archaeon | reverse complement strand
TCCAAATAATTGAATGAATCTTCTGTAAGAATCCCATGAGAATCGAGGGTTGTTTGTTTGTTTTGCAAACCCTTCTACAGTCTTTTCATTTAATCCTAGATTCAAAATTGTATCCATCATACCTGGCATAGAAATCGCTGCTCCAGATCTAACAGAAACTAAAAGTGGATTGTTTGTAGAATTCCATTTTTTACCAGTCTTCTTTTCCATTTTAGCAATGTTCTTCATTACTAGTGGCATTACATCTTTTGGAAGTTTTTTCCCATTTTCATAGTACTTGTTACAAACTTCAGTTGTTATTGTAAATCCGGGTGGAACTGGTAGTTTTAGGCGGGTCATCTCACTAAGTCCTGCACCCTTACCTCCCAGAAGCATTCTATTTTCAAAATCGGCTTCTTCAAATGCGTATACTGGTTTTAATTTTGTCATTTAGGAAGATTCGATTTGAGCTGTTTTTAAACTAATGCCCTTGAAAATTCTTCTATTATTTTTTCCCAGTTTTTTGCTTTTACAATTCCACTTGCTACCAGAATTCCTTTTGAGCCAAGTTGCTTTGCACGTGCAACATCATTACCAGATACAATTCCAGCACCACACAAGAGTTTTGTAGAATTTTTTGCAGATTTTACACTATCAACTGCTTTTGTAATAAGTTGAGGTCTTTCAGTTGATATTGCTCTACCTGTCCCAATTAATTCTGGTGGTTCTATTGCAATAAATGTAGGATTTAATTTTGCATATTTTTTTGACTCATTAACATTTTTCACACAGAGTACTGTTTTTAATTTTAGGTGTTTTAATCGTTTAATGAGATTTTTGATTTCTTGTTCAGGTATTCTATGCTCACTATGATTAATTATTGCACCATTAATTTTGGATTTTTTGACAATTTCTGGAATCATAAATCCAGTCGTACTTCCAATTTTTTTATCATCAAGATGCTGTGCAAGAACAATCACATTGAATTTTGTTATCAATGGAATGAGATGATGTGGTGGTGCTATGGCAATTGCTATTTTATATTTTTTTGATATTTTTTGTGATATTTTTGCTAACTTGATGATTTTATCTCCTGATATCTCATCATAATTTTTACAATTTATGATAAACATTACTTCTCAATTGATTTGTATTTTCTCTCATATTTTAATTTCATACAAAGAACTGTCATTGTAAGAAACATTGCGGCTACATTAACACCAATTATGTATATGTCTTCTATTTCAATTCCATAAACTAGCCATAATACAGCACCTGCAAAGACACAAATCATTAGATATGATGAAACATCATTTAATCGCTTTGCCTTGTATCCCTTGATGATTTGCGGAATCCATCCAGATAAGATTAAGATTCCTGCAAGAATTGCAACAATACCCAAAGTAAAATCATCAAGATACATGTTATCTAATTCCAAAAGAATTGGTCTAGCCCTGTTTGTTTTGGCTTACCCAATATTGTATCAAAATCTAAGTCCATAGATGATGTAATTTGCTCTAATACACTCTCCATAAACTCCATGTATTTTGATGAATCAATTTCTGATTGTTTTGCCATTTCTACAGGTTTTACCCCAGGCTTGTTTAGTATTTTAACATAAGAAATCTTTTCACCTTTTTTGATTTCACGTATTCCCTCAAGTTGTTTTGCAGCACGAATATGCTGTGGGATTGTTTTTACATATTCTGATGGTGACTTACTTATCATTACGTTAAAGGCCAGATCATCCAATGGAATTTCTTTTTCTTGGACCTTCTTTGCATAACCAGCAATTTTTTGACTAATCTGTTTTTTTGCATGATCAAAATCTTCTTTGTTTTGGACCTTAGCTAATATGTCAAGAAGTTCATAAAATAATGTCTTGATAAATTTTGGTGTATGTGATTTTTTCCCAGTAAGTCCCTTTACATCTGCCTTACCATCTTTTGTAACTCCAAGATAATTTTTTTTTCTATTGCTTAATACAACATAACGAAACTCCTTTTCTACTTCTAATTCAACATTATGATCCTTTTTTGCTCTAGTTATCAATACTTCTATTTGCTCTTGGTTAAGATTTTTAACAAATATTGAATCTGTGTCACCATATAGAACATCGATGTCAGACTCTTTGCATTTTTCAATTGTGTCTAATATGATATGTCTTCCCATGCCGGTAGTTGATTCTGCTGCAGGAAGAAAATAGAGTGGAAATATTTCTGCACCCATTACACCATAACTAGCGTTTAGTATAACTTTCAAAGCCTGAGTAACAACCGTATATAGCTGTTTATCTTCTTCAGAAATATCTTTTTTCTTTGCTTGACTTTTGTAATAGTTGACACGAAGATCTCTAAGTGAACCTATTATCAATGATGTAAGCCCATTTTTCTTAGTACATGCCCAGTGATTTGTTTGTGGTATCATATTTTTTTTACATTCTTCATGGGGACAACGTACAGTTTCATATGATAAGTTATTTACCTTGATGATACTTGGGTACAGACTTGCAAAATCTAACACTGTAACATCAAAATGAATTCCTTCAGTTGGTTCAACTACCATTCCACCACGATATTTTTTATCTTTGATTACAGCATCATTTGCAACACCAATTGATTTATTGTCAAGCTCTGCACGACGAGGAATAAGTAAATTATTTTTTCTGTGTTCATAATACATTAAACTTCTAATCCATTGTGATACACCCATTCTTGCAATATCATCAATTGGCATTCTTGCTATTCTTGTAATTACAATTAGTAAATTCATCAGTAAATCATTGTTGAAGCTAGTCAGTTTGTATGTCAGTCTAGCGTCATTTTGACAGTATTTTGCTAATTTGTAATATGTCATATCACCAATTTCTTCATCATGATCAATTTTTTCCTCACCTAGAATTCCTTTACAAACACTGTTCAGTGAGAAATCTGTATATTTCTGACCGAATGCATAGATTTGAAATGCTCTATTTGAAAATGTTCGATAAAGATCTAGATGTACACCTCTTTGTAAGGTGGCTGAATCTCGCATCATGTAAAATGGATTTCTTGATCTGCTAATTCCAAGCCTGTTTGCTCTATTGTAAAGATATGGAAGATCAAATCCGTCACCATTGTATGTAAGTAAGACAGGGTATTCTTCAACCAAATCAAAAGTCTCCTCGATTAGTTCTTTTTCACTGTCAAAAAATTTTAATTCAATATTTGGATCCAAGTCATTTTCACCATCTTCAATGCCTTCTCTTTTTAGTACAAGAATTTTTTTTAATCCATCACTTCCTTCAAATCCTACAGCTGTTACTTTTTTTTCTGCAATTTTAGCATCTGGTATTCTACCAATTTCTGATTCTACTTCGATATCAAGACTGAGTCGTTTAATGTTTGGAATTGGTTGGTTGAGAAGTTGTGCCCAATCAGATACTGCATCTTGGAATTCTTTTGTATCAGCCATTCCTGAATTTGATAATTTATCCCAGAGTAGTGTTTTCAGTGCAAGTTTAGTGTCATCTGTAAGTTCTGAATCATCAGGAATAATTTTGTCATCAATAATTTTATAATATTTTCCAATAATCAGTTTAGAATCATACAGATATGTCTCATAATATTTTATATCAGATTCCCAAGATTCAATTTCATTTCTGATACTTTTTGAAGTTTGTGTTCCACCTATTGCTAGAGGATCATCTACGATAATTTTTGAAACTGTAATAAATTTATCATTTAGTGTATCTCGTTTTGTAACTTCCTCAATCTTTAAGACGTCTTGTCTTTCTGAAAGAAAGTCTAGTTCGTCACGTGAAAGCTTTGATAAGCAGTATGGTTTATGACCAGTTTTATCAGTCCATAGAAAAATTTTTTGTGATTTTGGCTCATAAAATTTTAAGACTGCTTTCTTTTTTTGACTATGATATGTTGCAGATATTAATATTGAACTTGGAAGGTTATTTACTTCCTCAAATTGAATTATAGTACGTCCTGATTGCATTTTCAGTCATTTGTAGATAATAGCATTTTTGCCCATTGCTCAATTTTATTTTTATTTAATATTTCAATTTCAACTCCAGCTTCTTTGATTAAATCATAATTAGTTTCTGGATATTCATCAAGACAGATAAATTTTTTAATTCCGATTGTAATTGCCATTTTTGTACACTCTAGACAAGGAACAAATGTCGAATAAAGTATTGCTCCATGTGTTCCTGCCTCAATTCCAAGTATGGCACAATGCATGATAGCATTTGCCTCTGCATGATTACAGACACACCTGTCTAATGCTTCACCAGATTTTATTTTATCTTTCATTCTATCAGTACATCTTTGACATCCACCTTCATAGCAATTTTTTATTCCTGGAGGAGTGCCATTATATCCTGTGGCTAACTGCCGATGTTCTCGTGCAATTACTGCACCTACTTGTCTTGTAATGCAATTAGAGCGGAGTTTTGCCAATTCTGCTTGCAGCATAAAATATTCATCCCAAGAAGGTCTCTTGAATTGNTCACTCATAGAAAATATCTAATCATCTTCAATATAACACTGACACTAAAAACAATGCAAGTTAAACAATTAGACANTAAATTACTATTAGAAAACATAAAAGACTTCGATCAGTAATTTTCTTAATGTCTAAGGAATTCATATCTCACAAACTAATAAAACCGAATTCTATAGAGTTCAGAGAGTATCAGGTATCACTTGCTAATGATGCAAAAAATCAAAATTCACTTGTTGTTTTACCCACAGGTCTTGGGAAAACTACTATAGCATTGCAAATTATTGCTGATTATCTGTCACAGGCAAAAGGTGGGGTATTGTTTTTGGCTCCAACACGTGTTCTTGTAAACCAGCACTATGAATTTCTTAAGGAGAATGTACTATTAGATGACATTGGAATTATNACAGGAGAAGATCTAATTTCTAAAAGAAAAAAACTTTGGATAAATAGTATAATTTGTGCAACACCAGAAATTACAAGAAATGACTTACAGAGACAAATTGTTTCCCCTGATCAGTTCAGCCTAGTAATCTTTGATGAAGCACATAGGGCAATAGGTGATTATGCATATACTGCAATTGCCAGTAATTTTTCAAAAAATGTCCGCTTTTTAGGAATGACTGCAACACTTCCTAGCGAAAAGCAAAAAGCTGAAGAAATTACTAATTCATTACGTATACAATCAATACTACAAAAGACAGACGAAAGTCCTGACGTNAAGCCGTACATCCAAGAAACAAAGACTGAGTGGATTAATGTAGATCTCCCATTAGAAATGAAAGCAATTCAAACATGTCTTAGACTTGCATTAGATGAAAGATACACACAAATGCGAAAGAATGGCCTTCAGATTTCAAAAGATAACAAATCGCTTTCCGCATTACTTCGTATAAGACAGTATGTTCTTACTCAAAATAGAAGATCAGCAAAGCCACTATTTACTGCAATTAGGATAACATATGCCTTGAATATACTTGAAGCACANGGTGTTACATCATTTCTTAATTTTTGTGATAGAACACAAAAAAAGAAAGGTGCTGGAATAAAGGAATTATTTGAAGTGGACCCAAACTTTACACGTGCAGTACAACTTGCAAAGATTGCACAGTCAAAAGGAATAGAACATTCAAAGATTCTAAAACTTCAAGAAGTTCTTTCAACTGTAAATGATAAAGTNTTAATTTTTACAAGTTATCGTGATTCTGTCAAAGTCATAAATGATAAACTTCTAAGTATGGGAATAAAGTCAGAATTTTTAATTGGNAAGGCNGGAGAAACTGGTCTTAAACAACAAAAGCAAATTGAAACTATACAACGGTTTCGTGATGGTGAAACAAAGGTTNTAGTCGCAACCCGTGTAGGGGAGGAAGGACTTGACATTTCTGAAGTGAATTTGGTAGTGTTTTATGANAATGTTCCAAGCTCAATTAGATTTATCCAGAGAAAGGGTCGAACTGGAAGAAAAGAGGCAGGACGTCTTGTTGTATTAATTGCAAAAGATACAATTGATGAGGTCTATTACTGGATTGGAAAAAGAAAAATTACATCTGCCAAGGCAATGGGTGAAAAATTATCCAAAAAACTTGAAAAGAACTCTTCAGAATCACTTGATGAATTTTTCTAAGATTATGAAAAACGCTTGATAATATGATATCCAAACTGTGTCTTTACAGGCTCAGAAACCTGCCCAATTTCTAACTTGAACGCAACTTCTTCAAATGGCTTTACCATCATTCCTCTAGAGAAATAACCAAGACTTCCGTCTCTTTTTGCACTGCCAGAGTCTGTNGAATTTTCTTTTGCTAGTTTGCCAAATTTTTCACCATTTTTTATCCTTTCAAGAAGTTGTAATGCATNACTTTGCTTTTCAACTAAAATATGTGAACATTTAATCTTGTTTGCCAATTTACTACTCAAAAATTCTTTCACGTATTTGTGGAACTAGTTTGTATAACATATCACGTACCATAAGTTGATCTTGTGGTGTTGGATTTCCCAGTCCCTGTTGCATTTTTATGCTTGCAAGTGTTCCAATACCACCCATCAAAACTTGTCCCATGATTAATCCAAAAACATATTCTTTTGGGTCTTTAACATTTAGGAGTTGATTACTTGCCTCTATTTCTTTGAAATATGAATCCTTTTGGGAAATTGCAAGTTCCACCGTATTGGTGATCATTGCTTGTAGGTCTTCCTCCCATCCCATATACAGTAGTCAAATTATTGATAAATAAATGATATGTAAAAACCAGGATATGTTTTAATTAACCGATTTTGGTTTATTGTCATGTTCACATACTTTACAATTAAGAGTGCAAATGAGGCATTACCAAATGTAATCGAAAAATTCAATAATTTAAAAAAACAAAAAAATGAAATCATAAAAGCAGAACAAGAACTTCAAATTACAATGTCNTCAGGAAGTAATTTNGAAGAATACATAACAAAAAAACAAAAACTAAACTCAGAGATGACAAAGTTNTATCAATTAATCGAAGACCTTGAGGCAACTGGTGTTTCACTAAAAGGCTTAGATCAAGGATTACTTGACTTTCCTTCAAAGCGATTTGATGAGGATGTTTGGCTGTGTTGGAAGGATGGCGAAACTGAAATAAAATTTTGGCANGATATGGATTCTGGATTCAANGGAAGAAAACCAATNAGCATAAGNGATGANTCANTGGTNTAGTCNGTTTTTTATTTTTACACTAGATATAATTATTATATGAATTNGGCTAAAAATCGTATATGATATCATATTGGCTTCGNGCTATTNGAATTAGATTTTTGTTAGCATCAGTCATAGCAGTTTCTTTAGGTCTTTCTATAACTTGGTGGCATTCTGGAAGTATTGATATTTTTCAAGCCATACTTACAATGGGTGGTGTTATTGCATTACATGCAAGCGTTGATCTTCTAAATGATTATTGGGACTTTAAGCGTGGAATAGATACGAAGACAAAACGTACTCCAATGAGTGGTGGCACAGGTGTTCTTCCAGAAGGCTTNCTAAAACCAAAAAGTGTTTACAATGCTGGAATTTTATTTTTAGTTATAGGCGGACTGATAGGTGGTTACTTTGTCGTACTACATGGCGTTGTAATTGGTGTGATTCTTGCATTTGCAATAGTATCNATCTATTTCTATTCTACAAAAATTGTCAACTGGGGCTTGGCTGAAGTATTTGTTGCAGTGAAAGGAACTTTGATTGTAATGGGAACATATTACATTCAAAACTCTGAACTCACAGATGTTTCTGTTCTAAGTGGAATAGTTGTAGGTGTTTTGTCGTCTTTGGTTTTGTTTGTTACATCATTTCCAGACCACGATGCTGACAAGGAAAAAGGTAGAAGAACATTGGTAATTTTACTTGGAAGACAAAAGGCAGTGTCAATTTTCTATGTTTTNCCANTTATTTCATATGGAGTAATTATTGGNTGNGTNATGATATCNATGATTCCAGTTTTCTGTCTAATCTCACTTGCGGCAATACCAATGATAATAAATTCAGTAAAAAAACTAAAATCATCAATTTCAGATGAAGATAAAATCATTTCATCAATGAAATCAACGCTTATGTTTAGCAGGGTTGCAGGCGCGCTGTTTGTNATTGGGTTTCTGATTAAGTAGATTAGATANCGATATACATAGAAATACAGTTTAGTTTGAATATTATTTATGATTAGCGGTTTTGCAACACCAGAAGGGACAAAAAACTTTTCAGAAAAGCATGATTTTGTATCAGATAAAAATTTCAATATATTTCAAGAATTAAGCATGTCAAATATTGGAATTGGAACATATCTTGGAAATCCAGATTCTGAGACTGATTTAGCTGTAAAAGAAGCAGTGAAAAAATCTATCATGTCTGGGGTAAACGTAATTGATACTGCAATTAATTATCGTGCTCAAAAAGCAGAACGCTCAGTAGGAAAGGCAATTTCTGATCTAGTAGAAGATAATAAAATATCAAGGGATGAAGTTTTTGTTTCTACAAAAAATGGCTATGTTACAAATGATGGCGACATTCAGGAGGATTTAATGCAGTACGTAATGCGTGANCTTGGAAAACCTGGAATTGTAAAGGAGGGTGACATTTCATCTGGTTATCATTGTATGACTANACCATATCTTGAAGACCAGCTAAATAGAAGTCTCAAGAATTTGGATTTAGAATGTATTGACTTAATGTATTTACATAATGCAGTAGAAGGTCATCCTGAATTANCAAANGAAGAATTTTTGACAAAACTTACTTCTGTCATAGAATTTTATGAAGAAAAACGAAAAGAAGGAAAAATTCGTTTTTATGGAATGGCAACATGGGAATGTTTTCGTACAGATGAAAGTAACAATATGTTTTTGTCATTAGAAAAAGTAATTACGATTGCAAAAAAAATCGGCGGTGAAAATCATGGATTTAGATTCATACAGTTACCATATAATTTTCATTTTGATCAGGCATATATCAAGAAAAATCAAACATATGAACAAGAGCAGGTTTCAATTTTAGAGTGTGCACAAAAATTGGGAGTTGGTGTATTTACTAGTGTTCCATTAATGCAAGGCAGATTNTTGGACTGGGTAAAAAACTCTCAGGCATTTTCAAATTTTACACCATCTGTAGGTGCATTACAGTTTGTTAGGTCAACACCTGGAGTACTTGCCCCATTAATCGGACAAAAAAGTGNTGCACATGTAAGTGAAAATNTNGAAGCAATGAAAATNCCTCCTTTTTCTGAAAANGAATTTCATNATACTGTAAAAAAACTTGTTTCATAGAATCTCACTTAGAGATAAATACGCGTAATCTAGCAATGAATCATGTCAGTNACTGATCCTGTTTGNGGTCTAGAGTTTGACGAAAGTTTGGCTATAGTACANGAGTTTAAAGATAAGAAATATTATTTCTGNTGTAACGGCTGTAGAAAGATCTTTATCAAAAANCCACGAAAATACAAGAATTAGATAGGGAATTTTCCACACATTCTACAAAATTTTGANTTNTCACCAATTTTTGAATTGCAGTCTGGNCAATNATTTTTACCAGTGTCAGNTTTTTCTGGAATTTCAAAGTTTTCTTTAAAGATTTCATAATAGTGNAGTGATTCTTTACTTCGAATTATTACATCATCTTCTGTTTTTATTTTTTCAGATTTCTTTGCAAAACGTTCATCACTGATAATGCTTTCAAAAAGGTCTGAGAGGCCTACAGTTCCTGCACCATCTTGCATGGGAGATTTTTCCCTCCAAACTATGCTTTTTGGTAAATACTCTTCAAAAGCTTTTCTTAATATCCATTTACCAAAAACTTTTTCATTTTTATTGTTGACCATCATAGAAATTGGGATAGTATCTGCAAATTCTATAATACGTTTATCTAAAAATGGAGATTCAATTTCAATTCCAAATGTTTTTGCTATTTCTTGAGAAGAAAAATGCATTACTTTCTTAATACGTTTTAGTTCATCTTCAAGTTCCGCTGTAGATTTGTTCAAAAGAAAGTTATACCCTGCAAAAATTTCATCTGCACCATCGCCTGTTAGAACAGTTTTTACATTTTTTTTATGTAATGTTTCCAATGACATGTACATTACAACAGAATTTCTAATCTCAATATCATTGAAATTCTTCAGTATTTTTATTGTATTTTTTATTCCATCTAGAATTTGCTCTGTACTTACATAATTGATCTCTAGTGGTATATCCAGATGTTTTGCGATGATCTGTGAGTATGTCAAATCTGCTCCAAGAAAATCTTTTGTGATAATTGCAAGAGAATTTGGGCTTCGGTTTTTAATGAAATATCCAATTATACTACTATCTAATCCACCTGATAATGATATCCAGTTTGACTTACACTCAGATATCACCTTATCAAGTATCTTGTAAATTTCTATTTTATTACTCATGTATATTGCATTGTAGAAATTTTAACTTAAATTTTGTTTTTTATGTAAATTGTTAAGGTAAGCTAATTTGCTAACAATTTAAATCTGATAACAAATACGTTGATGTAATGCTATTACCTGCAGAAATTGAATCAAAAACTCTTATCCCTGCGTTACGCGCAATCTTGGCTAAAACATTAGCCGAAAAACATGAGATCAGGGAAGATCAAATATCAAAGATGCTTGGTGTTACACAAGCTGCAGTTAGTAACTATATTCGTGGAACTAGAGGTGATCCAGAATTAATAAAAAAACTTNTTGCAGAAGANCAAGTCTTTGAAATGATTTCTGAGATTAGTACAGATCTTGCTTCTGATAGAGCATATTCACCATCAAGCCTTTCAAAATTCATTGGGCTNTGNAATTATATCAANTCNAGTCTTCTAATATGTGACATACATCATAATTTGGAATCAGATATTGATGAAGCAGTATGTAAGGAATGTGAAAATATGCTTCTAAAAGGACCTGGAAGCGTCTATTAATTTTTTAATAAAATAATTTTAATATTTGATGTCATACCTTCATCTACAGATATTTCACTATCAAGTAAAATTTGGTCAATTTTCGAATTACCTTTTAACATATTTTCAGTAATTATATTTGCAATAGCAACTGCATTAGGAATAGTTTCACCATATGCTTTTAGTATCATTTTATTATTAATCGAAAGTTTTGTTAACACATCTATGGCAGTTTGCATTATAGGCGCATCTGTGATGGTGAACTCACTATTCGAANTATCTATTGATTGATCCGAATCTTNTNTTNTCAAATTNATTATTTTTCATNCAAATAATCTTTTAAACTAGATGGACGATTGGTTCATTTTATTTAAAATTAAATAATGGNATATTTTGAAAGTCTCCATTAGGATTGACTCGTCTAATTGTAATTGGAATAACACGTTGATCTAATTCTTCCATTGCAATATCTAATGATGTAGTTGCATTTTGAGGAATGTCAATGAACGGTGGTGCACCGAGTGATAGCTGTAATGCACGTGCACCCATTATTCTGGCTTTTTCAAATCTTGTTAGTGTAGGTGGNCCCATGAGAATTTTATTATCACTAACTAATTCCACTACTTCATGCACTTTATCATTTTCAACAATTGGACGACTTCGTATTTCTTCACATTNTTCATCTAGAGTTGCTTGTTCTTTTTCAGTTAATTCCTTGTCTATTTCTTTGATCTTTCTGTATGTATCAATAGCTTTTACTAAACTAGCATCAGCCTTGATATCTTCATCAGATTCAACTTCAGGTGATTCTTCAGGAAGTTCATCAACTACCTCTTCAACAACTGCTTTTTCTGCACCAGCAGCTTCATCATTTTTAATTTCTGACAAGTACTTAATCTGAAAAATGCCATTATATAATCCAAACATTTATCGAAATAATGAATGAAAATTCCGTTTCAAGGGAAAACCTTGTCCTACAAATTGATAGTCAGAAAATTATCAAATGTGAATTAAAACGTCATCTTTCACCAAAAACTGTTGGTAAGATAATGAGATCTTTACCAATTCAAGGCAATGCACATTTTTTAGGTAAAAGCATAGTTTATTTTGAAACATCAATTGACTCTGGAATTGAGCGAAGTAGAAAAGAATTCAAGAAAGGAGATATAGCATTTCTTCCTATCGGAAAATTAATTTGTTTTTTTCATTCTGATGTAAAAGTTGGAAAAGAAATGACATCAATAGGTAAAATGATTGATAATGTTGATGATTTATCTACCGTGACATCTGGTACTGAATTAAAATTCTATTGTGATGCTGGGACATAAATGTGGTGACCACTAAATCCACCAACCCTCTTTACACTTCCTTCGTTAAGTGATTTGACAAGAAATGCATTTGCAGTTGAAATTTTTACATTCGTCTGTTTTGCTAGATCATGTGCTGTTATAACTTTGGAATTTTGAATAATTTTCTCTGCTTCGTTTTGATTAATTGTAACAGATACTTCCCTTTTTTCTGATGGACCTTTCTTATCTTTTTTATTTTTACCATCTTTTCCTTTTTGGTTTTTTTCATTAGTTGATAGTGATTTATTTTTAGTTCCCATACCATCTGGCATGTTGAGCCATTTATAAACGAACAAAAAATAAATCATTTTCAACTTTATTAATACTAAAGAAAAATGTAACATATGGGGATTGTTGGCAAAGGTGCAAAGTGTAATGTTAGCGGTTGTGATAATGATGCAGTTCGCTCATTAAATACAGGTAAAGTTGAGGATGCAGGATTAAGTGTATCATCAGATGGAAAAAAAACTGCTTTATGTAAAACACACTATAAAGAATGGAAAAAAGAAACTAAAGGTAGTAGAGATCTAGAGCGAGCACGTTTCGACCGTTTCTAGTTGTTTCTAATTTTGCTTACATGCAGTAATAGTGTAAATTTGTTCTGAAATCCTATCAAGTGTTGCAGGATCGTTAGTATTTTCAACTTGATTTATAATATTTGTAAGAAAGTTATTCTCAAATGAGTTTAGTGTAACTGAACCACTACCTACTTTATTTTCGTTAATACATCTCTTTACTTCATTAATGATTTCAGCTTTTTTAGCAGAAGTATTGTCAGTAATACTACCAAATTCTGAAATTATGTCAGTCTGACCAAAAATGTATGCAGATGCAGAAAATCCAATTATTGCAATTGCACATACAACTATAACAAATGTTTTATCCACAAATTCTCCATTTTATGGCTCTTTTTATTTTTTTACAGTAGAATGGTTTAAGAATTGCAGTTTTATTCAAATAATATTGGCAAAAAGAAAAACTGGTAAGCATGCACGTTTTGCAGATCAAAAAGCAGCAAGAAGAAAGGCTAAAACAAATAAAAAGTAATTAATTTAACTTTAGTGTTATAATCAACTAGGAACGTATTCTTCTACTTTCATTATTTTCATCTGATTTGGTGTAATTATCTACTATTTTCTTTACATCACTAATTACATCACATGGATGTGCATCTACCTCTGTACTAAACATAAGCAAGCCATCTTTTCCACACGCCATTGTAATACGGTTAACCTTCCCATATTTTGTCATTGAATATTCTGGGGCACCAATCTCATCGGCAAAATGCATTCTGGTTTTCCATCTCATAATTGCCTGTGTCATTGATTTACGAGTTTGGTCTTTATCAAAATGTCGTGAAATTCCCCCCTGCATTTTTTCAAATACATCTCCACTAAAAGAATTGTAAACACCAACATACCTTATTTTTTCATCAAGTTCTAACAATTCAGAACATAGTTTTCCATAGTCCATAACAAAACATGTTCTAAATTTTATATATTATAAGGTTTTTGTGCATAGAGTAGTGATTATAACACTCAGAAATCAAATATTATTGTGAAAATTAATGATGTGAATGAATTTGATGGTCTTGAAAGAAATCCAGATAAAAAATTAGTTTTGTTATCAAATGTGAATATGGTTCAAAATGATTACAAAATTAAAGCACTTGAACTTAGATTTTATAATAAAGCAAATCATCAGCATATCCCCAACTCAATTATCACTGCCTATCTTGAAACTAATGAGCATTCAATAGAAGCAAAATATGAAGAAGGTAATTTGGATGACATTACACTAGAAAAATCAGCAGATCTATTAAGAAATAATTTAGGTCTATCTGGTTTAATACTACGTTTGATTATTTCATTAGATAATACTCTGAAAATGCAAAATGGCTAGTAAAATATACCACATAAAATTATCAGATGACGATAAAAAACCAAAATGTGCATTATGTGATGACTTTTCGATTTTTTATTGTAACATGAACGATCTATATTACTGTGAAAATCATATTGTAGGTCATGATGAAAATGAAATTTAGTATCTAATTGATTTTTAAATAACTAATAAAATTTATAATTAATATGGATGATTCAGAGCGAAATTCATTTGTCTTAGAAATTGTTAAAAAACTTCAAACTGATAATATCTCTCCTGATGAACACGACCCAGTAGTATTAGAACGATATTTTAATTTTGCAGCAACAGAACTAAAAATTGAAATTTCTGCTGTAAAAGAAATTGTCAATGAGGCATTTCTTTATCTTAAAATGCAACAGACTACAGATATTGATCCTGTAAAAGAAGGCGATAGGTTTGCTGCAGGTTTTAGTTAATTCAAATTAACAGCATCATAACACTTAATTCAATTAAACAAATAATCTCAAATCATGCGAATATTACAATTACATTGTGATAAAATAGAGTATACACCAATTAAAAAAGAAATTTCAGTAGCTGAAGATGTTGAACCAAATACTGTAGAATTAGATGAAATTGTTGTATGTTTTGTGGCAATTGAAAAAGGTGATGATGAACATGTTGTACAGAATTCAGTTTCACAGATTAAAGAGTCAATGGAAAAAATCGGATCAAAAAAATTACTTTTGTATCCGTATGCACATCTTAGCGCTAATCTTGCATCCCCATCTACTGCACTTGCTATTCTAAAATCATTAGAAGAGAATTTTGAGGGTATTGATGTTAGCCATGCGCCATTTGGATGGACAAAATCATATCAAGTTAAGGTAAAAGGTCATCCATTAGCTGAAAGTTCAAAAGTAATTACATCAGAATCACAAAAAGAAAAAACTTCGACTGCGCTCGAATCTGAATCAAAAATAAAATCATTTTGGCATATACTTACACCTGACGGCAAAATGCAAGATATTGAAACTTTCAATTTTACTCAAAATAAACAACTTGAAGTTTTAGCAAAATATGAATCTGCTAAGAAAAGAAATGTAGAAGAACCACCTCCACACGTTGCATTAATGAAAAAATTGGCAATTGCTGATTATGAGTCAGCCTCTGATCAAGGTAACATGAGATTTTTTCCAAATGGGCGTTTAATAAAATCGCAAATTGAACAATTTGTAACTGATAAGGTTAGAGATTATGGTGGCTTTGAGGTTGAGACACCGATTATGTATGATTCACATCATCCAAGTATGGAAAGCTACTTCAATAGATTTCCTGCAAGGCAGTATAATATTGACTCGGAAGGGAAAAAACTTTTCTTACGATTTGCAGCATGCTTTGGTCAATTTTTAATGGCAAATGATTTTCAAATATCATACAAACATTTACCATACAGATTGTATGAGCTTACAAGATATAGTTTTAGACGTGAGCAATCTGGCGAATTGGTTGGGTTACGAAGACTTAGAGCATTTACAATGCCTGATTGTCATGCATTCTGTAAGGATATGTCACAGGCAATTGATGAGTTTAGAACAAGATTTGATTTATCTCGTGATGTATTAGATGGCCTTGGTATAATACGTGATGATTATGAAATGGCGATTAGACTTACTGAAGAATTCTATAATGAAAATAAGGATCTAATAATTGAAATGGTGAAAAAAATTGGAAAGCCAGTTCTTGTAGAAATGTGGAAGGAGAGATTTTTTTATTTTGTCTTGAAGTGGGAATTTAATTATATTGATAATTTAGGCAAGGCATCTGCATTGTCTACTGATCAGATTGATGTAGAGAATGGAAATAGATATGGAATAGAATTTGTAGATGAGCGAAACCAAACAAAGAATCCAATCATATTACATAATTCACCTAGTGGCGCAATTGAAAGAATAATGTATGTTCTTCTAGAAAAATCAGCTAAAGATGCAAAAGAAGGTCGAAAGCCATCTTTGCCTTTGTGGTTAGCACCAACCCAAGTTAGAATAATCCCACTTACAGATGAATTTTTGGATTTTAGTAAAGACCTCTCTAAGAAATTATCTCAAAAAAATATACGTGTGGATATTGATGATCGTAATGATAGTATAGGAAAAAGAATTCGTGATGCTGAAAAAGAATGGATTAGATACATTCTTGTAATTGGTGAAAAAGAAATTGCTTCTACAAATCTAAGTGTAAGAGATAGAAATTCAAACAATGTTAGAGATTTATCATTTGATGAATTTATCTCTGAAATAAGTGGTTTAACAAGCAATAAGCCATTTTCTAAACTAAATATGCCTCTATTATTATCAAAACGACCAATTATACAGGTATGAGTTTATTTCTGGGTACTTTTTCATTTTCAGATGAGTGACATGAGCTACAAAGAATTGTATCTAACACAATCACCAATGATTGTAAGTCCAGATGATAAATCAGATCCTGTATCAAATATTTTTGGGGTTCCTTTTGATTCAACTCATTCGTATAAGCCAGGATGTCGTTTTGGTCCAGATGTAATTCGTGACGCATTTAACAATATAGAAATTTTTCATCCTAATCTTCAAGTTGATTTAGAAATTGCTAACATCAAAGATTATGGAAATATACAGCATACAGTTGTTGCAACTGAAATGTTAGAAATGGTAGAAAAAATAACAAATGAATTGAGAAAAGAGAAAAAACCATTAGTGATACTTGGTGGAGAACATTTACTTACATTAGGTTCTTACATGAGTTTTCCTAAAGAGGTTGGTTATGTTGTTTTTGATGCCCATTATGATTTACGTGATGAGTATGCTAATACAAAATTAAGTCATGCTGCATATCTAAGACGAATTGTTGAGAAACGTGGAGCAGATAATATTGTGCATGTTGGAGCACGTTCATTTGTAAAAGATGAATTAGAATTCTTAACAAAGAATAAAATTAATTCAATTTCTGATAAAGAGATTAGACTAGGTAATGCATGTAGACAATTAAAAGATTCTATATCCACATTTGATGAATTGTATGTTAGTATTGATCTTGATGTAGTAGATCCAGCGTTTGCACCAGGAGTTGGAAACCCCGAGGCAGTAGGCATCACGTCTAGAGAATTATATGATTTGGTCACTTCATTAGAAAATAAAAAAATTGTTGGCTCTGATGTAGTTGAGCTTAATCCTTCATTTGATAATGGTTCAACAGCATCATTAGCTGCAAAAATGATTTCAACTATAATCGCAATGAATATTAAATGAAAGTGTTTTTTTTGAATTCAATTATATTACATAATGAGGTAAAATATTGCTAAATAATTTACGTGAGTCATTAAAACCATATTTACAAAATATTGGTCGTGCATTTGCATCTACTGGGATTTCACCTAATGTTTGGACAGTTGTTGGTTTAGTGTTTGCATTTACTGCATCACTTATTTATGGAATAAATGTTGAGTATTCATTAATTTTAGGTGGAATCATACTTCTAGTTTCAGGTTTTTTTGATATAGTAGATGGTCAGGTTGCTAGATACACAAATAAAATTTCAAAAACCGGTGGTTTTTTAGATTCTGTATTTGATAAAATTGCTGAAGTAGCAATATTTTTTGGAATTCTCATAGGTGGCTATGCCGAGCCATATCTTGTTTTTCTTGCAATTACACTTTCATTACTTGTAAGTTATGTTCGAGCAAAGGCTGATGCCGCACAAATAAAATTACAAGGTATCGGTATTGGTGAAAGAGCTGAAAGACTCTTGGTTATAGCAATAGTTGGAATTATAGGATTTATGGAAATTGCAGTAATAATTGTTGTAATAATTGCATCTATAACATTAATTCAACGTTTAATTGTTATGTCAAAAAGTATTAAAAAACTCTAGCGAAGTTTTGTATGCTGTCGTCTTTGTTCAGCAGATCTAATTTTTAGAACTTTAAAATGAATTGCACATGATATGCAATACCATTTTGTAACTTTGGGCGCTGCAATGTATGCTCCTTGGGCTCTAAGTTCTTTTGCTAGTTGATGTTCAACAAGGCTAAGTCTTGATGTTACTTTTTTTGCCTTATCTTTTGGTACCGTTCCACCGCAGTTAACACATTGAATTACTCCCGATGAACCTTTACCACCTTTTCTTCTTCCTCTACTAGCTCGCTTTAATGGCATAACTCTAATCTAGATATTCTCTATATAAATGCGATAATGAAATTTGAATGAGTGAAGTTGAAAGAATTTAAAGAACTAATTGGATTACGGGATATGAATGGGCTATGTCATAAATGTTTCAGGTCTAATGTTGAAGTATATCTTGACTCAGGTAAAACACTTTGTAAAGCCTGTTTAACTGAAATACAAAATGCTAAATCAAGATAATATAGTTATAGATTATGAAAATTGCGGTTATTTCACATTGTACAATTGATAGTATAGTACTTGATGGTTCACAGAACGATGTTGCAGGGGGCCCAGCGTGTTATTGTGCATTCACAAGTAAAAATTTAAAATTTGATGTTGATCTTTTTACAAAATATGGTCCCGATTTCCCATTACAACAAAAATTACTAGATGAAAAAATTTCAACATATAATCCACTTTCTGAAACAAAAACAACTCGATTTAGAATAGATATTGATGATTCTGACAGAAAATTGTTTTTGCAAGAGAAGTGCGAAGCAATAGATTTTGTTAATGATGTCAAGACTGATGGGTTGCTAATTAGCCCTGTGTTTGATGAAATTTCATCAGATGTATTTTCTAAAATTAAAGGAATATCTGATTTTATAATGCTTGATCCACAAGGCTTTCTACGAAGAAAAAATACTCAAAATGAAATTTTTTTAGAGCAAACTTCAATTGATCTATCTAGAATATCTGCAATCAAAACAAATTCAGATGAATTGAGATCACTTACAGGGACTGATGGTCATGATGGGATGAAACTACTACAAAATCAGGGAGTAGAAAATGTCATACTTACAGACAAACAAAATATCTCACTTCTTATAAAAGATAAAATTTATTCAATTAGTTTACCAAATATTCATTTACATGACACTACTGGTATTGGAGATATTTTTTGTGCAACATTTTGTTGTACAATGTTAAAAGAGAATGATTTTCTTTGGGCATTATGTTTTGCGGGTGGTGCTGCACAAGCTGCACTAGAAAGTAAAAACATTGGGATTGAAAAAATTCCCAAAAAGGGATTAATTGAAAGTAATGGTTCATACTTTTACAATATGGTCAAGTTTAGGGATATCTAAGAATCACTCTTAATAATTTCTTTTTTCATCCAGAGTGTTTTTGATTTATGATCAATTAGAGTAATGCCCAGGGATAGAATTTTATCACGAATTTCATCCGCTTCATCAAATTGTTTTTTTATTCTCATTTCATCTCTATTTTTAATTAGTTCAATAATGGATGCTTTTTCCTCATCTGTAACTTTAGTTATTTTTAAACCTAAAATATTCAATAGTCTATCTAAAATTGGTATAGCAATATCAGAGATTTGTTTTGAGATTTTTTCTTCTGATGCAAGTGCATTAAGTTCTTTTATCATATCGAAAAATGAGGTTAATGCTAGCGATGTATTAAAATCGTCACTCATTGCATCATCAAATTTTCGTTCGTGTGATTCAATCATCTCTTTAACAGTTTTTACATCATCACTACCATCACCAAGAATTAGTTCATAATAGCAAGTTTCCACCTGCCTCCATTTTACTAGATTCTCTTTTAGTAGATCTTCAGTGTAATCAATTGGTTTTGAATAGTGTCCAGACATACAGAAAAGTCGAATGACATTTGGTCCCCAGTTAGTCAGTACATGATTAACAGATTTTATATTTCCAAGTGACTTTGACATTTTTTCACCATTTATTGTAATCATTCCTGCATGCATCCATGTTTTTGCAAATTGTTTTCCAGTGAATGATTCTGATTGTGCAATCTCGTTTTCATGATGCGGAAAAATTAAGTCGCGACCACCTCCATGTATGTCAAAATTTTCACCGAGATACTTTATACTCATTGCAGAACATTCTATGTGCCAGCCCGGTCTTCCTTTCCCCCATGGGCTATCCCAAAATGGTATTGTTTCTGAAAACTTCCATAATGCAAAATCTAAAGGGCTGTCTTTTGATTCATCTATTTCTATTCGTGCACCACTTTCAAGATCTTCTGTTTTCTTTTTCGATAGTTTACCATACTCGGTGAATTTTGCAACTTTAAAGTACACACCATTTTTTGCAACATATGCAAATTCTTTCTCAATCAGATTCTGAATAAGATTAATCATATCTGGGATATGCTCAGTTGCCTTTGGATACTGTGTAGCATTCTTGATATTTAACCGACTAAAGTCATCAAAATAATTTTTTATGAACCTATCACTAATTATACTTGGTTCAACATTTTCATCATTTGCTCTTTTAATTATTTTATCGTCTACGTCAGTGAAATTTTGAATCAATTCTACATGTATTTTTTTTGATTCTAGAAATCTACGTAGTGTATCAAAAATTATAATTGTTCTTGCGTGACCAATATGTGAATCATCATAAACCGTAACACCACAGAGATAAATTCTAATTTTTTTATTAATCTCTAGTTCATTTTTACTATTGGTCAGTGTATCATGAATTTTTATCGTTAACATGGTACATATTTTAAAGATGTTCAGGTGTTATTCGTTTATGTTCGCTTTTTTTGTATAATTGGTAGATTTTCTGTACAGTTTCTTCTTTGATTTGAGTTTGGGCAACAGTTTCATTTATTGTAATTTTCTTATCAATTAGGCAGTATAATACACAGTCAATTTCTTCATATGTTACTCCTATTTCTGATTCGGCTATGTGATTTGGCCATAGATTTGGGCTACTTTTCTTTCTAATTATATTATCTGGCACTCCCAAATATTTTGCAATTTCTCTTACTTGTATTTTATAAAGTGACACAATTGGAAGAATGTCAGCTGCACCATCACCAAATTTTGTAAAATATCCAATATTGTATTCACTTTTATCGCTTGAACCCAAAGCTAAAAGATTTTTTGAATTTGCATAATAGTACATAATATTTTTTCTTATTCTTGCTCTAAGATTTCCTAGAGCAAAATCATTAGGTTCAAGTACGTTATAGTATTCCCTGTGAATTGAATTAATATCAATTAATTTATAATTTATTCCAAGGGAGTCTACAATTTTAATTGCATCTTCAGTTTCATCATTTGGTGAAATTTTAGAATCTGGCATTATTAATGCAAGTGTTTTTTCTTTAATTACGTTTGAACAGAGATATGCTATTACCCCAGAATCAATTCCACCACTTAGACCAAAAACTACACCATTTTTGTTATAGTCATTACATTTTTGAACTATTGAATTTTGAATTTTTTCTGAAAGTTGTTGATAGTTATGATTTTTAATTTCATTTAAGATACTATCATTCATAATTATGATTTAAAATAATATCATTAAAAGTATACTAAATTTCCTTAATATTTTTTAGACGTCTATGTAGATTCCATCATCTTTCACATCTATATCGTATTTCTGTAATTTGACACCTTTCAAATAATCTAGAAGTTCGCCTGTTTTGATATTGTAATGCCAGAAATGTAGTGGACATTCTACAATATCACCTTCAATCTTCCCTTCAGGTGCAATTGAACCATCTTGATGAACGCATACTGAATCTAGTGCATGATATCCATCTTGATTAAAAACGGCAATTTTTTTCCCCTCGATTTCAAATTCTTTACTTTTTCCAATTTGTATTGCACCTTTTTCGGCTATTTTTTTCCATGTCAACTTATTCATTTGTTTTAAGCTTCATTATTTATTATTATATTTTCTAGGCAATCACACATTGTTACTCTTTTTTTATTAATTGTAATTATTCAAGTACATTATGGTTGTAAATGAATTCAAACCACATCTAACACCAAAAAAAATGTTAGAATTAGGAGTGTTTGGAGGCTGGTATTTTGGGAAAAACATTGATGAATACCCCAAGAACTGGTTTAAAAAAGCAAAACTTAGTCAGAGTCAGTTTAATGTGGATTTAAATTATTTTGGTGTAAAGGCAGGACTTTCTAGACTAGAATGGAAATCCAAAGGGTGGATATTTTCAGAAGATCCGTTAGGTTGGTTTCAATGGTATTGTAGATACTCAATGGGACGACGTCTTCCAAATGTTGATAGAATTCAAATTGATAGATGGAAAGCATTTGGCCCAAGACATATTGGTGGTATTAAAAAGAATTGTAAAGCTGGTGATTACTCATGTCGAATTAGACAAAGACAGGCATTATTACAATGGGCATATAATCCATTTATCTAAAAAATGATTATATTGAGACTCAAAATCAATCTATTCAAATGGATAAAAATCAAAAATTCAATCAAGTAATCTCAAACATTTTTCGTGTTAACAGTAAAATTCGTTATGTATCAATTATTGATCTAGATGGAAGAATTACTGCATCTGAAATGAAATCTGACTTACAGTCACTTTTGAAAAAAACAAATGAGGAAAAATTTTGTGAACACGTTGCAATTAGGAGAAGAATGAGGCATGAATTTGATAAGAAATTGGGCAAAGTGAATTTCATACATGTTGAACGTGAAAACATTACTCAATTAGTTCTATATTCAAAGTCTTACTCGTTTTTTATTACAATTGAACCAGAAATCACTAGTAATTCTAAATCAAAAATTGTGACAAAGGCTAAAAAAATTGTTTCAACATTAAAATAATATTTTCATTTCAGTATTACTATGACAAAAAAAATTCTCATTGATGAGATGGATGATGGAATGGATGAAAAATTATGTGATTTAGGATTTGACGCATTTAGTGTAAAGAAATTACGATCTGAAGGAAAAAAATTGCATACTGATTATTCTATCATCAGTTTTGCAAAGAAAAATGAAATGATACTTGTAACACGAGATACTGAAAGTGGTCAGGCATGTGCTGAAAATGACTTACCATGCATATTACTTGATAATAATGAAATATTTAGAATTGTTTTAGATAAATTAAAGGAATTCTAGATTTTTTATAATGATTTTAGCCTTGGAATTTGCAAGCCAATTATATTGTACTTAGGAAGATAATTCATCTATGAATGTTGGAATTACGGGTACTGGTTTGACACCATCATCACAAAATAACCTTAAAAAAATTCTAGATGATTCTGGAATCGAACATGTTCAAATTGGAAGTAAATCAAAAATTAAAAAACTTGATTGCATAGTTGTTTTGGGTGGAGATAGAGGCGTTAGGAATTATTTTCATCGAACATTTGATGCAACTATACCTGTTTTAGGAATAAATGAATCGGAATCAAATGGATTTTTAGCACAGATTGATCTTAAAGAATTTGCAACATATGTAAAAAAATTAAAAAAATTAAATTATAAAGTTGAAGAAGTTACTAGACTAGGTGTAAAAATTGATGGAAAAAATGTTTATCCTGTATTGAACGATATAGCAGTGTTTTCATCTAGGAGTGCAATGTTAATGGAACATACACTACGAGTTAACGGTGATGAGGTTTGGCATGACAGTAGTGATGGTATTATTGTTTCCACGCCAATTGGCTCTTCTGCATATTCAATGTCAGCTGGCGGACCTGTAATTTTTCAAGATTCATCAGTATTTGGAATAATTTCTGTAAACTCACTGGACATTATTAGGCGACCATTAATTGTTTCAAACGATAGTGTAATTGAGATTGATGAAATTTCTGCTCGTTTACAGTGTGAAGTTGTTTTAGATGGAATAGATAGATACAAAGTTAAGAATAAAGTTGAAGCGACAAAATTTATTCCATCTGCAAAAATTATTAGATTAAAAAAAGATTCAACTGCAATATCGGCATTAGCAAAAAAGGTTCAACTAGCTGAAGATTTGCACAATATGCCACCAAGCTCAAAATTATTATTAAAAATTCTGGAATATGAAGGATCAATGACACAAAAAGAGATAGCGAGTAAAACTATGTTACCAGACAGAACAGTCCGCCTTGCCATGAGTCATCTTTTAGAAAAGGGGTATGTTAAAAGGAAAGTTTCAATTCGAGATTCTAGACAGAAGATTTACGAGATAACAAAACTTGATTATTAAATAATTAATTTGATGATCTATGTTTTATACAGATTTTGTTAGTNTNTTTNACCTGGATTNTGNTGGTCTTTATCTTACCTTCTGCGATAAACCACTAATCCAAGGTAATTAGGTTAAATACTAAATTTGTAAGTATGAAAAATGAATCTAAGGTGTACTTCATGCGCAAAATATTGCTGTGATGACAAAANNTGTTCATGTTCATGCCATAAAAAATCATTCAATCGCTCAAATCCATATTTATCCAATATCATGGATAGTTTGCTGAAACAGAATATTTCACCTACCAAAAAAATGGATTTTGGATGGCATACAAGTTTTCTTAACTCCATGATGAAATTAGAGTAAGAAAATCTCTTAAACTAAGTCTCAGTTGTTATTCTATTGAGTAATTCAAAATTTATTGTAATTATAGCAATCTCGATAGCTGCATCTGGAATTTTTGCTGCAATTTTTTTCCTTTTTCCTACAGGTGTTTCATCTGGAGAATATGGAATAATGGTTGATCCTACAAAAGAGAAACAAAGTCTTTTCATTATGGCTAGGGTTTCTATAGAGAATACNGGCAGTTTACCTTTAACTAATGTGCGTGTAAATTTTGGTGAAGGCGAGATACTTTCACTTGGAACTCTTAAACCAGGTCAAGATATTATTGTATCACCACCAGCAGGTAATTCATTACAGTATGTCATAGTCACCGCTAATGAGGGAATATATGTTAGTAANGTCTATAGAGAACCTATTGCAATGCCAGGGATGATGGGGTCTTAAATGAAATTTCTTAATTCTGGTAAAGTCAAAGATGTCTATGAGATAGATAACGAAACCCTTCTTTTCAAATTTAGTAATCGTGTATCTGCATATGATGTTAAATTCAAAGANGAGATTCCAAAAAAAGGTGAGGTGTTATCTAAATTTGCAGAATTTTGGTTTAAGAATATAGATACACCAAATCATTTTGTTAAAATAAAATCAAATACAGAAATTATAGTTAAAAAATTACAGATGTTACCAATTGAATGTGTTGTAAGAGGCTATTTNTATGGTAGTATGGTCACAAGATGGAAATCTGGTGAAATATCTATACCAGATGGNTCAGATACTGATTTGGCATCANAANTACCTGAACCAATTTTTGATCCTACAACAAAATCAACTCATGATGTACCAGTAAATCGTCAACAAGCCATCTCACAAAACTTGGTCACANCAGAAGAATTCGATTGGTTATCTCAACAATCAATTGAAATTTACAATAAAATGAACGTCATTTCCAAAAAAGCAGGGTTTATTCTAGCTGATTTGAAGCTGGAATTTGGAAAATTAGATGACAAAATAATTTTAGGTGATTCAATAGGTCCTGATGAATATAGACTATGGCCTATAGAGATGTATGAAGTTGGAAAAATACAGGATGCATATGATAAACAAATTCTTCGTGACTGGTTAAGTAGTAATGGCTATCAAAAGAAATTTGATGATGTTCGCTCAGATGGAAATGAGCCTGTTCCACCACCAATACCATCGGAAATTATCGATAAAATGACTAATCGATATGTTTCTGCATATGAACGCATTACTGGAAGTACTCTTTAACTCGATTCTTAATTTTGATTCGATTCAGAAACTACTGATTTTTGCCATTTTTAGTATGTATATGGCAGTAAATCCCTATATTTCTCAGAATTTTTATTTTTTCTATATTTTTTATTTTACTACTATTTTATTGATAATGTAATCTTTTATTTAATAGTGCTCTTAAAAAATAGTCTTATATTACTAAGAATATAGTAGTATAAAAAAATTAATGCGATAGGACAAAAAAATATGATACAGTTAACTTTTAGCTTGGATCTAAACATGTTATTACATGTCTACATTACTGGAAAAACCAATATCGGTAAACCGAATTATTGCTACTAGTATTGATCATGCAAAGGCAATCGAAGACCCAGCAAGAGCAAAAATTGTACAGATGTTGTATAATAGAAATCTTAATGCAGAACAAATTACATTGCAATTAAGAAAACAAGGACATAAAAAAGCACTTACAACAATCAGACATCATTTGGATATTCTCAAAGAATCAGGATTAATTGAAATTGTCAGAATTGAGGAAAGTAGAGGTGCAATTGTAAAATTTTATGGAACATCTACAAAATTACTAGATTATGAAACACCAAAAGATTTTGATCAAAAGTATTCCAGTTTGATAAAATCTACATCAACTAAGTTAGAAAAAATTGTTAATACAATGTCTAAAAAAACTGGAAAAACTTCAAAATCAGGCAATAAACGTGAATTTAATCAGTATCTCATGATGGAGATAGTTAATCGTGCCATGACCAATGTCTTAGAAGCAAATCTCAAGTGACATCTATAATCATAATTCCTTTAGTCTTAGGATTCTGAAGTGTTTTAACAAAATCTCTTGGAATATCACTAGACGCCTTATCACAGTTTATTGCAATTGTTCTGGAACATGTAAATGCACTTTTTCTTAGAACAATATCTTTTGTGTGTTTTAAGGATAATTTCTCTGAGCCATACCCATTAATTGTGAATTTTTTGTCATTTACTATTATTGAAAATGAAATTTTTGCTTTTGGATCCTGGATTTTTTTCTTCATTTTATCAGGTAAATCAATGCATGAAATGTTAGATCCAACACCTATAATGCAATCACCATTTGTGGTTAATTTCAGGTCTTTAGTGACTTCTATTGTTTTCTCATGAAGAGAAAGAATATTCTCGTGGCCCAAAAATGGCACTTCAATTTTCATATTTGTTCTAGTTAAAGGAGAAATAAATATCACATTTTATTTAATTCAGTATGGATTCTAAGGTAGAAAGACTACTAAATGGAAAAAATCTAGTTTTTTTGGCCACAACCATGGCTGATGGGTCACCACAGGTTACTCCAGTTTGGGGAAATTTTGCCGATTCATANATTTTAATAAATACTGCAGAGGGTAGGATAAAACACAAGAACATACTTCGAGATCCTCGGGTTGCAATTTCTGTAGTTGATGTAAAAAACCCCCTTGACATGACATCAATTCGAGGTGAAGTTGTTGAGATATTGCCTGATTATGAATACAAACATGCTGATTTTCTTACTAAACAATACATGGGAAAAGAAAAGTATCCTTTCAAACAACTTGATGAGAAAAGAATCACTCTCAAAATTGAACCAAAAAAAATTTTTGTACTGCCCGAATTATCCATGTCTAACGACTAATCACAAGTAGTATTTCTAAACTCGAATTTAGAAATATTAATTATCTAACATCTAAGATTAACGTATTCCTTAAACAGAGTTTATGCGTAATAATCGCATGAATCCAGACACAAATAAGAATGGTATTTTTTTAAGTGATAAACCAAAAAACATTCCAAAATTTTGGTATCCATTAACTTTTGGTGTAATAATCACCTGGATTATTTTCTCATTGATTGTTGTAAAATAGGTAAAATATGGGGGTTGAGCGTTTATTCCTAATTAATAATGAAACATGATCATTTGACCACTGATCACCCTAGTTTGATCTTTGTTTATTGCATATACGAATAGATGTTAAACCCCCCCTATTTTTTGACATTTCTGAAAAAACGTGTTATTCGTAAATTCAAATTGATATCAAGGGGGTTTAGCTTTTATGAGTAAATGAGAAAATTTCTTTAAAATGTTTTAATCAAGAAACGATTTGTTTGTTCACTCATTGCAATAATATCTTCTAAAGTTTTCATGAAAAAGGCCTGGTTTAGTTGCTCCGGTTTATCTAAAACAATATAAACTCCAGCCTTTTTTTTACCATCTTCATCAAGAAATTTATGAACTGCTTTTATTGAATAACAAAAATCTGCAATTTTTGTTTTAAGTTTTTCTTGTTCTGTCTCATTTAATTCTAAGAATCTTGTGATGAGTTTAGTTTTTAATTCAACTTTGACACCAACAATTAGTATTCCTTCTTGTTGTTTTGGTTCAAAAATTTCAATATTATTTCCTAGGCCATCCCCATTTTTTATGATGAATTTGAAGGTATCANCATCTGACTGTGTTTTATTCATAGGATAGTTTTCATGTATTAACCATCGTTCAACACTATCATGTAATCGTGTCATACTTTGTTGAATGTGTCAGAGTATATGATGTTTAACATGTTTAGATTAATAATATTTCTAAATTCGAGTTTAGAAATATTCAATATCCTGGGTTAAAANNCTGTTCAAATGGAAAGATTGCAGANAACGAAATTGACANAATAATGTTAATTATTGTTAGAATTCCACCAACTATAAGACAGTTTTTTGCTTTCTGTGGATCATCTTTTCTTAGTGCAAAGTACCCAATAATTCCTCCTACTAAACCAAATAAGATTGGTACTAAATACCACCATCTGCTTCTAATGTTCTTATTGTAATCTCGTTCCAATTGTTTAAACTCTGCTTTTTTTATTATTTACTTTTTACGATCTTTTTTCTTATTTGATTAATTTCAATTTCTACGGTCTCTAGGGGCTCATCAACAATATTTCTTTTTATCGAAAACATTTTTGGTTTTTCAAAATCATCAGTACAATCTGGGCATGCATAGACCAAAACTCTATGTTCATTTGGTGCCTTGGGATTTGAAAGTCTTGGATAATATACTAATCTAGCACCACAATCAACACAATATCGATTTGCCCTTCTAGTTCTGGCCAATGTAGACCTCCTGCATTATTACAATTATTCGATCAGGTATTAGATCGCTACTGTCTAACGATATACACTAATTGGTTACATGAAATCATCTAGAATTTCTTGATAATAGAAAGGCGCCGCCCATCAGACTTGAACTGATGACCAATCGATTAACAGTCGAACGCTCTACCACGCTGAGCTAGGGCGGCTCAAATTAAAACTTTGTAAAATATGATTTAATCCTTCCCATTTGTTCAATTTCTATTATTTAATTAAATTTGGAAAAAAAATCAATTATCTCACTTGTATGATTTTCAACAATTTCTACGATTTCCATATGTTCTTCTGGTGTAGGCTCTCTTTTATGAAAAATTTGAAATGCACTTAATGCAGACCCAACCATCTCACCTACAAAAAAACCACATAAGAAATCACCAGTATTTTCACATTTCCACACATCGTTAATTCTAGGTGATGCACCTGCATTTTTGTAAAGTGTTAATGTATCAACGATTAATTTTTCTGTCTGCTCTTTAAACTCAGGATCTATTGGCAATGAAAATCCCAGTGACTATTTTTCAATTCCTTTTCTTTTTTCAAATTTATAAATTCCATCTAAAAATACACGATGATCTTTATTCTTTACTCTAGAACCATTTTCAATTTCTGCAGCTGTTTGTGTAACATCTGTTAAAACATGCCCAGTGATAATTACATCATCACCTTTTGGAGTTACTTTTGTACCACCCCAGATTTTTGTGAGTCTTGGGGCACGTTCACCTTGAAAATTTTCTATCAAAACATTTTTTTCATTAACTTTTACTGTAATAGGAAAATGTGAAAAAACTATTTTCATCTTAATTGTATATCCTTCAATTACACCTTCACAGATATTTCGTATAATCGATTTTGCGGTTCGCATTATAGCAAAGTCCTTATTTCTTGTACCAGTTGCTTTCAACATAATTTTCTTCTCATTAATTGTAATATCAACAGGGATTTTTTTGAATGATTTGTGTGTTTTACCTAATGGTCCAGTAACTTGTAACATTTTTGATTTGTATGTGACTTGAACATTGTCTGGAATATCTAATTCCTCTTCAAACTTACTTAATTGCTTAGTAGACATATCCTATCAAAAATCCCCCTAGTCCTTTATTTACTGCTTCATGATGTGACATTACACCTTGATTTGTGGTAACAATTAGCATTCCTCTAGAATATGATGGTAAAAATTGCTGCTCCCATTTTGTGTATTCTGTTTTTTTTACTTTAAATCTGGGCGAAATTGAACCACACTTTGAAATTTTGGCAAGTAACTTAATTTTGAATTTACCCCCTCTGTTATCTTCTATATGCTCAAAATCATTAATGTATCCGTCTTTTTTTAATGTGTGAAGAACTTCAATAGCAAGTTTTGATGTGGGGACAACAATGCATTCATCCTTTCTTCTGGATTCGGTATTATCCAACGTGACAAATAAGTTTGCTAGTATGTTCATTGCTGGCATTTTTATCACCTAAATTTTTTGAATCCTAACGAGTTTGCAACTTCTCTGAAGCATTGTCTACATAGATGTAAATCATATTTCTTAATACATGATGTATAACATCCACATCGTTTACACCATCTTGAACCACGTCCAAAATCTTTCACTTTTCTTTCTGAAAATCCAGTACCACGATCTCCAAATGATCTATCTTTCATTAGTTAACGCTCACTCCAAATTCTTTTGTTAGATAATCTTTTGCATCATTTGGTGTAATTTTATGTGTTTTTCCTATCTTAGCTTTGTGCTTACTTCTGACTTTAATACTAAAACCAGGACGTGCCAAATTCACTGTAACATTTAATCCCAAAATTCCAATTTTTGGGTCATATTTTATTCCTGGGATATCTATATGTTCTAAAATTCCAAATGATAGATTACCTTCCCTATCAATTGATTTTCCTTTGATTGTATTTCCTTTTGCCTCAAACAACTTTTTTAATAATTCTTTAGCATCATTGCTTCTTACAGTTACTGCTACACCAATTGGTTCATTTTTTCTAACACCCCAATCTCGCTGTGCCTTTTTTGCATTTCGAGAATTTGATTTTTTACCAGATATTTGATCTAATGCCTTTTTCGCAATTTCTATGGCATCACCTGATTTTCCGACACCCATGTTAAGTACGACCTTCTCAAGTCGAATTTCTTTCATTATATTTTCTGTTTGTTGGCTCATTTTATCATCTGATTTGTATTGGCTCTTTTTCTTTACCTATTGGCATTACTAGATTTGCAGGAATTTCTATTGTTCTTCCTCCTAATGTAATATCAAGTCTTTTTGGAAGAACGAATGTTCCCTCTTTAATATTTTTGATAGTTCCAACTTGTCCCGCATTAATTCCTTGTATAATTAGCCCTTGTGAATCTTTTTCTAGTTTTATTACTTCTAAAATCTTCTGTTCAGGAACTTGCATTACACATGTATCACCTACCTTTACTTCAGTATCATCAATTAGTGAACGACCATCATGGAATCCAATTTGCATTTTTCCATTTTTAATTGTGTTTTTTGATGTGACAATAACTANTTTTTTTGTTTTTTCTGATTCTGGAATTACTAATGGTTTGAGTACTATGCCATCTAATGGAACTANTCTATAAATCTCTTTTACACCATCTAATTCTATTACATCCATCAAACCGATTCCATGATGTAGTGATTTTATTTTTACTCCATCTATTGAAACTTTACCACCATATATTGCAAATTTTGCCTCTCTAAGATCTGAGACAATTTTTAACATATCTCGTAAGAAAACTGCTGTTGGTATAGCATAATCTTTTTTATGTGAGCCAGGCTTCACTGTCACAACAAATCTTTTTTCTTTACGAGTAATTCCCCAAAAAGTTGGAGCCATTTGTCTTTTTAATTTTTTACTACCAGCTATTTTTACCAATTAATTTTTCTCCTTCTTTTTTGTTTTAGAACCTTCATTTAATTTCTCTCCTTTGGACACTTTCTCTTTTTGTTTTTCCTCAGTTTTTTCTTCTTGTTTGGCAACTTCTGTTTTTGACTCAGTGATTCTTTCAGTTCTTGGTTTTTTACCTTCTAGTTTATTCATTCTCCATTTGTCATCACTGTTAAGTCCAGTGATTGTGATATTTGTTGTATTGATATACACATCAAATTTGTCACCTTTTATTTTATCCTTTTTTACACCTTCAATATTTACACCATTATCTGCTAATGAAATTTTTGTAACTTTACCATCAACACCGCTAAATTCACCACGAATCACTTTAACAGTATCACCTTCAATTATTCTAACACTCCTTTTTCCATACTTTTTTCTTAGTTCCTTTGATAATGAACCTGAAAGTTGAGAGCTTGCAGTTTTATGTGTTGCATAATAAATTTGACGATTTCTCATTTTTGTACCATTCATGTTATACCACCATTGAAGCTAAATTTGCTACTCTAGGCCATTTTTCAGTTGCTTCAGCTGCTACAGGCCCTTTGATGTCTGTTCCTTTTACTTCACCTTCAGGTGTAATCAAAACTCCTGCATTATCTTCAAATTGAACACGTACCCCGTTTAGACGATTTATTGCATATTTTTGTCTTATAATTACTGCACCAAAAATTTGTTTTCGTAATTCTGCTGGTCCTTTCTTAACTACAACATTACAGAAATCCCCTACTGCAGCAGCAGGTAATCTAGAAACTCTTGTTTTGTATTTATGTACATTTACAACTTCTATAATTTTTGCACCAGTGTTATCTGCACAAACAATTCGTGCACCTACAGGGATTGATCTTGTAACATACGGTCTAAAATCGACTACTCCTTTTGATGCTTTAGAACGTGCACCACCCATTATGCTTTAACCTCCACTACAACAAATGAAACTGATTTGGATAACGGCCTACATTCTGCTGCAACAACTATGTCACCCTCCTTAACCTCTATGTTAGATGGAACATGAGCATGAATTGAATTCTTGCTTCTTGCATACCTTTTAAATTTCTTGAAATATACTGGCAATTCTTTTTGTAATACAACTGTATCTTTTGCCTTGGCTTTTACAACTTTCCCCTGAAATAATTTTCCACGAACAGGTAATGTTCCGTTAAAAGGATTTTTTTGGTCACCATCATCAGCTTCATTTTTTGGCACTGGAACTTTAATTCCTATATTCCTAGTCATGATAAATTCTCCATTCTTTCATGTGATCTTTTTAATAGATCAGAGCCATTTATTTTTACTTCTTTTTCATTATGGTAAAAAACAAATTCACATATTGACTTTGGAATTTCTTTTTTACCATCTTTTGTTTTTATTAATAACATATTTCTTGTCTCAAGAATAGTTCTTCCATTCAAACCAACTAATTGTTTATTTTTAGAATAAGAAATTCTTGTTTCTAGTCCTATAATCTCACATAATGGCATTTCTAGTGTTTTCATTTTTTATCCATCTCGTTTAATCTTGTAAGAAGTCTTGCAATGTCTCTTTTTAATGGTTTTATTTTACCTGACTCTTTTCGTAGAGTTCCTTTAGCATTTTCCACTTCAAGTTTTGATAGCTCAGTTCTCATCTCAATAACTCTACTTTGCAGATCTTTTTCATTCATTTCCCTTACTGCTTTCATTCTTAATCTTGACATTATTTTAGCTCCTCCTCTTCCTCTTCCATACTATCAATTTTATTAATTTCTGGTGCCTCTTGTTCGATTAATTCAGATTCTGTTTTTGCTTTTGCAGCAAGTTCGGCTGCTTCTTGTTTAACTTGGGCCTCTTTCTCTTTCATCTCTTTGCTTTTACCTTTAAGTTCAAATTCTGGAATAAGTTTCTCTTTTCTGGCAATCCTTATTCTTATTCCAATTAACCCCATAGCAGTTTCAACATGTACAATGTCTTCAGAAACAACTACATCTGCATGATGCCCTGCTCTTGGCAGTATTCCCGCACTGTGTTTTTCAAATGCTGATCTGTCACCTCTAAGCTTTCCTGAAATTGTTATCTGTGTCCCCATTGCACCATTTTCCATAATTTGTTGCATTGTCCACATAGTTGCTCGTCTAAATGCTGTACCACGTTCAAGATGTGATGCCATTCTATTACACATAACATTAGGTGACAGTTCTGGTTTTTGAATTTCTTCTACTGCAACTTGTGGATTTTTTAATCCGAATTTTTTCTCTAACAGATCTGTTAATTCTTTTATTCCAGTTCCTTTTCGTCCTATCACAATTCCTGGACGTGTAACATACAATGTAACTCGTGTACCAGTTGGGTTTTTTGATATCTCTACATTAGAAAACCCTGCATCCTTAATTTTCTCACGTAAAAAATCATTTATGAGCATTGCATTATAGTTGTCTTTAATTACGTTTTTTACTGATGACAAAATTATAACTCCTGTGCCACAATTTCCATGTGTGTCATTATATCATTTTTTGGGGTTGCACGACCTTGTGCTCTTGGAATAAATCGTTTTATTGAAACTCCTTTTTGCATAGTGGCATTAATAATTTTTAATCTATCCAAATCCATTCCTTTGTATTCAGCATTAGACTCTAAATTGTCTAGTAATTTCAAAACTTCGGTTGCTGCTTTTTCAGGATATCTACCTGACATTACTCCAGGATCACTTCTGTGACCAACCTGATTGTTATATCTCCCAAAAGGAATACATCTTTTATGCTCTACAACGCTTTGTAAGTAGTCTCTTGCTTTCTCAATAGTTAAACCCTTTATTGCATGAGCAATTTCTCGTGCATGTTTATGTGAAATTTTCTTTTCTCTCATGGAAGCTCTCACATGCTTCGTTGAGTCATAATTTTGAAACGCGTAACTGTATCTTCCCATTTTAATCACTTTAGTGGTACATACAAACTTGATCTTGATGAACCTACACCAGGTGCACCATGACTGACTCGCTTGTTTGTAATGACATATTCTCCTATGTAGTGTCCAATCATTTCTGTAGTGAGTGTTACTGGTGTAAACTCTTTACCTGAAAATACATGTAACGTCACACCTACCATGTATGGTAAAACTATGATATCACGTTGATGTGTTTTTATTGGATTTTTGTTGGTACCTTCTTTTGTGGCTTTTATTTCACCCACAAGTTTTTTCTTGTTATCTGAAAGACCCCGTTTTAACGAACGTCTTTGTCTAGAGTTTAAGATCTCAAATAATTTGTCATTAGGTATTTTTTGTAATTCTTCTAATGACATTCCTCTGTAATCAAATTTTTTAACCAATTTTTTGCTCCATTTGTATTTTTTTGTTTTTTAGAACCAATTTATAGCATTCCTATTTTTGTAGCTAGATCTCTTGCTTTATCTGAAGAATCAAATTTTACAAATGCCTTTTTACCGTAAATTGTACGTGCAGTTTCAACTTGTATGGCATTTTCATTATATAGAGTCTTTATGGCTTCAATAATTCTTGGCTTTGATGATTCTTTGTCAACTAAAAAGACTATTTTTTGTTCATTTTCTACTAATGCAAATGTCTTTTCTGTAATATATGGTCTAATTACAATTTTTGTTGCTTCTTCTACATTCAACTTAACGTCACCATTAATTCCAGATGACTGGATTTTATCTTTGAAATTTCATCAATTGCTTTTTTTGAATATACTACTAGTCTAATCAAATCTGAACCTGGTGCTAAATCTAAAACACTAAGATCTTTTACTGAACATGAATCAACACCTGGTATTGATGCACATGCTTTTTTGACATTTTTTGAATCTGCCAAGACAAAAAGTACACTTTTGCCTGTTTTTCTTGTTCTGCCACGTAATACCACTTTTCCTGAACGGCGTTTTCTATTTTCTAGACGTTTTACATCTTGAAATAGATTCAAATCTTCTAAAATTTTTATCATTTTACTGGTTTGTAGTACTGCTTCTACATCATCTGATACAACAAGTGGGAATGATTCAATTTTTTCAATTTTATGTCCTCTTTGCAAAATTAATTCTTTAGATTTGGTTGCAGCTATTGCTGAGCATAAGGCAAGTTTATTTTCTTTTTTGTTAATCTTTTTAAAAATAACTTTTTCTGCCTTTGGGGGATGTGCTTGTCTACCACCTCTAGTTGATGCTACTTCACCAGCTTGACCCTGTCTACCACCACCACCACCTTTCATTCTAGCAACTCTGGAAACACCTCTTCCAGTTGGTGGATCATTAGAATCTGCAACAACATCTTGTCCTGCTGTTGCATGTGTTGAATGTTTTTGAAAACCATGTGATTCTAAATTAATGTAAGCTTTGTGTATGACATCTTTTCTAATAGATGTCTCAAATATGCTTGGTAATTCTATCTGTCCATCTTTTTTCCCATCAATTGATAATGTATCTACTTTCATTATGGTAGTACTACCTCGAGAATATTTGGTTTAAGAACTTTTTTTGGCTCATTACGAATTTGCTTTCTTAATTTAATTAGTCTTCTATATGTTCCAGGTACTGAACCCTTCACAATAACAAAATCTCCATTTACATTTCCAAAATGCTTGTATCCACCATCAGGATTAATTTCAAATTCATTTTTTTCAGTGTTACTCATAACCATTATCCGTTTATCATATTCTACTCTTTGATGAAAACCAGTTTGACCTGCTCTTGGAACTGTGTACATTACATTTTGTGGTGATATAGGTCCTAATGAACCAAGTTCTCTTACGGTTTTTCTTGATTTGTGTTGCTTTCTTTTTGCACCCCATCTGTATATTACACCTTGCCATCCTTTGCCTTTTGTAATTGCGGCTGCATCTACTATTGAGCCACTTTCAAATACTTGATCAATTTTAACTTCTTTACCAAGTAATTCTTTTACAAATGCAAATTGTGCTGATGTATCTCCACCCTTAACTGCAATTTCAAATATGTATGGTTTTTTCTGTTCTAATCCTACTAATTTTGGGGTAACGGCAGCAATTGCAAAAATTTGTTTAATTTTTCCGAGTGTTTTTTCTGCATTTTCCATGTCGTCATCATTAACTTTTACTTTGAATGCTTTTTCAATATTTTTTGGTGTATCTTTTGTGTATACGTCAAAAGCTGCCTGAAATCCATTTACATCTTTAGTATAACCTCTAATTCCAATAACAACAAATGGAGGTGTTGCAATTACGGTTCCAAGAGTAACTAATTGTTTTCCATGATTTGGTGTATGTTCATGATCATCAATACTAACAATTTGAACGCATCCAGCTTTGAAACCTGCATGAGCTAATAACCTAGGCTCATCTGAGTTGACTTCTGGCCATCCACGAATTCTGGCTTCCATACTTTTGGCACGTCCCCTAGGAGAATATGCCATACTTCCTCTTCTTGGTTGACTATGTTTTCTATGTCCCATCGATAATCGAAAAAAGTCGTTAACCGTTTAATAAATTAAGAGATTTTTTGA
>PAAH01000014.1 GCA_002698885.1 Nitrososphaerota archaeon | reverse complement strand
GCAAATGATTGGGATGTTTGTGTAGCAGATGGTGCATGCATTGAAGCATGTCCTGTTCAAATATTTCAGTGGTATAGAACTGACAAAGATATCTCAGGCATTGATGCAGTAAATGATACTACTGACTGGAAAGGTGAAGGCACAACTGAAAAAGAAGAACGACTCGATTTCACAGATAAAGCAGATGCAATCAGAGAACATGACTGCATTTACTGTATGGCATGTGTATCAGTTTGTCCACCACAAGCAGTTCTTGTCGACCAAGGAAACATGGTAGAGCACGAGAAAGCAGCCGGAACTTACGTAAAAATTGAAGCTGGCACTGCAAATCCGCACTCACACGATTAGAATTAGTATCTAATCATTTCTTTATTTTTCATTTTTTATCTACTAGTATGTTGTATACCAATTATGCATAAAATTGGAATAGATCTTGGTGGAACAAAAACAGAGGGTATACTATTAGATGAAAAATTTGAAATCGTAGAAAGAAAAAGATTACCAACAAATCAACAAGAAGGTTATTCATCAATTATTAATTTAATTAAGAATTTAGTTGATGACTTGAAACAGAAAACTGATGATAGTATATCCATAGGAGTTTGTACCCCTGGTGCATTATCAAAACAATCTGGCGTGATTAAAAATAGTAATACACAATGTCTTATTGGAAAAGATATTAAGAATGATTTAGAAAATGTTCTGAAACAAAAAGTTTCTATTGAAAATGATGCAAATTGTTTTACATTAGCAGAATCAAAACTTGGTTCTGCAAAGAATTTTGATATGGTCTTTGGTGTAATAATGGGTACTGGTGTTGGTGGTGGTATAGTAATAAAGCAACAGATCCATAATGGTAGAACGAATATTGCAGGTGAATGGGGGCATCATTGCATTAAACCAGAAGGAAATTCATGTTATTGTGGAAAAAGCGGATGTGTTGAGACTTATCTCAGTGGTCCTGCATTGGAGAAAAGATGGAATGATCTTTCAGGCAAACGACAAACAATTTCTGAAATTCTTCAGAATAGTGATGAATCTATGTTTACCACATGGAAGAATGAATTATTAGAGAATTTTGCATTAGCGCTTGGAAATGTAATCGATATTTTAGATCCTGATGCTATTGTTCTTGGTGGAGGATTATCAAATATTCCATTTCTATATGATGAAGGACAAAGTTATGTCCATCAACAGGTGTTCACAGATCAAATTGATACTCCAATTCTAAAAAATAAACTGGGTGACTCTGCTGGTGTTTTTGGGGCGTGTATGATATGATTATTTATTGAGGCTCGATAGTAGCAGGTGGCTTACTGGAGATTACATAAGATACCCAGGTAACCTCTTCAATCTCATTTGTAATTCTATTACTAATTTTTTCTAGAATTCCATGTGGCAGTCTAGTCCAATCTGCAGTCATTGCATCGATAGAATCAACAATTCGTACAGTTACAATCCGTCCATATTTTCTTTCATCACCAACAACACCTACAGCTTTGTCATCTCCTACTGCAGCAAATGCCTGCCAAACTTGATTATACAATCCAGCATCCCATAATTCATCTTCTACAATTTTACTTGCTTTACGTGAAATTGATAATTTTGTTGGTGTTACTTCACCTATTACTCGTACAGATAATCCTGGTCCTGGAAATGGATGTCTTTTCACTAATTTTTCGGAGACACCAAGAATTTTTGCAACTTCCCTAACTTCATCTTTGTATAATTCTCTTAGTGGTTCTAAAATTTGGAGATTCAGCCAGTCAGGTAATCCACCTACGTTATGATGAGATTTTATTACTGCGGCAGGTCCTTTTGAAACTCCACTTTCAATTACATCAGGATATAATGTTCCTTGTGCAAGCCATTTGAATGGACCATTCTTTTCAGCAAAATCTGTAAAAACTCTGATAAATTCCTCTCCGACGATTTTTCTTTTTTCCTCAGGATCTAAAACAGATCTTAATTTAGAAAGAAATTTTTCTTGAGCCTCTATTTTATGAAAATTTATTGCAAAATTTTTCATAAACATTTCTTGGATTTCTTCAGATTCATTCAAGCGTAATAAACCGTTATCGACAAAAACTCCTGTTAATCGCTCTCCTATTGCTTTGTGAATTAGTAGTGCAGCAACTGTCGAATCTATTCCTCCACTAACTCCACATAATACGTTTCCATTGATTTTTTTCAGTTCACCTACAGTTTTTTCAATAAATCCTTCCATTGTCCAATCTTGTTTTGCTTTACAAATTTTTAAAACGAAATTTTTCAAAATTTCAGTTCCCTGTTCAGTATGAATAACTTCAGGATGAAATTGAATACCAAACACTGTTCTATTTTTGTTAGCTATGGCTGCAGCATGTGCATTATCAGTATGACCAATAATATCAAATTCATCAGGAATTTTTTCTGCTTCATCACCATGACTCATCCATGCTCTAATCGATTCTCCTAACCCTTCTAACAATTCAGAATTTTTTTCCATCATCAACAAAGATGAACCGTATTCTTTGTTTGCACGCTTTACCTTTCCACCAAATTTATTGACAATTAATTGATGACCATAACAAATACCAAGTATTGGTAATTTAAAATCAAATATTTCATTTTCAGGAATTGGGGCATCTGAATTATAAACACTTGAAGGACCACCAGAAAAAATTATTCCTTTTGGTTCCTTCTTTTTTAATTCCTCAATGGATATATCATATGGAACTAATTCAGCATAAACAGAGAGTTCTCTAATTCTTCTACAAATTAAATGACTATATTGAGAACCAAAATCTAAAACAACAATTTTATCCATTTTATCACTTGGAAGAATTTTCCATCATTCGTGTTAACGACCATGTGGCTGTATTGATAATCTCATCTACTCTATTTTTTTCACGATAATTTTTGATTATTATTTCTCTAATTGCACTTCCATTCTTATTAATAATACAATCAATAACAGATTCTTCATTAATTTTTCCGTTTTCAACTAATCTATCATCATTCTTTTTCATTTCCCCAATTATTCGTTCAACAAAAAATGTTTTCAATGGTGGAATTTCAGGTGTTAATCCGATTCCATCTTTTAAAATGATTGATACTTGTTCTGGTGTTACAATTGCATTTGCAATAATTTCTCCGTCCTTACTTTTTTTAATTGGGATAGTTTCGTTATCTTCTTGCAAATCAGGCGTGTCCACATTTTCAGTAGGATTATTTTTTGGTATATGTGATGCTTTAATAAAACTTGAATCTTTAAGATTGACATCCAAAATGTCTAATGTTTTTTGTAAAAAAGCAATCTCTTCTTCATATTTAGATAATTTTTCAATTATTGTTTCTTTAAGCTGAACCATGTCACGAATTTGTTCATCAGTATATTTCATATTTGTTAGAAAACTTATTCCGTATTAAAACGCATTCTAATTGTCTATCATATACTCAAGGTCAGCGAAACTAATCTTTCTGAACCCTTTGATTGGTTTTGAAGTAGTATATAGATCGGAATTAGATTTTTTGGCAAGCCATTCAAGTAATTTTTTTCCGTATTCTAATTTTTTTAATTTGGTTTTTCGATCTAAAACTTTCTTTTTTGAATACTTTCCAATTTTCTTACCAAAATCCATTCCAAACAAAATAATTTTTTCTGGATTAAAACTTTCAGCCAAGAAAACACATCTATCTCCATCAGTGAATCCACCAAAATTTTCCAACTTTCCAAATTTTCTAGTTTGTGTTGTACCGATTTTATTTTGAAAAATTGAAACCAATTCTAATTCATTGTAATTATTACCATGGGCATGAACAATAATTGGAATCTTTGTTCTACCTACCTTTTTGATACTAGAAATATCTCCATCAAGATCAGTTACAAGAATATCAGGTTTGATATTATTTTCAATTAATGCTTGAACTGCACCATCAGCAACAATTTTTGTGACATTCTCATATTTCTTGAGAGTTAAGATTGAATTAGAAAGCGAAGGTCCAGCACCAATTATGAAAACAGTTTGTCCTGAAATTAATTTTTTTAATTTGGATATGGGATATTTTTTTCTAATTTTTCTATTTAACTTCTGTGCAGATTCAAGATCTTTTAACTTACTATATCCAAATGCATTTCTTATTTCACGATATCTAGATTCCCATCCTCTTATTGTCATAAACTCAAATTAGATGACCTTTTCATAAATCATATGGCAAAATTAGGAAAATTAACGGTTGGTAACAAAAATGAAACAAAAATAATGGGAATTATCAACATCAGTCCAGAATCATTCTATAAGAATTCAATCAAAATTACTAAATCAGAAATTTCAAAAACTGTAAAAAAAATGGAATCTGAAGGTGCAAGTATTATTGATGTTGGTGCTATGTCAACTGCACCTTACCTAAAAACTGTCATCTCTGAAAAACAAGAGCTAAATCGAATTTCAAAATCTATAAGTATTATTCAAAATGTTACAAACCTTCCAATTTCTATTGATACATGTAGAGCAACCGTTGCTGAATATGCTTTGGATTCAGGCATTGAAATAATCAATGATGTTTCCGGATTAAAATTTGATAAAAATATGCCTAAAATTTTAGAAAAATTTCAACCATCAGTTATTGTATGTGCATACAGTAAGAAAATGATTTACAACAGTCATGTTACTGAAACAAAAAAACTCCTTCAAGAAAGTATCAAAATTGCAAAAACTGCAAAAATTCCTAAAGATAAAATTGTAGTAGACCCTGCAATTGGCTTTTTCAGAAATTCTGGGAGAGAATTTCCATTTACAAAAATTCGTTCTGATTGGGTTGTTAGGGATATTTCAGTTCTACAAAATTTACGTTTTATTAAAAACAAGTTCCCAGCATTGGTTTCAGTTTCTAACAAATCATTCATAGGAGAAATTTTACAAAAAGATAATCCGGCTGATCGACTTTATGGAACTATGGCTGCAGAACTGATTTCAATAATGTATGGTGCAGATATTCTACGAACGCATAATGTGGGTGCAGCAAAAGATATTTTGAAGATAGCAAAAAGAATGTTAAAAAACACTAAGAAAGGCTTATAACGGTTTTTCATTCTCTGGTATGAGGTTCATTTGAGCATAAGAGAAGGAATAACGTTTGACGATGTGCTCCTGGTACCCAAATTTTCTGATATTAGTAGTAGAACTCAAACTGACTTATCAACAAAGTTATCAAAAAATATCACATTAAACATTCCACTAATCAGTGCAAACATGGATACTGTTACAGAATCAACTATGGCAGTAACTATGGCTAGACAGGGCGGAATTGGAATTATTCATCGCTTTTTAACAATTCAAGAACAAGCAAACCAAGTTCTAAAAGTGAAACGTTCTGGAAGTGTAATGATTGAAAATCCATACCTTGTAAGCCAAGATGAAACAATCAGTACTGCACTTGATATAATGGCTGAAAAAGAAGTTTCAGGCTTGCTGGTTGTTGATTCCGAATCCAGTCTTGTTGGAATCCTCACTGAACGTGATGTATTATTTGAATCTCTAGATTCTACAAAATTAGTTAAAGAACTAATGACAAAAGACGTCATAACCTCAAAACCTGGAATAAATGTGGATGAGGCAAAAGATATTCTAAAAAACAATAGAATTGAAAAGCTACCATTAGTTGACGATGACCAAAAAATTCATGGACTTTATACAACTCAAGACATACTAAATACTGAAAATTATCCAATTGCCTCTCATGACAGTAAAGGAAGACCACTTGTAGGTGCTGCAGTTGGGGTGAAGGGTGACTTTTTGGAAAGGACNGAAGCACTTCTAGAAGCTGGTACTGANGCAATTGTAGTAGATATTGCACATGGACATAGNGANAATGCAATCAGTACAGTGAAGAATATCAAGAAAGCNTTTCCTGACTGTGAATTGATTGCAGGAAATGTTGCNACTGCACAAGGAACTGAAGATCTGATAAATGCAGGAGTTGATGCTGTAAAAGTTGGTGTTGGTTCTGGCTCAATTTGCATTACTAGAGTAATAACAGGTTCTGGTGTTCCTCAGTTAACCGCAGTTTTAGATTGTGCAGAAATTGGTAAGAAATATGACATTCCAATCATATCAGATGGTGGTACTAGAACCTCAGGTGACGCAACAAAGGCACTAGCAGCTGGTGCATCATCTGTAATGTTAGGAAGTATGTTAGGTGGAACAGATGAAAGTCCAGGCTCTACTATTAGTAAAAATGGTAAACGCTACAAAATTTACAGAGGTATGGCATCACTAGCTGCTGCGAGAGGAAGAAAATCAAAAGAAACTGGATTAGTAGATTTAGGTGACGATCTTAATGACTATGTTGCAGAAGGTGTAGAAGCATTTGTTCCATACAAGGGAACAGTTACCGACATACTAACACAAATTACTGGAGGAATTCGTTCGGGTCTTAGTTATTGTGGTGGTCATACAATTCAACAGATGCAAGAAAATGCTGAATTCATCAAAATGTCAGGTGCTGGATTTGCTGAAAGTAAACCGCATGACGTAGATCTAATGTAGTAAGTCTAAGCTTTATTGCGGGGGAATCATTAGTTGTCATATGCCATACATACAGGTGTCACTATATCCAGGTCGTTCAGACCAACAAAAACAGGATTTTGCAAAAGCAATAACTAAATCTGCAGTTGAAATTCTAAAAACAAAAGAAGAACATGTTATTGTAGTATTTGATGAAAATCCAAAAGAGAATTGGTTTCTAGCAGGAAAGCAACTCTAAACTATCTTTTTATTTTCATTCTATTTACAAAGTGTATGTCAAAGATTGCACTTGTTCAATTCAAAGCATCAACTGAAAAGAAAAAAAATATTCCAAAAATCCTAGATTATATAAAACAGGCATCAAAGAACCGTGCGGACATGTGTACGTTTCCAGAGTATATGATGTTCTATACGCCATCAACACAGTCAGCTAAACAATTAGCACAGCAAGCTGAAACAATTAATGGCGAATTTGTATCATTAATTGCAAAATGTGCTAAAGAAAATTCGATTAGTGTTTTAGGAACTATGTATGAAAAGAGCAGAAAAAAAGATCGAGTTTATGACACATCATTTATCATAGATAAAAATGGCAAAGTCATTGGAAAATACAGAAAGATTCACCTTTATGATGCCTTAGGTTTTAAAGAATCTTCTAAGATGTCACCCGGTTCATTAATTCCAATGCCAACTAAAACTTCTATTGGTAAATTGGGAATGATGATTTGTTATGATTTACGATTTCCTGAGATGTCAAGAGCTCTTGCTTCTGCTGGTACGGAAATACTTGTAGCGCCATCTGCTTGGGTTAACGGTCCAATGAAGGAAGAGCATTGGTTGACATTAAACAAATCACGTGCAATTGAGAATGGTTGTTATGTTATAGCACCAGATCATTTAGGTCATGTTTATGCTGGACGAAGTCTTGCAGTAGATCCATACGGTAGAATTCTTCTTGATATGAAGAAGCGTCAAGGAATTGGTTATGTTAACATATCATTGAAAAATGTTCATGATACTAGAAGGAAACTTCCTTTATTAAAAAATCGTAGAACAGATATTTATTCAAACTTTAAACTTTAGATTTTCTACTAATACATTTCATATTTGCACATTGTTTTTGCCATTTTTGTTTTCTACCAAATCTAAAAAATATGGTAGGCCATGAACAAATATCACATTTGATTCTTGTTGCTTTTATCATTGCTTTTTGCAGAAGTGGTGATGATGCCTTACAACCATTATAGTAGTTTGTACACCCAATGAATCTTTTTTTTGTTGTATGGGATTTTATTATCAAAAGTTGACCTGATTTACATTCAGGACATTCTACTAATCCATCTTTAGGAGTATTTGTACCTAAAATTACATATTTCTTTTTCTTTGCAGAGTATGACAGAAAACCATTCGAATCAAGATATTGAGATATTTCTGTTTTAAATGATTTAATATTATTTTTTGTTACTCTAACAGAATCTCTTTTTCTTGTTTTAATTTTTGAAACTTTAGATTGCTTGATTTGTTGTTTCATACCTCCTTTTCTATTCTACCTTAATGAAATTTTTTGCATAATTTTTATACTCGTTGTGTCAGCAAAATTTGTGGAAAACGTTTGTGTCTTGGGTGCTGGAAGTACGAAGTATGGAAAACTAGATGACAGTATATCTGATATAACAATTCAAGCATCAGCTTCTGCAATTGAGAATGCTGGTATTGAACCTAAAGAGATCAAAGCAGGATACATATCAAATGTTTTTGGTGTTGCAGATAAACAAGTTCACTTAGGTCCTGTTGTGATGAGTAATTTAGGAATTTCTGAAAGACCATCACTGTCAATAGAATCTGCATGTGGTAGTGGATCTGTTTCATTTAGGGAAGCATATGCAAATGTTGCTGCAGGATTCTATGATGCAGTACTTGTCACTGGCGTTGAAAAGGTTACTCATACTGGTACTGAATGGACTACAACTTACTTTTCTTATTGCTCTGATTTTTTCTATGAGGGACAAGCAGGTGCATCATTTCCTGGATTGTTTGCATCAATGGCAAGAGCATATCTTAATGAATTTGATGCAACAGAAGAAGATCTTGCTAGTGTTGCAGTAAAAAATCATGATAATGGACTTTCAAATCCAAAAGCACATCTTAGAAAAAAAATTACTATTGACGATGTAATGAATTCAGCAGTGGTTGCTAGTCCTTTGAAGCTTTTTGATTGTTGTCCCTTTTCAGATGGAGCAAGTTCTGTAGTTATTTGTAACGAGCAGTTTGCAAAAGATCACTCTAAAGATTATGTTAAAGTTATTGGTTCAGGACGTGGGGGTTCACCTGCAGCACTACAGGGACGCGATCACCTAACAACTATTCCTAGTACTAAACTTGCAGCTGCAGATGCGTATAAGATGGCAGGAATTACAGCAAAAGATATAGATTTCGCAGAAGTCCATGATTGTTTTACAGTAGCTGAAGTAGTAGACACTGAAGATCTTGGTTTCTTCGAAAAAGGAAAGGGTGCACAAGCTGCACGTAACGGCGAAACCAAACTTAACGGTTCAATCCCAATTAATCCATCAGGCGGCTTAAAATCAAAAGGACACCCAATTGGTGCTACTGGAGTTGGTCAAGTAGTTGAGGCATTTGAGCAATTAACAGGAAAATCAGGTGAACGTACAGTTAATGATGCAAAAATTGGTTTGACACAGAATTTTGGAGCAACTGGCGCTAGTTGTGCTGTTCATATTTTTCAAAGTGTGTAAATTGTCTGCAAAACCTGAATTTATTGAACAAGTAAAGAACGGAAACATACTTGCTAGACAATGTACTAAATGTAGTGAATTACATCTTGCAACTGTATATTTTTGTAAAAAATGTGGTAACAAAGACTTTGAAGATCACATAATTGCAGGAAAGGGGAAAATAGTCACATATACAATAATGACTGTACCCCCAGAAGGATTTGAAGAATTCGCCCCTTACGCATGGGCAGTTTTAGAGTTAGATGATGATTCTAGGCTTAGAATTTCTGGATTTATACCTAATATTGCAACACCAGAAGATCTTCCTATTGGTACACCAGCAGAAGTTGTTGATTTTGATCAGCGAGGAATTGTTCTAAAAAAATAATAGATTTTCTTCAGATTATTGAAAATTCCTTGTCAATTTTAAATAGTGATTGTCACAATTTCAGATATGACTGTAGAAGTAGTTTGCGGACAATGTGGCGAAAAAATATCTACAATGAAAATGTTAAAGTCTGTAAAAGATGTTCTAAAACATTATAATAACAAGTGTCCGAAATGTGGCCAAAAACTTTCTACAAATCAATTTTCATTAGATGTAGAAGAAAAATAATTTTTTTGNTCAGTTTTCCAGTAACAACAACTCTTAATAGTTAATTTTTTTTTACAGACTCTTATGGGAAAGGATGAAGAATCAAAATTTGAGGAAGAGCTAGATCTTGATGCTGGTGACTTTGATGATGATGATGAGTTAGAAATAGATGCAGATGCCAAAGATGGAGGAGGTCTTTTACAATCCACATCAAAACGTGTCAGAATGATTTTCTCGGTTATGGCAAGCCCTAATAGAATAGATATTCTAAGAATCCTTAATTCTAAAGGACCACTCACTTATTCTGAGTTNAAATCATTAGCTGGTTTCAAATCAAAAAAAGAGAGTGGTAAATTTGCATATCATCTTAGAAAACTTTTNCGACAATCATTAGTGGCTCTTAATAAATCCGAAAGAAGATACACAATCACTAATCTCGGTAAATTAGTTTTAAGTCTTGCACGACAAATTGAAGAACGTTCAATCATAGAAAGTGGAAAAATGTATGTACGTACATCCCATGACTCTATTGAAGAATTTAATTCTCATAAAATCATTCAGTCATTAGTCCGTGAAGGAAGCTTACCATTAGAACTTTCACAAAAAATTACTGAAGAGGTTGAAAATCGTATNTATAAATTTCAAACAACATATCTAACAGGTTCCTTAATACGTGAAATGGTAAATAATGTACTTTTAGAACATAGTTACGAAGAATATAGAAACAAACTTGCTCGTCTTGGAATGCCAGTATTTGATGTTCAAGAAATGTTCACAAATGTAGAAAATATACAAAATGGTGCTGAAGATTTGTTGTTCAACACTGGCCAAAATGTATTAACAGAATATTTACTCACAAATGCTTTACCAAAAGATATAGCAGATTCTCATTTATCAGGTGATTTACATATTACAAACCCAGGCATGTGGTCACTCGTTCCTGATATAGTATTCCTTGATCTGAAAGAGCTAATCGAGGATGGTTTACAATTAGGCGGAAATTCTCTTGGTGTATCACGAATTTTACAACCTAAAACTCTTGATGACTTAGCAGTATTATTACCAATGGTTTTTTCTTTGGTTACAAAAGAAGCATCGCAAGAGATTGTAATAGATGAACTTTCATCGGTGATAGCAAAAACATCAAAGAATATAACAGAAATTGAAAAAAGACTAGTTGATATTTTTAGATTGTCATCTACATCAATTAGTTATAGTAAGTCCCCCACAGTCATATCATTCAGACTTTCTTTGTCAGTAGATCAAAAAATTGTTAAATCAATATTATCTGCATACAAATCATATGTAGAAGTAACACCATTACCAAAAATTGGAATTGTTATTGATTACGAAAAAGGAAAGATATCAGAGGTATCTGATATACTTTCTACAATAATTTCTCTTGGTGGTAATGTAATATTTTCAAAAGGATCTTGTACTACAAATGCAATACAAAAATATGAAGAAAAAAATCTTGGTACATCAATNAGACTTGGCTCTTTAACAATTAATCTTCCACGACTTGCGTTTGAATCTAACAAAGATGAGACATACTTTAGAGCAAGACTTGCATTACTCATTAAACCAGCAATTGATTCAATGGTAATAAGGAAAAAAGATATTTCTGATCTTACCAGACGTGGAATAAATCCACTTCTTAATGGCAATACTCAATTCATGCAGAAAAATTCTATCTCTTTAAATCTAAATCTTGTTGGACTTAAAGAAGCAGTATTTAGTATACTTGGACANAAAGATGACAAGGAGGGAAAAGAAATTCTCTATAAAGTTGTTCAGACAGCAGTTGATGTTGCAACAAAGAAAGGAAAAGAATCTGGCGTAAATGTGACAGTTGCTATGGTTGATACTGATGGTATTTCAAGATTTGCTACATTAGATAGTGAAAAATATGGCAAGAATTCTGTTCAAGATTCCACATCTTCTGGATTATATTCTCAAGGNCAATCCATAGATGCTGTAAAATTTGGTGAATTGACAGCAAAAAATGAAATAATTTCTGAATATAACCATATTGCNAAAATGCTGACTGGAGGATCACTCTTAAAGATAAATTTTGATAGTAAATCTAAACCTGCAGAGATAAAGACAATAATTGAGAAAGCTGTTGTACTAACTTCGTCATTTAAGCCAATTATGCATGTACCAGTATGTGGTAATTGTAGCTATAAGGGTGACAAACTAGTCGACAAATGCCCAAATTGTAAATCACAATTTATTTTGTAAAACGAGATTCGTCCCTTGAACAATCATTGGTACACTAGTAGCACGATCTGATCAAAAGTTTTTTTGCTCAGGAATTACCAATACAAGAAAAATTGTAGCGTTGTAAAAAAAGTTCAGCTCATACTAAGAAAATAGTTGGCAAAGAAGATATATTCTTGACAATCTTAACTTACCTTGAGGAGTTATAATTGGTTGAAAATTCACAAATAGAAAGTTCTATCGCCGAAATTAGGAAAAGAAATGGNAAAGTAACAAACTTTGACAAGAATAAGATCTCTAATGCAATTCACAAAGCATTAATGGCAACAAACCAAGATGATCGCGATCTAGCAGAAGAATTGACTAATGGTGTACTAGATAAATTAATTACACAAGGTTTCTCCAATTCACATCCTCCAAGCGTTGAAGACATTCAAGATATGGTTGAATCGACGCTAATTGAACAAGGTCACAGTGAGATCGCAAAATCCTACATATTGTATAGACACGAGAGGAGAAAGATTCGAGATGAGAAAATGACAGTTCTAAACACAGATAATCTTGATTCAGTTTCTAAAGCATTTGATCTTAATTGTCTTCGTGTTTTAGCATCACGTTATCTAATGAGAAATAATANAAATGAAATTACTGAAAGTCCATCACAAATGTTTGAAAGAGTTGCAATTCTAATTGGGATTGGGGATCTTTTACATGACGATGAGATTTTTGCAAATAATGGTAATACACAACAAAATATAGAAGAAGCAACAGAATATCTTACTAAACTTGATCACTTTGACTACAAATTTAAAATTGGTGAATACTATCTAAACAAATGGCACTTTAGAGGTCTTATCAATGGATATGTTGATCTAGCAAAGAAGGGACAGATGAAAGTTGGCTTCAAAGAACTNTTGACACANTTAGCTGCTAAAAAATTTAATATCTATTCAGAAAAGATTGATGAATACAACTCACTAATGACAAACCAGATCTTTTTACCAAATTCACCAACTATGATGAACGCAGGTGGTCGTCTTGGTCAATTNTCTGCATGTTTTGTTCTTGGAATGCCTGATGACATGGAAGGAATTATGAAATCAACATCAGATGCTGCATTAATTTTCAAATCAGGTGGAGGAGTTGGAATTAACTATTCAGAACTTAGGGAAGAAGGAGACATAGTAGCCTCTACATCAGGTGTTGCATCAGGCCCAGTCTCGTTTATGAATATNATTAATTCAGTCACAGAGGTGGTCAAACAAGGAGGAAAGAGACGAGGTGCAAACATGGGCATCATGGATGTGTGGCATCCTGACATTGAGAAATTCATAACAAACAAGACAGAACCAGGAATACTAGAGAACTTTAACGTTAGTGTAGGAATTTGGGAAGACTTTTGGAANGCATTGGTTAATTCAGAAGACGGTGCTTATACACTAAGAAGTACACGTGATAATTCTCCTGTAAGAGAAGTTAATGCACATCACTTGATTGATCTTATCGCAAACTCTGCTTGGAAGAGTGCAGAACCTGGATTAATTTTCTTTGATAAAATAAATCAATACAATGTTTTTGCAAAAGCAAGGGGTGGTCCACTAAAAGCAACTAATCCATGTGGTGAACAGAGTCTTTATCCATACGANTCATGTAATCTTGGTTCAATTAACTTGGCTAATCTTGTAAAAAGAAAAGCAGATGGACAATACGAGTTTGACTGGCAAAAATATGAAGAGGTAATCAGAAAAACAACAAGGTTCTTAGATAATGTAATAGATGTCAATCATTACCCTGTTCCAGAAATCAACGTGGCATCAAAAGAATCAAGAAGAATAGGNCTTGGTGTTATGGGAGTTGCAGATCTATTGTATAAACTTAGAATTTCCTACAACTCAAAAGAGGGTTACGAGTTTATGTCAAAACTTTCTGAAGCATTATCATATTATTCTATGGAAGAAAGTGTTGCCTTATCTCAATCTAGAACAGAATTCCCATTATGTGCAAAGACAGAATTTCCTGATGGTAAGATACCAATTGCTGGATATTANGAAAAACCAAAGAGTTCTCATTATTATGATTGGGATGCACTTATTGCAAAAATACAAAAATATGGAATTAGAAATGTTTTAACAACTACTGTTGCACCAACAGGTACATTATCAATGATTGCAGATTGTTCCAATGGAATGGAACCAACATTTGCATTAGTATTTGAAAAGAGAGTTACCGTTGGNAGATTCTTCTATACAAATAAGATNTTTGAACAAGTTCTAAGGGAAAATGGTTTGTATAGTGAGGAATTACTTGCAAAAATTGCAAGTAATTATGGTTCTGTTAAAGGAATTGAAGAAATTCCAGAGTGGATGCAAAAAATCTTTGTTACTGCAATGGATATACATTGGTCCGATCATCTAATGGCTCAAGGGGTATGGCAAGATTGGATTGGAAATGCCATTGCAAAGACAATCAACATGCCAAATGATGTATCTGCTGATGATGTTAAAGCAGCATATCTTCTTGCACATGAAATTGGTTTGAAAGGAATTACTGTATACAGAGATGGTTCAAGACATAAGCAAGTATTNCACATGACAGATGAAAATGCTCAGAAGGTTTTCGATGTACTTCCNTCTAACTATTTGTTTGATTATATTAGTAATACAATCACAAATCCGTATATCAAAGAACAAGTTAACAATGCACTGANATTGATTGTTCCTCATGAAGAGATTNAAAGAGTTGCNCCAAAANTAGAAGAGNNAAAAGAAGAAAATCTTTGCCCTACATGTAAAAATAATCTTGTGTTAATTGAAGGTTGCAGTATTTGCATAGAATGTGGCTATAGTGGCTGTACTTCTGGATAATTATAATTCAACAAACAAATACAACAGTAATTATCATTCATTTCATGTTTACACTAATACTAGCTGAATCATCTTTAGAGATTGTACCACAAGAGCTTCAAAGTCATCCATCTGTCACGTCATATTGTAAAAGAAATAAAAAAAAATCTTCTGAAGTATTACTTGANAATTCATGGCATTTTGCTGCAATGAAGGGAATATCAAATGAAATCAAACGTGGCAGACCTGATATAACACATCTGTCACTTTTATCAATTTGTAACACCCCACTTTATCAACAAAACAAAATNAAAGTTTTTGTACATACTATAAACAATCAAGTAATCACATTAGGCGAACAAGTAAGACTTCCCAAATCATATCATAGATTTCAGGGGATAATAGAGAAACTTTTCAAAGAGCAAAAAATTGAACTCTCAGATAAAAAACTATTAGAAATAGAAAATATGACATTTGAAGNATTATTAAACAAAATAAATCCCAAACAGNTAATTGGTTTCTCAACTGAGGGTAAAAGTAGCACATTTGAGGAATCNGTAAAAACAATTAGTGAAGATTCGTGCATAGTNATAGGTGGATTTCAAAANGGACATTTTGATGAAAAAATAAAAAACAAATTTAACCGAATAGAAAGATTATCAGAAAATTCATTAGAAACCCATGTAGTTCTGAGTAGAATCATTTACGAATACGAAAAAACCATTTTTATGTAGGTCAAAAAGTTTTCTTTTTTATGCAGTCATAGTATAGCCTGGTTAGTATTCGGGGTTTCCAACCCTGTGACGCGGGTTCGAATCCCGCTGACTGCATATAATATTGATCAATTTTTTTACTATTACTTTATGAATTAATTATGAAAAGCTCAAAAAAGGAAATTGCCACNAAACGNATGCAAATTCTATTTGANAATGCAGTTGCCAATTCGCGACTAGAGCCAGACTTGGCAGAAAAACAGGCTATGCTAGCAAAAAAGATTAGCATGAAGTATAAAATTAGAATGCCATATGAAATCAGATCCTGTTTTTGTAAAAAATGTAAAAAATTTATTGTACCTGGAATTAATTCCAAAGTCCGCGTTGGCCGAACTAATGTAAAATCTATTAGAATCACTTGCAATTTTTGTACACATACATACCGAAAAATTATCTAGAAACTAACTATGATTTATAAGACGATTACCAAGTTTTTCATTTAATGGCTAAAGTATACGATGTACCAGCAAATGCCTTGATAAGTAAATTAGCAGAAGTATTGAAAACNGAAGATATTCCTGCCCCAAGTTGGTCACTTTTTGTCAAAACTGGNGCTCATGCAGATAAACCNCCACAAAAATCTGACTGGTGGCATACTAGATGTGCATCAATNTTAAGAAAGATCTACCTTCATGGTCCTATTTCTGTAAATGAACTTAGAACAATGTATGGTGATGGAAAAAGAAACATGTACTATGGTGCAAGGCATCATAAAGATGCTAGTGGTGCAATAATTCGAAATGCCATGCANGGTCTTGAAAAATTAGGATATGTTGAAAAAGTAGAGAAAAAAGGTAGAGTACTTTCTCGTCAAGGAATGCAAAAACTGGATAAAATGTCAACTGAAATTCTAAACGAAATGATCCAGAAAACACCAAAACTAAAAATTTACTCTTAGTGTTTATAATGAGCTATCCAAATTCTGAAGAAGANAATAATCAACCAAATGAAGAGCAGATTTCTGCACAAAAGGACATGCTATTAAAACAAATTCTTTCTGGAGAAGCTAGACTTCGTCTAAATAACGTAAAAATGGTAAAACCAGAACTTGCAAATATGGTTGAGAACTATCTCCTTGGATTATCAGCACAAGGAAAAGCACAAGGTCAGATCACTGATGAACAGCTAAAACAAATCTTAATGTCTGCCCAGCAACCAAAGAAAGATTTTAAGATTAATAGAATCTGATCTCAAGAAAATATAATTAGGGGTAAAAGGGTCAAATCATCATGAAAGCAGTTGTATATCGTGAATATGCACCTGATGATGATTATGCAAAAATCCTCAAGGTTGAAGATATTGATGATCCAAAACCAAAACCAGATGAGGTTATTTTTACAAACAAGGCGTCTGCACTAAATTATAATGATATTTGGGGAATGAGAGGCGTTCCAATTGCAATTCCTCTACCACATGTTTCAGGTTCTGATGTTGCAGGCGATGTAATTGCAGTAGGCGAGGATGTAAAAAATTTCAAAGAAGGAGATAGAGTTGTATCACATTCAAACTTAGCATGTAGAGTTTGTAGTGCATGTACTGATGGACGCGAATTTGATTGTGTAAAAAGACAAGTCTGGGGATTTCAGACTGGTCCATTATGGGGAGCATATTGTGAACAAATTCACCTTCCTGAAGTTAATGTTTCAAAAATTCCTGAGGGAGTTTCTTATGAAGATGCAGCAGCTGCATCAATGACACTTTT
>PAAH01000013.1 GCA_002698885.1 Nitrososphaerota archaeon | reverse complement strand
TCTCCTGTACCAAAAATCTTGGTAACATTTTTGAGTTCTAATACAGTATCAGACAGTTCTCATCGCCTCCACTGGTTGAAGCTTTGTCGCACGGTACGACGGGTAAAGCGAAGCAAGTACTGCTAGACCGAAGGCTAGAAATGCGGTTTGGCCAATTTTTTCCCAGTTATAATTAACTTCGAGTGCCAAACTTCCCTCAAATTGCATGTTTGTTATCTTTGCATATGTGGTGTAAACTAGACCAAATCCTGTTCCTACAGCAGCCCCAAATAACCCAATTACCATTCCCTGAAAAATAAAAATAATCAAAATATCCTTTCTTTTTGCACCAATTGCACGCATTACGCCAATTTCTCTTGTTTTACTACTGACTAGCATCATTTGGATTACAACTATTGCAAAGGCAGATGACATCATTCCAAAATATCCAATCAGATTAATCATTGCTATTCCCGAACGAAATCCCTTTAGTGTTGCTTCTGCAGATTCTTCAATGGTTTCTGCTTTTAGTTCATCATTAGCATATGCAGCCAAAAATTGATTTTTAATTTCTTTTGCACCCTCTGGATTTTGTTCAACTAATTTAACAAAGATTGAATTTGATTCATCTGGTCTATCAAGCATACTTCTTAATGTATCAATATGCATGATAACACTAGTGTCAAATCCTTGCCCACCAGCTGTTTTTGAAATTCCTGTAACAATGAATCTTTTTGATTCTTCTATGCCCCATTGATTTGTTAATATGAGTTTNATATTATCACCAACTTTCACTCCACCAAGATCCTGTGATACTGTTTCTCCAACCACAATTGAATTTCTTGCATAAACGTACTGTCCGTCACTTATTGTGGTATGAACTGTTGATGCTTGAACATCTGTAACAGGATCCACACCAACTATTTTAACATCAAACTGTTCATTCATTTTTCCNTCACTTCTAAATTCAATATCAGCAGTTCCCGACAGCCGCGGTGTCGCAGCTTGTACTATTGGAACTCTTTCAAACCAGTTTGTATAAACCAGATGTGATCTTTCAATTGTAGGATCTTCTTCATGNGTTATGAAAATNTCTCCAAATCTATAATCTGTCATATCACGAATAATTGCATCATAAATTCCCTGGAAAATTACAAAGTTAACATGAATTACTAAAATTCCAATTGATACAGCAAGAACGGCACCAATCAAACTTCCTTTTTTGTTGGCAAGCATTCTTGTTGCCAAATTTAGCCTATAATCCATTACCTATCTAAGATTGTCGAATATATAAGGTATATAAATTTTAGAGTGTTGTTTAAGACAATTCATTACAAAAAACTATGTTTATATCTNTGTAATTAATAGAAACATTACAAATTGGACATTTTAGACATGAAAATTCTCAGTTCATTACTGAATAATTGTAGGGAATCTGATAGACATATTGGAAAAAAGTTTGGAATTTCTGGTGGTGCAGTTGGTTCCAGAATTAACAAGATGAAAAAATCAGGACTNATTGAAAATTTTTGCATGAAAGTAGAACCACCNGTGNTNGGTCAAAATATTGTCTACATTGTAGTAAGNGGTCAAGATATTGAANAAATAATGAAACAGGTAAAACTTGTAGGTCTNCCATTTGTAATAGTTCCCTGTGTTGGCGGAACNACTGTATGTGGAATTGTAGTAAAAGAAGATGTTGAACAAAAAATTGAACTTTTAAAAAATTTAATGAATGATGTTAGAATTCTTTTAATCTTTGAAGCAGGAAGTAAAGAAATTGATTTCAATATTACAAAGACTGATCTCCAGGTTTTAAGAGAATTAATAGACGAGCCCAGACAAAAAATAGAAGAACTATCAAAAAAGACAAAACTATCCACAAAGACAATAAACAGAATTCTAGAAAAATTCGAGGAAAACGAATCCATGCAGTTTACTTTGGTTTATGATCCAAGTAAGATTGAGGGTTACATTCCATATGCAGTANTATCTGTAGTTAATGGGGAAATCAAAACAATTCTAAAAAATTTAGAANNGCAGTTTGGTGNTTCATTTATGATGATNCCATTTTTGGCAAAAAATCAGATAGTCNTNTTCTTGTATAGNGAAAANATTTTCCAAATGGATGCAATGACAGAAAAAATCAGGGAAGTTGATGGAATTTTATCTACAGATTTNTTCATTCCAAAAAAAATNAATATGCCAAAAGAGTGGATGAAAAAATCAATAGAATCATTAACAAAAACAGAAAAATTACATATAATGTATAATTGAGAAACTGTTATGAAAAAGAAGAAAATCTATGAAGGAAAAATTATTGGANTAAATNTNTATGNTCTAACAATNGAGAAAAGAAAGGTAAAAAGAGAAATNATTGAACANCCAGGTGCTGCTGCAATGCTTGCATTTGATGAAANAGGGAAAATCATTTTGGTAAAACAGCACAGATTTGGNCATGGCTANATCTTGGANATTCCAGCNGGAACTCTAGAAAAAGGTGAAAAACCGATTGATACTGCCTATCGTGAAATAATAGAAGAGACTGGNTATGAGGCAAAAAAGATGACTAAACTAATCTCATTTTNCCCTTCAGTTGGNTANAANACAGAAGAAATTCACATTTTTGTAGCATCNGGATTGAAGAAGAAATTTGAATTGGANCTTGANAATGATGAGTTCATTTCAGTTGTAAAAATGGATNTGAAAAAGCTGATTGGTATGATTAAGGCAGGAAAAATTGCNGATTCAAAGACNNTTTGTGCNGTGATGGTCTATGCNGCAAAGAANAAACTACTCTAAGNAAACTATATTTTAACTCACNATTGTAGTTAAGAAATGAATCTAGAAGTTGACGAAGAAAAAAAGGCTGAGATTGCAAATGTCATTACCAATCCAGATAGTCCTGTAGGCATAGACGCAAAAAAGACACACATCATTATAATCAACAAGCTAGTTGAGATTGAAAAGCGACTAGAAGAACTTGAAAAATTACATTAAGTCTTACTATAACTTGGTTTCACCAAATCTGTGATGTCAGACCAAGATTGTAAGATCTTNTCAAACATATAGACAAGATCAAAGAATGCCAAAGGAAATTGCTTTTTACTTTCTAAAGAGGAGCGAATTTTCGAAATCATTTTTGCATTGTTTCGTTGTAATGCAATTGCATTAATTGCAAGTGCTCTGTCATTCGAAATAAAAGAGTCGATAGATTTTATCTGAATTTCTTCTATATCCTTTGCAAAATTATGTATTTTTTTTCGTTCAGATTTGGATAAATCTGATTTGAGTAATAATTGTGATAGTTCAACTACGGTATCACCTGCAATTTCAAGTGTATTTGCAGCAATTCTATAATCTAAAATGTCTATGTTTTCCAGATTGAAGATTCCAGCCAATCTGGTATCCATGATGGTACTTCGGATTAGCCTGACAAGAAGGAAGTACTGCCTATTGATTTCAGCGTCGCGGTTTGCTATAGTTTCAAGATTTGTTTGATCTCCACTTTCCAAGGATAATACAACATCGCTAAACATACCAAGTGCAATTGAGCTCATTCTCTTCAAAATTTTTTGTGGGTTTACCGATGTTTCATCAAGCAAAAATTGTACAGAAATGTTTGTTGCATCCTCGTCAACTATTTCCATTCCTACAAGTCTTCTCATAGAACCACGAACACTTTCTCTGTCTGTAACAGAGATTGGTGATTTGCCTATGATCTTGATTATGTCATATCCTAAAAGATATGCACCAGTAATGTTTGGAACTATACTTTCTCCTTTTGGTAGTGGATATGATATTTCAATTTCTTTTGATGGCCTCTTNCTTTGTTGTGTTCTAATGGAGAGATTATGTTGTGTAGTTTCAATTTCTACCTGTGCACTCTTGTCTAGTTTGTTTGCATCTATCCATTCTTTTGGAAGTGAAACTAGAATGCTACTTCCAATCCTCTGCAGGCGTCGAGTAAATGTAGTCAATTTATACTAATTTATATTATTTAAGCCAAGTATTAATATTTTGAGAGATTTAGGACTCGATCATGAGGGCAAAAGCATTTTCACCTGCTCATATCACTGGATTTTTCAAGGCAGAATTAGAAAAAGAAGAAGCAGTCCAACTTGGCTCTCTTGGTGCTGGATTCTCAATACAAAAAGGAGTAAAGACTACTGTTAATGTTAGATCAAAGACAGAACATGATATTGCAAATTACGGAATTAGGGTGAAGGGATTCAACACTGGTGATATACGAGTATCTGAATATGTTTTGAATGAATTTTTAGTTGATGGAAAATACTTTGATGTAACACATGAGATAGATGTTCCTGTTGGTTATGGTTTTGGTTGCAGCGCTGCAGTCGCATTATCCTTGGCTATTGCATTAAATGATTCACTGAAATGTGGATATACAAAAACAAAGGTAGCTCAGATTGCACATGAAGCTGAGATTAAATGCCAAACTGGACTTGGTGACGTACTTGCATCATATCATGGTGGATTTGAGATTCGAACTAAATCAGGTGCACCTGGAATTGGTGAAGTGCAAAAAATAAAACCAAAAGAAAAATTAGAAGTCATAATAATCTGCTTTAATCCAATTTCAACTAAAAAATTTCTAAAGGAAAAAATATCATCAGTAAATGGTCTTGGAGGTAGGATGGTGGAAAAACTAGTTAAATCCCAAGATATGGACGAGTTTCAAGACATGTCACTAAAATTTGCTCAGTATATTCATGTATTAACTCCAAAAATGAGCAAAGTTATCAAAGAACTTCATACTAATGGAATAAAATGTGGAATTGCCCTATTTGGCGAAACAATTTTTTCCCTTGTATTACCAGATAAAAAACAAAAGGTTTTAGAAATTTTAAAAAAATATGATGATGGAATAATCATCACTTCAAAAATTGACAACTCTGGTGCAAGATTAGAATAAAATATTTTTCGGTGATTGAATGAATATACCAAAATCTCATCCACGTTTTGTTTCATTGCAAACAAGAGAGAAATTAGTTAAAGGATTTGATAATAACTTAGTAGCAAAAGAAGGGTTACTGGCACATGGTCGTGGTGAGGCATTTGATTATCTAATAGGTGAAAAGACATTAAAAAGTGCCAAAAAAGCAATCTCTGCAGCTGCCTATACTCTCCAGAATGCCAAGAGTCCAGTAATTTCTGTAAACGGTAATTTTGCCGCCCTGTGCGCGCCTGAAATAATCAAATTAAGTCGAATTTTAGGCGCAAAAATAGAGGTAAACCTCTTCTATGGACCAGAAAGTAGGAAGAGGGCTATTACCAAAGTTTTGAAGAAATCTGGTGCAAAAGAGGTTCTCGGTATAAATCCGAAATCTGCAAGAAGACTGAAAGGAATCGATAGTGCTCGAAGAATTGTAGATAAAGATGGAATTTATTCTGCTGATGTTGTTCTTGTTCCTTTAGAAGACGGTGATAGAACTCTTGCTCTAAAGAAAGCCAAAAAGAAAGTAATTACATTTGATCTAAACCCACTTTCACGAACTGCACAAACCGCAGATATTACAATTGTTGATAATACAACTAGAGCAATGAAACTTTTGGTTGTAGCTTGCAAAAAGAAAAAAGTAAAACGATCTTATAATAACAAGAAAGTTTTGTCAGAATCAATCTCTGAAATCAAGAAAAATCTACAAAGGAGAGCTAAACTTGCCTAAGACAATAAATGAGATAGTTCAAAAGAAGCAAAAACAGAAGATCACTGTAGTTACTAGTTATGATTATACGATGGCCACACTTTGTGATCAGGTTGACATACTTTTGGTTGGCGATAGTGCTGGAATGGTCATGCTTGGGTATGAAAATACATCTCCTGTCACAATGGACCAAATGTGTATGTTTACTGAGGGAGTTAGTAATGGAAGAAAAAATGCTCTAATCGTTGCCGACCTTCCAAACAAGTCATATGATAATGAATCTGATGCAGTGTCAAATTCTCAGCGANTAATCANTGCTGGTGCNGATGCTGTAAAACTAGAAGGAAGACTTCCTGAGATAATCAAGGCAATTATCAAAGCNGGAATACCTGTGATGGGACATCTGGGTCTTTTACCACAGACAGCAAAAAAGTATAGTGCACAAGGAAAGACAGTTGCTGATGCACGAGTATTATTAGAAGATTCAAAAGTACTTGAAGATGCTGGTTGTTTCACAATCGTTTATGAAATGGTTGCATCTGAAGCCATGAAGAANATTACTGAATCTGTCAGTGTTCCAACAATTGGAATTGGTTGTGGGAAGTACTGTGATGGNCAGGTTCTAGTCATACATGACATGCTTGGTCTATATGATAAAATTAACCCAAAATTTGTCAAAAGGTATGTTTCACTCTCAGATACAATCAGAAAAGCCGTTTCTAAATACGTAGATGACGTCGAAAATCAGGAATTTCCAACAGAAGAGCATTCATATCATATGTTACCATCTTATCGAAGGACAGGGTTTGACCTTGAATAGACATCCATCTTTGGATATTGTTGAGAGTTATGGTACTGAGCTCACTGGAAAAAAAATAGTACTTTGTGTTGCAGGCTCTGTTGCAGCCTACAAATCAATTGAACTTGCAAGATTACTGATGCGNCATGGTGGAAACGTAAAATGTGTAATGTCTAATGCTAGTACAAAACTGATCAAACCTGATTATATGAAATGGGCCACTGGAAATAATGTAATTACAAAACTAACTGGAAATATGGAGCACATTGATCTTGCTGACTACAAGCGATCTGATTTAGTGATTGTTTATCCATCAACTGCAAATACTTTGGGAAAACTTGCAACAGGAATTGATGATACACCAATATCCACAATCCTTACTGTGGCGTTTGGCTCCAAAATTCCAATAGTTATGGGTCTTGCAATGCATCGGTCCATGTATGAAAATGCAGCAATTCGCAAAAACATTGCGTTTCTAGAAAAGAAGGTTGATTTCGTTTCACCAAATATGATCGAAGGAAAAGCAAAGGCTCCAGAACCTGAAGATGTTCTACATTTTATTCTTACAAAATTTGGCCAGTCTAAAATTTTGAAAGGGAAGAAAGTTTTGATGACAGCTGGTCCAACAATTGAGAAGATTGATCCTATTAGAATAATAACAAATCATAGTACTGGTAAAACCGGAGTTCTTTTAGCATCAGAATTGGTTTCTGCTGGTGCAAAGGTTACGTTAGTGTATGGTCCTGGAATTACTGAACCACCAAAAGGTGCAAAAATAATTCCTGTACAAACTGTTACAGATATGTTTAATGAAGTGAAAAAACAAATGAANAAAAAATTTGACATTGTCATATTGGCTGCCGCAGCATCAGATTATATTCCAAAAAATCAATACTCGAAGAAAATTAAAAGTACACGAAATTCACTTACTATTGAACTCAAAAAGGCACCAAAAATTATTGATCACATCAAAAAATTACAAAAAGATGTATTTTTGATAGGTTTCAAGGCTGAGACAGATATTTCAAAAAAAGAGTTAGTCATACGGGCAAAACAAAAACTAAGAGATTCCAAGGCTGACATGATAATTGCAAATGATATTGGAAAAAAATACTTCAAAGACACAAGATATAATGAATTACTAATTATTGACTCAAAAACAATTGTTACTATTGGTAGGAATAAAAAAGAAAGGATTGCTAAATTAATTTGTAAAAACATTGAAAAAAGAATCTAAGAACACAAAATATAAACAGAGAAATATTCTGGTTTGGAATGAAGTAGCTCCATTTTACCACAAAAGATGGGCAAGAAAAGAAATTGGTCCATTTAATGTCACANATGAATTGATAAAATTATCAAAAATAAGATCTGGTGANAGTGTTTTGGATCTTGCATGTGGTACAGGTCTTGTTACAAAAAAGATTACTNCCAAAGTTGGAATTTCAGGTAAAGTTTTTGCAGTTGATACATCAAAAACTGCACTAAGTATTGCAAAAAAGTGGGTAGGTAAGAAAAAAAATGTCCGTTTTATTTTAGGCGATGCAGAAACAATCGAATTTAAAACAAAATTTGATGTAATAACATGTCAATATGCCTTATTCTTCTTTCCAAATGCGCAAAAAGTTCTAAAAAGATTGAAGAAAAATATTAAGAAAAATGGTGTCATTGCAATGTCTGTTCATAGCAAAACTAACGTACCATATTTTGATAGCATACTACAACCAGTAAAAAAATTCATTCCAGATTATTTACCAAAATATCCAGAGCTTGACAGATTTGGAACTAAAGATTCTTTTAAAGAAGTATTTTCAAAAGCTGGCTATGAAAAAATTATTGTAAAAAAATTACTTTTTCACTATAGTCCAGGGGAGTTTTTGGATTATTGGAACAACTATAAGAAATATCTATCAAAGCCATTAAAAGACAAATTCAATAAATTAAGTATACATCAAAAGTCAAATCTTAGAGAAATGGTCAAAGATAATACTCTTGAATATACTAAGAAAAATGGTAAAATTGTCTTTCCATGGGAAGTGTTAGTTTTGACTGCTAGAAATTCATAGGCAGCAAACATAAATCTAGAATTAGGATTAAGGTAGAATATTGCGATCAAGAAGAAGAAAACTGACAAAATACTGTCAGAAGATAGCCAAATGTGATACTCTAGTAACTCTCGAACCAGAAAATTTGTTTTACCTAACTGGTTTTTGGGGTGAAGCTATTGGAGTTNTGGATAAGAATGGTAATACAACAATTATTGCACCAGANTTAGAAATTGGTAGAGCAAAAGATGAATCAATTGATTGTAAAGTAATAAAATCAGATCGAGGAATTAGCTCATTAACATCATTAAAAAAAATTCTAAAGGGAAGTATTTGTACTGACTGCCAAAATTATTCCGTGATGCAATCATTAAAAAAATCATTTCCAAAAATAAAAAACTCGTTAGAGCCATTTCAAAAAGCTCGTGAAATAAAAGATGATAAAGAAATTATGTTATTAAAAAAAGCATCAAAAATAATAGATAATATGTTTGGCATTTGTGAAAAAAAGATTAAGGCTGGNCAGANAGAGTCNCAATTACAGTCAANACTAATGTCATTTGCAATTGAAAANGAAATGTTTGATACTGGATATCGTTCCACTTTAAATCCACTAATAATTGCAGGTGGACCAAATGGTTCACTTCCTCATGCACAAGTAACCAACAGAAAATTCAAAAATGGAGATCTAATTGTGGTTGATTTAACACTTCGGTATAAGGGGTATGTTTCTGATTGTACAAGAACATTTGCCTTAGGAAAAATTTCTAAAGAAGAAAAAAATGTTTATGAAATTGTAAAAAGTTCACAAAGAATTGGTCTTAATGCAGTTAAACAAAGAGCAACCTGCAAGTCTGTAGATGATGCTTGTAGAAAAATAATCAATGAGTCAGGTTATGGAGAATATTTCATACATTCAACTGGACATGGAATTGGTTTAGATGTTCATGAGCTGCCTACAATTAGTACTAGAAGTACAACAAAACTACAAAACAAAATGGCAATAACAGTAGAGCCGGGAATTTATATTCCAAATAAATTTGGAGTAAGAATTGAAGACTCGTTAATTGTAAAAGACAATAAACCAATACTCTTGCATAAGTTTACAAAAGAACTTGTAACACTTTAGATACTCTGATTTGTGGTAATTACGCACAAAAAATTCTTGTAAAAAAAATTTAGATCAAAAGCTTTTATTCACTCCTGATCGCACTAAANCCGTGCAAAAACAAGAAAACACAACGTATCTGAAGGCAATCACTATACGTGATCCAAGTGATTTACACTCGATAAAGGAGGATATCAAAAAAGGAATGATCCTTATCTTGAGAGTTACACCTTTGGCACAAAAAGATGTGGAAAAACTAAGAAAAGTTGTTGAAGAGCTTTATGTGATTGCAAGAAATTCAGAGGCAGACATTGCACGTTTAGGTGAAGAAAGGATTATTGTCACACCAACAAACGTAAAGATTTGGAAGCCAGATTACGATCTAAAATAATTTTATTGCTTCTTGTACTTGTGGATAATGAGTTGTAACTCTATACATTCGTCTAATCTGCATAGAAAGATTTTCTGATTTTCGTCTTTCTCCATGATTTACTAGGACTCTTCTTAGTTTTGGTCGTAATCTATGTACATATGACATTAACTGGTTGTAGTCACTATGACCACTAAATCCTTCAAGTTTTTCAGTTGCACAGTTTATTGTTACAACTTCAACCTTTCCTCCCTGACCTAAAATTGAAACTTGTCTTGCTCCATCCATTACTCTTCGTCCAAGAGTTCCATTCACTTGGTATGAGACAAACAGGAGTTTATTTTTCTTATCTGGTGCAACATTTCTAAAATATTCTAAAACTGGACCGCCCTCAAGCATTCCAGATGTGGCAATAATTATACATGGAGAATCTTCCCTAAGTGGTTCTTCCCTTGCATCATGATTTTCAATATTTGTGAAGTATTCAGAATCAAATGGATTATCGTCTGTTTCAAGGATCTTTTTACGAAGTTCACGCGCAAGATATTCAGGATGAGCTTCATGAATTGCAGTAGCTTCTTTTATCATTCCTTCCATAAAAACGGGAGATTCGGTTAGTTGACCTGACTTCATATATTGATCAATTACCATCATTAACTCCTGTGCACGTCCAACTGCTGGAATCGGTATGAGAACCTTTCCACCATCTTTTAGAGTTTCATTCACTGTTTTTATGAATGCTGATTCAACTTCTTCTCTAGTTGGTTGTATGTCTTCTTTTGCACCGTATGTACTTTCAACAAGCAAAGTCTCAACACGTGGAAAATTGGTGTTTGCACTTTCAAGTAGTATGCTTTTTCCATATTTTATATCACCAGAATATACAAAATTATGATCACCACTACCAATGTGAAAGTGACAAGAAGCAGAACCAAGTATATGTCCAGCATTTGCAAGTACCAACTTAATATCAGGTGAAATATCAGTGACAGTTCCATAAGAAAGTGGTATTGTTTGTTTCATTATCTGGTGAACGTCTCTTTCAGCATACAGTGGTGTTCTCCCCTGTGCACCTGCAACTTTTATTGCATCAAGCTGAATTAAATTCATCATGGGTAATGTTGGTTCAGTACAATAAATCGGACCCTTATACCCATATTTCAGTAAGACTGGTAAAAATCCAGTGTGATCAAGATGTGCATGACCAATTACTATGGCATCTAATTCATCAAGTGAAATATTTGCCCAATCAAATCTTGGAAAGGATTCTGATGGTGTTCTGGCTCCAGGATTAACACCACAATCAATCAAAATCTTACTATCAGCAGTAGTTAGAAGCATGCATGAACGGCCTACCTGACCGAATCCACCCAATGTTAATAGAGAAACCTCAGATTTCTGAACCAAACGTGGTCTGAATATTTCTTCACCAATTTCTTTAAGTTGCTTTGCTCGTTCTGATGAGGACACCTTAAGTTGATAGTTTATTGCTTTTAGTGTACTGGATGGATTTGTTGTTGCTTTTTTTATCCTTAGTTTCCATCCAGTTTTCTCTGTAACATCAGCATGATTAAATTCGGCAGCATCTCTTTGGCATAACCATGGACGTTTAACCTGAATGGATACTTCGCCGGTTGCTGTATCAAAGAATGTTGATTCTAAGTTAGCATCGTTAGGAACACATTCATCTAAAATTTTTCTTGCATCTTCCTCTGATTTTCGTATCTTTTCATCAGTTCTAATTACAATTCTTTTTTTTATGACATTTACAAGATTTGAAATTATAATGTTATTTTCCATGAGAAATTTTGGTTTGTTTGTGTACAACGCAATTCTAGGACCTTCATAATCTATTTTTGTAATATTCGCCTCTTTTGGAATACTTTTCAGTACTGTCGCCATAATATTTTGGCTATTCTGAGCTTCTTGAGTTTGTTTTTTTTGCAATTATTGTAAGTTTTAAAAAATTTCTAAATATCTAATACAGCTTTCTTTCTTTCGTTATCCAACAACTGGAATCCATTTTTATCAATCAATGCAACATTGATTCCATCACCAGTACCTATGTTTCTAGTAATTGCTGCTTTGACAGCACGTAATGCAATTGACTTTGCTTCATCTAACGTCAAATTATCTTTGTATTCTTCTTCTAACAAACCATATGCAACTGGTGAACCACTGCCTGTAGTAACATAATTCTTTTCTTCTACAGAACCAAACATATCAATGTTAAACAATTGTGGCCCTTGATTATCATAACCACCAACTAAGATATCAGCAATGAATGGGTATCCTCTATTTTGATGAAACATTAATGATGTTAATCTAGCTAGAGATTTAATTGGAATTGGTTCTTGATTTTGAATTCTATGAACATTTGCATGGTAACGTAGAACGTCAACAATGTTTTGTGCATCAGCAACACCGCCAGCTAAAGTGAGTCCAGCATGTTGCTCAATCTTTTGAATTTTCATAGTATTATTATTTGCAATAAAATATCCTGCACTTGCTCTCATATCAGCACAAAGAACGACACCATCTTTTACCTTAATTGCTACTGTTGTAGTACCATGCAGTATTTTTTCTTCAACATTGTTTGACATAGAATTACCTCGCTTGAGATAGTATTAATACTATGGCACCCTTTTAAATAACTTTGTTATCGAGCTTGTGTAATGAGAACAAACACGAAACCTACCTCTCATACCATGGAGCTACCACGACAAATTGTTGTTGGTGAAAATAATATTCAGCAAGTAGGTAAATTCCTTAGGGGATTATCAAATCCAAAGAAAGTTTCAATAATTTCTGGTAAGAATGTAAAAAAGATTTTTGGGCACGATATTGATTCATCGTTACAAGATGCCAAGATTAGATCGATCTGGTATCTAGCATCTTCAAATAATGTTAAAGATACAAATCGCATTCAAAAAAAAGTCAAAGCTGGAAAAACTGATCTTATAATAGGAATTGGTGGTGGGAGGTCAGTTGATATTGCAAAACTATGTTCTTTTAATCTAAAAAAGCCATTTGTCAGTATTCCTACCTCAGCATCACACGATGGTATTGCTAGTCCTTTTGTTTCTGTCAGAGGAGAAAAGCCACATTCTCTTGTGGCTACAGCACCATTAGGAGTTTTTGTTGATGTTAATGTAATCAAGGGAGCACCAAGAAAACTACTTGCAAGTGGATGTGGTGATCTAATGGCAAAACTTACAGCAGTGAAAGATTGGGAATTAGGTCGTGATAAAAAAGGAGAATATTATGGTAGATATTCAGCAGATCTAGCTTTAATGAGCGCAAAAATTTTAATTGAAAATTCTCCAAGCTTTTCAAAAAAAGGTATAGATGCTAGGATCATTGTTGAGGCATTAATTAGTGCAGGTGTTGCTTCTTGTATCGCGGGAAGTAGTAGACCCTGTTCTGGCGCAGAACATTTGTTTTCACATGCAGTAGATCATTTAGAATTTGGCGTAGGGCTTCATGGAGAAAAAGTTGGAATTGGAGCTATTATGATTGCAAAGTTACAGGGTCAAGATTGGAAAAAAATTGTCAGAACTTTGAAAAATGTTGGTGCACCAACTACTGCAAAAGAAATTGGTCTAAAACCTAAAGTTTTAGCAAAAGCACTTACTATTGCTCAATCTCTTAGACCAGAAAGATACACAATTCTAAGTGAAAAGACGATGACGGAGAATGGTGCAATAAAACTTGCAAAAATTACAAAAGTGCTATGATTATTTAGATTCTGGTTTCTTTTCAGCTGTTTTTTCTTGAGGTTTTGGAGACTGTTTGTTAGTATATGTCTCAATAAAATTAATTTTCTGAACTGATGACACGAACTTGAAAATATCCATCTGGAAGAAATGTTTGAGTACAGCCAATCCTTCTAGCCTGAAAATTTCTTCAGGAATTGTTACATCAAGTGAATCTGCATTTTTCTTAAAAACTAATTTATCATCATCTACTGGCATTCGTGATTTTAAAATTGCTGAAATTCTATCATCATCAGCATCAAGTGATTTCTTTACATTAATTTCATAAAGAATTGTTTTTCCAGCATATCTATGATTATAATCAATTTGAACTCTTCCAGAACCAATAAAACGTATTATTCCTTTTTTATTATCAACTTCAACAGTGTCACCAACTGAAACTTTTTCGGCATCTTCTCCAAGTTTTCTTAATGGGATCATTCTCACTTTACCTTTGTCTCTAGCACCAAATCCTTTGTCAGCACTTACCTCAATGGTTTTTTTCTCACCAACAGATGTTTCAGATAAAGCATCGTCTAGTCCTTTTAGTACCCATGCTTCTCCAATAGAGACTAGTTTAGGTTGATATTTTATACTAGGGTCGTGAATTGAATTCTTTTTTGCATCTTCTTCAATTGTGGTTTCGAAAACTTCACCATTATCTTTGATTTTAGCTGTATAATCTAATAGAATTAGTTCTCCTTTTTTGAATGCCAACGTGATCGATTTTGAATTTCCTTATATTAAGTTAGACCGAATCAAGTGGTTTTAGTTTTTCTTCAGCAACTTTTAGACCTGCTTGAGTATCAGTATCATATCCCATCATTGCCAATGTTGATGCAATTCCAGATATACATCTCATTACGTGATAGCGATGTACTTCACCCATACAACCAACTCTGAATACTTTACCTTTGAGATTTCCAAAACCACCAGCAACTAAAATTCTAAATTTCTTTGCAAGAGTATCTCGGAATATTTTATCTTCTAATCCATCAAGATAGTTTAGTGCAATTACTACAGTAGAACGGGAATTTTCATCTGCGAATGGTGTTAATCCAATTGCTGAAAGTCCAGAGTACAATGCATCAGAACATATTCTGTGACGTTGAATTCTTTTCTCCATGCCTTCTTCAAGAATAATTCTCATTGCTTCTCTATATGCATAAAGTACAGGTAATGCAGGAGTAAATGGAGTATGTTTTGCTTCATCATAATATTTGAAGTACCGTGGTAAGTTGAAATACATTGTATTTGGAGGATTGTCTTCCATGTATTTCCTAGTTCTCTGATTAATACAAATTGGTGAAATTCCAGGTGGACATGCAAATGCTTTCTGACCACCAGTCATTGCAATATCAATTCCCCATTTATCCATGTGAAGTTCTTCGCCTCCAACAATTGATACACCGTCTAATACATAATAGGAATCATTTCTGGATGTTAGATCTTTAATTCTGTCAAGATAATTAATCATGGTACCAGTTGAAGTTTCATTCCAAACACAGTAGAATGCTTTTACATCTTTGTTGTTGTCAAATGCTTCTTTAACTTGATCAAATGTTGCGTTCACACCNGGTTCAGTTTCAATTCTAATTGTTTGACCACCNGCCCATTCAATTTGTTGGGCTAAACGAGAACTAAATTCACCGTTAACTGGAATNATTACTTTATCATCTTTTTTAATTAAATTNACAACAGAACANTCTGTAGCNCCNGTNCCAGAAGCTGAAAGACAAACTGCATCNCCTTCTGTTTCAAAAATTTTTTTTGTATTATCTACACATTCCTCATAAAGTTCTACAAAATCATCACTTCTATGATTAATNGATGGNGTAACCATTGCTCTNGTCACTCGNTCTGGAACGTTTGTTGGTCCAGGTAACATAACTAAATATTCCAAATTTTTATTCTCCTATTGCAGAAATATTTGAAGGTTATTTATAATTAAAGATCTTGAAGTCGATTTTTTGCNTCGATCATATTCAAAACATTTCTTGTTCCATCTGGTACAAAATCTTCCCAGAATTTGGCATCTTTGATCATCTGTCTAATATTCGTACCAGAAAGATTCTGGCGGTCTTTGAGTTCAACTGGAATAATTTTTTTCCCACGTTTTCCAAAAAGCTCATGAGTAAAATCATCATTTGAAAAAACAGCATCATAATCTGGGATTATTTCATCAATCGAGTATGTCCATTTTGAGTGATCGCCTAAATCTGGAATATAATGAATTGATACGCGTGTAAGAGTTTTTTTATCTAATGATGATGTAATCATTTCTTTTCGTTCATCTGCAGTAAATGGATTTCTTTCTTGATGACTCTTGTTAGAACTTCCAATTCCAATAAACAGTGTATCAACTTTTGATAATCCAAAATNTANTGCTTCTAAATGACCAAAGTGAAATGGTTGAAACCTTCCAATCAAAAGACCNTTCATANTNAGTATTAGAATNGTTTCTTTAAAAAATTATCAAAACTGTCCGCCAGAATTTAACACTGCAGCNAGNAATAGTATAATTATCGATAAAACAACTGTAATTTCACCTAAAATTATTATTTTTTTTCTAAGTACTTGTAGTTGNTCATCAGAAATTTGTTTTGACATAATTTTTTCTTCAACNTCTTTTCTGATTACTCTAACATGAATAGCAAATGTTACAATTAACGCAACAACAAGAATTATTTTGATTGCAAGTATGTTACCATAGCTTGATTCAACCAATAATTCGGATTTTTGTAGAATTAGATGTGCCTGATAGATTCCTGTTCCCATTAGAACAATTAATGCAGGTACTGCAATTTTATTAAATCGCCTGCCAACTTTGATCATTAATTGTAGACGTTCCTCCACCGGCATTGCCATTTTTTTTAGAATTGGTGCAAATACTGCACCAATGAACAACGAACCTCCAACCCATATTGCAGCACACGTAATGTGAACCCAAGTAAGTATTGCTTGTTCAATTGCCATTGGAAATACCAAAGTATTGTGTCTATTTGATTCTTGACAACGTTTTTTAGTNCTTTAGGCTNCAAAAAANTGAAATGAAACCTCCAGGACGTATAGTTCCAGTGATTGCTATTTTAGCACTGCTAGCATTAATGGGAGGAGGAGTTTATTATGCAAGTTTGGATAATGAGGATTTAGAAAGCGCCACAATAGAATTGACATCTGTAGAAATTTTGGATGTAAACAGTGTTGAAAACACTGCTACACTAAATGTTACATTTACAATTACTAATCCAAGTGACCTAACATTTACTGTTCCAGTCATNACTTTCNAGTTGTACGCAAATGGAAATTCTATTGGTCAAGGAGTATACTCAACAGAAGATGTTGCTATGCCGGGAAGAGCTGCNTTTTATCCTGGAACAGAAATACCATTAGAAACCTGGTTTTCTCTAAACTTGACTGATAAAAATCAGAGGGAGTATAATTCTATCATTAGTGGTGAATCAATGGAATATGAAGCATCAGGTATTCTTACAGTTGAATCTGCGTGGAGTATTGTAGAACCAGAGTTTGACACACGAAATTAATCTTAGAAAAAATTAAAAAAAATGGGCCGAGTGAGATTCGAACTCACGATCACCGCCGTGTCGAGGCGGTATCCTAACCAACTAGACTACCGGCCCGTGTACAAAAAAAGNGATTTAGACATTATTAACGTTTAAGAGAACAACAAATGTATACGATAAAACTAGACTGATTTTATGGGTGAGGAATTCTCAGATGTTGAAAAAGCTGGATTTTACAAGGCAATCTACTCCAGAAGAGATGTTAGATCTCATTTTACATCAGACCCTATTGACGATAAAGTGTTAACGCAAATTCTAAATGCAGCACATCATGCACCATCAGTTGGTTTTTCTCAGCCTTGGAATTTTATTCTAATTAAAGATTCAAAAACAAAGAAGAAAATTAAAGAATCATTTGAAATAGAACACAAATATGCATCAGAAAAACTAACAGATGCAAAAAAATCAGAATATTTNTCTTTAAAATTAGAAGGAATTCTTGAATCACCTGTNAATATTTGTATTACATATGATCCAACTAANTTCGGTCCATTTGTAATTGGAAGAACAAGTATTCCTGAAACTGGAATCTATAGTGTATGTTGTGCCGTTCAAAATATGTGGTTAGCTGCAAGAGCAGAAGGTATTGGGCTTGGGTGGGTTAGCATAGTATCAAACAAAGTATTAAAAACAGAATTAGAATTGCCTGAGCATATAATTCCTATAGCATATGTTTGTCTAGGTCATGTTACGAAGTTTGAAACAAAGCCAGATTTAGAAAGAGCAAACTGGCTACCCAGATTAAATCTTGATAAAGTTGTATTCTATGAAAAATGGGAACAAAAAGACAGCCCAAATTGGAATATTATACAGAAGTACATTAAATCCAACTTAGATTACGCTTAAATAATTACAAGTTTGTTTTTTGCTGGGCTTGTGGCGCAGTATGGATAGCGCAGTAGCCTCCTAAGTTACAGGTCGAGGGATCGAAGCCCTCCAAGCCCGCGTATTTTTCTAAAAATTTATTCTAGTTTAAATTATCAACAAAATAAACAAAGATATGAAAATTGTTATAATTTCTGGTAGCCCAAGAAAGAATGCAAATACACAGATAATGATGAGACATGTGTTTGAATATACAAAATCAAAGAATGTAGATACTAAATTCATTAATTTGTCAGAAGATGGTTTTGATTATTATCATGGATTTTTAAATGAAGTAGAATATGGTGAAAAAACACTACAAGCTGCAAAAGATATTACAGATGCAGATATTTGGTTGATAGGAACACCAATTTACAATTCCATGTTCAGTGCAGCTTTGAAAAATCTGTTTGAATTTATCAACTACAAACAAACTTCTGGAAAAACTGCTGGTTTAGCAATTTTAGCATCAGGAAATATAGGATTTACCGATGTTCAGACACTTTTGACACAACTAATGTCNTACTTNNAAGTAATAACAAACCCAAGTCCAGTATTTGTTACAGCAGATACAATTGAAGATGGAAAAATAGTTTCTGANGAAGTAAAATCTAGATTGAATGAGTTNGTTGATAGTACAATTACACTTTCGAGATCTGAATAATCAAGATCTATGAATTTTAATGTGATNTATTAATACAAANANTGNTTATTNTATANAAAATGGAAAAAGAATTAGATTGTAAATGCAAGTGCCATCTGGGAGGAGCAGTTAGTTGTCCTAGTTGTAAAGATGAACATGATAAAGGAATAAAATGTGACCACTGTAAATAATTATTTTTGCGATGCTAACAGTTTAAGATTATAAATTTCGGCCCTAATAGATTCAATTTCTACGCGTGTTTTCAGGCTTACTATTTCTTTTCTAAGACGCTCGTTTTCATCATCGTCATTAATTTCTTTTAGCTCATCCTTAAGATTAATTCTATACGTATTAATTTCCTGTTGAGTTAATTCGTGGTTTTTTTTTTCATCGTGTGCTGGACCATGATTATAATCTGCTGCTTTTTGTGCTATCCAACATATGAATACCAAAAACCACATAGTTGGAATTGCCATTGCAAAAATAAACCATAAATCAGCTGGCATTAGAAAATAAAGNCCGGNCANAACAGATGCAAANACTCCNCAAACAAGGGTTGCAAGATGATTTTTTACATATCCCATTAAATTTTGTCAAGATTTCTAGAATATAACAGTAATGTTAATTATTACTAAAAATTTTGAAGTGGGTAGGAAGGATTACTCTTCTGAAGGTTTCGTTTCAGAAACTGATTTAGTCTCAGACTGTAAAATTTGAATTTTTGCTAATAATTCTTCTCTCAAATCTTTGGCGACTCTACGAACAGTTGGTCTTGGAACACCTAATTCAGTAACTACTGTGCTGTAAATATCCTGTTTATCTTTTAATCCTTTTTCTAAACAAGAATTTATTGCTGCTTTGATAACTGTGCTTTGATTTGTACGATTCACAAAAACAGTTTTTTGTTGATCTATATAAGATTATCAAAATTTTCTAGAAAAAACTAATTTCGGATCATAACCAAAAAAATTTTTATAGTCCAATAATGGCTTGCAATTTTGTTTCGTAATTTGTTATATGTTAAAGAACAATCTGGCAAAAGATTCTTATGATAATTAATTTTCTTCGTCGTATTGACAAAGGTAACAATTGAAACAAATTTTGGTAATATTGAATTTAATTTATTGCCTGAGTTGGCACCTGAGACGGTCAGAAATTTTGTAAAGTTAGCAGAGTCAGAATTTTACAATGGAAGTCTATTTCACAGAGTTATTCCTGGATTTATGATTCAGGGTGGCGATCCCAATACTAAAAATCCAGAATTAAGAGCACAGTGGGGCATGGGAGGTCCTGGCTATACAGTAAATGCAGAATTTAGTTCAAGATCACATTTGAGAGGTATTGTATCTATGGCTAGATCCACTGATCCTAATAGTGCTGGTTCACAATTCTTCATAGTTACAACAGATAGTACATTCCTTGACAGAGAATATACCGTATTTGGAGAAGTAACACAAGGCATGGATGTTGCAGATAAAATTGTTAACTTACCTAGAGATCAGGGTGACTGTCCACAAGAAGATGCAAAAATGCTCAAAGTCACAATATCATAATAGAAACTATGAAATCTGCTATTGGAATTCTAAGTTTAATTATCACTCTTTCAATTATACCATTTGCATTTGCAGACATTCCATTTGATCAAGTAGCACAACAAGAGATCAAAATCTATGTTGGTAATGGCGCAGATGCGCGCGTAGTACATGATATAAGAGATTTTAATGGTACCGCTAAAGTTGAATTCATTGATGGGCACTCAAACCTAAATGTTCCTTGTCTTCTTTCTTGTCCTTACGAACTTGATAATGCAGAACAAAATTTTGAAGCATCAAAATACATGGTGTTCAAACAATATCCTGCATTTCATACTGATCTTACAGTAGAATATGATCTGGAAAATGTAATGGAATTGAATGATGGATTATGGAAATGGAATTTTTCAGATGATTCTAACCCTGGATTTTATTTTGATGATGGTATTGATATAGTTTTTATTAATTCAGCACCAATAGACATTTCTCAAGCTCCTGGAATTAAATGTCTAGGTAGTGGAGGAGATAGTTGTGAAATCATATTAGAGTTTTTTGATAAAGATCAAACACTTTCATCGTCTTTTATAGAACCGTATATTCTGATTCAAACAGACGGTAAAATTTCTAATTTTAAGATTGAAAAAAATATTATAAAATTTGATGTGAAAAAACAAGGACAGTATGTTTTGATTGATATACCAACAAATGTGATTATAGAAAAACCAAACGTATATGCTGTAGAAGCAGCAAAAGAGCCAAATGATTCTAACAAATTAAAACTTTTTACTTATGAAAAAGATGGTATAACAAAATTAGTTTTTAGATCGTATACTATAGGTACTAATTGGATAACTGGTTTGGACATAGATAGTCCAGAATCTACTGAAGGCGGTGGCTGCCTAATTGCAACTGCAGCATATGGTTCTGAGATGGCCCCACAGGTACAATTCTTGAGAGAAATTCGTGATAATACAG
>PAAH01000012.1 GCA_002698885.1 Nitrososphaerota archaeon | reverse complement strand
AATTTCATTTTTATCTCTTTCTTGAAAAAGAACACCCTGATAAATTGACCGGTATTCATAATCACTAGCAACTTTTGATTTCCATTTCTTCCCAATAGAAACAACTCTCATATTTTGTTTTTTTGATTTGAGTAAGAAATTCTCGAAGATCTTTAGTCATTCTCTGTTATCTCCATAATCTTGTTCATTATTTGTTTTGTTGATTCTGTATCCAATTCCCTTTCAATAGAAGCTGTAACTAAACAAACTCCTTTTTTATTTGTGGCAATTTTTTCTGCAATTAATTTCAAAAATAATGAATCCGATTTTGCAGGAATAATAGTGGTTGTAGTTGGTACTGGACCTGTATTAATTGAAGCAATCATACCACCAATCTTTTTTGAACCCTCATAAACAGATACAAAATTACCATTATCAAAGTGTAGCATTTCAACTATGAACTTTCGTTCATTTACATTAACGATTTCCTTCGAAAATCCCGTTTCTGACAATAAGTAGCTTTTAGTGATTAAGCGTTTATTGCTATCGGTTTGGATCTAACTCCAAATGCTTCGTCGACTAGTCCTTTTGCTTTTTTGACAGTCATGCCCTCAGATTTTCTTAGTTCTGCTATGGTCTTTGTTTTTGTCCATCCTTCGCTTACAGCAGTTTTCATTGTTGTACTAACAAATTCAGCTGATTCAGCTGAAATTGCTATTGCTTCGGATTTCTCGCTAGTTCTAACTTGTACGGATGCTGCTGCGTCGGCTTCTACTCTTGCTCTGAGTTTGGCTTTGTATTTCAGGTTTCGTGGTTTGGTTCTTAATCGGTAGCCACAACATGGGCACCAAAGTCCTTCCCATTTTATGAAAATTTCACAGATTTGGCATCGTCTCTGACCAGATGCATATCGTCCAGTTCCTACTGGTTTTTGTGCTTTGTATCTTGTGCAAATTCCTTTACATGTCATTTTTGTTCTATATTATATAGAAATTATAAGTATTTAAAATAGATCAGGTGAATTATTACAAAATTCTTCAAATTTCTTGTAATATATTGATTGATTTATATGTAAAAACCGATCATTTTCAAAAAAAACAAAAAAATGTGTATAAATATCTATGTTTTTCGGACTTAGAAAAAATTCTGATAATACTAACCTGTAATTGATAATGGTAAAACAGTACGCCAATAACCATTTCGTTGTGTGATAAACTGTGCTGATAACATATCACGTTTGCCTCTCTGATTATAATTTTTAATTTTTAATGTGGTGTTTCTTTCGTCAACAAACTCAATTTCAAAATTTGAACAGAATCTAAGATTTAGTAGTTGAACAATTTTGTTTGCAATTATCATATCACCATTACCAATTTTTAGAATCTTTTTTTGAGATTTTAACTCGGCCATAATCATAATTAAATTCTGTACAAGCTTCTCAATTGAGATAAAAAATGAATTATCTATTTGATAACCTAAATAATATACGGATAGTCCAATTCTTTTTCCAGGATCTATACCTAAAATCAATTTATTTTCATTTAAACCGGAATCAAGCTTCTGAATTATTAGACCCTTAATTACAGAAGGCTGTTTTGTTGTAATCTCATCAAATAGTAAAGGAACCAATGGATTTCTGGGTGCCTCTTCATGTGTTGTAAAAATCAAATCACCATCAAAATTTTGTATTTGAGAGGGCAATATAGAATCAAAACTAATACCTAAATCTTTTAAAACTTTGGAGAATCTAAAATATTGCCTGCCATCTTCTGTAGCAATTCCAATCCTAATGTTTTCTATTTGGGCGATAATTGTAAAGAAACGTTTTCAAAATTTACATGTTATGGTAAAAAATACTATTTCTTTAGTCAATTTAGGCATAAAAACTGAACAATAATGAACGTCTAATTCGTCTATATAAGAAAAATTTTACAAATCTGGTTTAAGCCTTTAAAATTGAAGAAATAGCATCGTCAACTGCAGAATCAAAGTTTGATTCTATATTTTTTTGAATTTCAGTCAGTTTCTCCTCGCCTTTCTGATGAATTTTTTCAGATTCTGTTTGAGCCTTTGATTTGGACTCTGAGATGATACTTTCTGCCTCTTTTGTAGCAATTTCCTTGGTTTTGGTCATCAAATTGTCTATCTCCTTTTGAACCTTTGAATTTAGCTGTTTTTTCATGTCTTCTAGTTTCAGATTTAGTGAATCAATATCAGATTCTAAGTTTGAGAGTGCCTTGATAATTCCGTCTACATGTGTTTCAGTTTGACTCATTTAGTAAAATTCACTTTCTCCAATAATTAAACCATTCAATTTGTAGTTAGTAGCAAAATTGCTCTAGCAAGATCGCCTTCTGCTTCAGCAAGAGCATTCTTTGCTGTTTCTTCATCAACATTTGCTTGCTGACATACCAAAGCAATATCTTCATCACTAAAAATTTGAACTTCCAATTCTTTTTCTTCATAGCTTTCAGCTACAACCTGAAAAACCGAACTGTCTTTTGCCTTCATCTCAGTCACTGAAGGTTTTGCAATAATAATCTCTTTTTTATCAGTTTTAATAATAACTTCTTGGACATTTGGAATTTCTTCCATATCTAGACCCATCTTGTCCATCATTCTTCGCATTTGGCGGTTTCCACCACGTCCACCCATCATGAAATGAATTCCCTTTTGGTGACTTTTTAAACTATCTGATCTTTACTGCGACGCCCCTATTTTGGCTTATTATCATTTTGCTAGAAAGAATTGATTTGCCAACCCCTATGACTTGGTTTTTGTATAAAACTGGAACATCTGAACCAATTTTGATATTTTTTCCACATGACACAACATGATTGCAAAAGACAGATTTTCCATTTTCAATAAATTCTTTTGATTCTTTATCTATATGGAGACAATTTTCTTGAAATTTTTTACTTTTAAGAAATAATTTTGCACAGTGAACTGTGATGGCTANNCCACCATCAGATCTGGGAGTGAGTAACAGTTGTTCTTTATCATATACAGAACGAATTCTTCCTGTCTTCTTGGATTTTTTGAGTTCAANTCCTTTGGGAAGTAATTTAGAGACTCCAGCACCAAATAATGTATCTATTGTTTGTTTTAATTTCAAATTATGGTCCACAGGGNAAATAATACCTCATGACATATTATTCTAACAAATTATTCTAGATGTTTATTCTAGTACTATAGTCTCTATATAGAGAATGAGAAAAATATAGTATGGTTTATTACTTCTATATAGTTTAAGGAAAGTAAGATGTCTAATCAGGAACAATTGAGAAAACTTCAATTTACAGGAAAATCATCCTTCATAGTTTCTCTACCAAAAGAATGGATTAAGGATCAAGGTCTAAAACAAGGGGACCAAGTTGCTGTATCAAGGCAGGGTTCATCAACCATAGAAATCAGACCAATTAATCTTGCAAAAACTAGTGAGCAGGAATCTGCAACAATATCAATATCCGGTAGTGACAATGATGATTCAATTATGAGAAAATTAATTGCATTATATTTTCTTCATTATCAGACTATTCACATTAAACCAAAAAGTGATAGAATTACTGCGTCTCAAAGAACTACAGTTAGAAACGCAGTGAAAAACATTCTCATGGGAGCTGAAATTACAGCAGATTCTACTGATGGAATTACTATTCAGGTACTCATTAATTTGGTTGGCTTGTCAGTAGATGGTGCATTCAAAAGAATGCTGCACCTTGCAAAATCAATGCAAAGTGATGTTTTATTAGCACTAAAAGAGGGAGATGTAGACCTTGCACAGCAGGTAATTAATAGTGATGATGATGTTGATAGATTTGGATTCTACATTATCCGTCAGCTTACAATAGCTGTTGAAAATGAACACATGTTAGAAGAAATGGGATTTACAAACACTAGAGATTGCTTAGGTTACAGAGTAATAGTAAAAAATATTGAAAGATTGGCTGATCATGCTGCAAGAATTGCTAGAGATGTTATAGAATTTAAAAAACCGATTAATGGTAAAACATATGACAAATTAAAGGAGATGAGTGATTACACGTTAAATCTTGTAGATGATGCATGCCTGTCTATGTTCAAACAAAATACTCAAGAAGCCGAGGAAGTAATCGATAGTGCTTCTAAAGTGTTCAAATATGAAAAAAAGATTCTGGACACTATAAAATCAAGTAAAAATCCAGAAGAAATCTATAGNATNAGNAAANTTGTTGAAAATNTAAGAAGAANNTCTGANTATGNNNGCGATATTGGTGAAATTGTNCTTAATACAAATATCGAAAAAATGATTAAAAAGAAGTAAACTGGATCAAATACTTGAACACATGTATTCTAATCACCTATTTTGATTTAGACGCTCATATTGAGGCTAAAGGATTATGCGAAAGTGCTCAATATGAGATTCGTCATACTATAAAACAAAAGTTCCTTCAGCATAGAAAATTTGGATTAAGTGAAGGAATTATTGATGAATTAAAAGAAATTATTCAAAAAACCAAACCTGATGTTATCGTTTTTGATGAAATTCTAAAACCTAGTCAAAACTATAATTTAGCTTCAGAATTAAAAATTAAAATTTTAGATAGAGAGTCATTAATTTTAGAAATTTTTGAAAGCANAGCTCAAAGTACAGAATCACAAATGCAAGTGAAGTTGGCTCAACTCCGTTATGAAATGTCAAGGGCAAAAGAAAAAGTAAGATTGACAAAAATGGGAGAACAGCCAGGTTTTATGGGAATTGGAAAATTTGAAGTTGATGTCTACTACAATGATATCAAAAATAGAATGGTAAGTGTAAGAGGAAAATTACAAAAAGCAGGAAAACAGCGTGAACTACACAGACAATCACGAAAAAGAATTGGATTTGATACAATTTCATTGGCAGGATATACATCTGCAGGAAAAACAACTTTGTTTAATGCATTAACTGGTGAAACAAAAGAAAAAAGTCCTAAATTGTTTACTACACTAACAACAACTACAAGAAAATTTAAGCTTGAAAGAGAATGGGTCTTAATTTCAGATACTGTTGGATTTATCAGTAAATTACCAGCATACTTAATTGAAGCATTTAGATCAACCCTAGAAGAATTAACATTTACTGATATTGTATTACTTGTAATTGATGCTAGTGATAATGTTAATCATCTAAAAATTAAATTTTCAAATTGTATGAAAACATTAATTGAATTAGGAGTAAAAAGAGATAAAATAATCTTTGTTTTAAACAAAACAGAACTACTTGATGATGATGAAATAAATTTTAAGATACGTGAATTAGAATTAGATGATCAAAAAAAATGTCTTACAATTTCTGCAAAAACACATAAAAATTTTGATGTGCTAATGGAAATTATTAAAAAAAGTATTGATAATAATAAAAGAATTATAAATAAAAAATCAGGTATGGAATAAATGAATATTGAAGTGTTAAGAATTGGGCAAAGAGTTGTAAGAGATGATCGTGTTACTACACATGTTGCATTAGTCGCAAGAGCATTTGGTGCATCAAAGATTTACATGAATGAAATTAATCCAGAAATTTTAGACACGCTAAATAAAATTAATGATACATGGGGTGGAAAATTTACAATTGAATTTATTACAAAATGGAAAGATGTTATTAATTCAAAAAAGAATATTTCAAAAATAGTTCATCTTACAATGTATGGTGAAAACATAAATGAAATTGAAAGTGATATACAAAAAGAAGAGAATGTTTTGATTGTGGTAGGAGCTGAAAAAGTTCCTAGGGAGATTTACGAACAAGCTGATTATAATGTTTCAATAGGAAATCAACCACATTCGGAGATTAGTGCTCTTGCAATATTACTAGACCGAATACAAAAAGGTAAACAATTTGAAAAAAAGTTTAGCAATTCAAAAAGAGATATAATTCCTAGTAAAAATGGCAAAAATGTCATTGAAAATAAAAAAATGGATTAATAATACAGTGAAATAGTGATGAGATATGGTAGATAAATACGAAAATCCTTTTGCAAAGATTTCAGCAATGATTGGAGGAGATGAGTATCTCAAAGTTTCTAGATCCTTACTAAAATCAGAGGATGCAACTGATGAGGAAATTGCTAGTTCAACGGGACTTAGAATTAACATGGTTAGAAAAGTCTTGTATGATCTATTTGGTAAAGGTCTCATAACCGGAATTAGAGTTAAAGATGAAAGAAAGGGCTGGTTTGTTTATAGATGGCGTTCCAGACGTGATGAAGTCGAAAATTTTATTGAAAATCAAAAAAAGAAGATTACTGAAAGATTACAACAACGACTTGATTATGAAAATTCATCAGAATTTTACCATTGTGGAAATCATGATTGTAACAGAATTACATTTGAGGATTCACTAGATCTATTTTTTAAATGCCCTTCATGCGGAAAAGTTCTAAATCTAAAAAGTAATGAAAAAGCAAAAAAACATTTTACAAAAAAAATTGATCATCTGAAAAGTGACATGAGAGTCTAAATTTTATACTGAATAATTAATTCATCTTCAACCTTCTGAACTTTTTTAAGTTTTAATTTTGTCGAGGCCTGTAAATTTTTAAAACCANCACCCTCTACTAAACTAATTGAGTTACGTCCACCTAAAACATATGGAGAAATTGTAACTATCATTTCATCAACTAATCCATATTTTAAGAAACTCCAGTTTATTGTCCCACCACCTTCTAGTAGAATTTTTTTTATCCCTTTCTTATGTAATATTTTCAAAAGTTTTGAAATATTCACAGAAGATTTTCCACATTTAATTATCTCTAAAGGAAGTTCTTCTAATCTAAGACGATTTTTTTTAGAAATTAAATTTGTAGTGACAATAATTGTAGATATTTTACTACAGGACTGTAAGATTCTTGATGTGGATTTTATTGTTCCACGTGAATCTAATACTATTCGTAAAGGATTTTTTCCTGTGGCATAACGTACACTAAGCATAGGATTATCAGTATCTAATGTATTCTTCCCAATTAGAATTCCATCTACTTTTGCTCGTAATTTGTGAACTCGAATTTTATCTCTTTTNGANGATAATTTAATTTTAGNAGAATTTTTNCCAATTTTACCATCTAGTGTCATTGCTGCACTTAAAATTACATACGGTCTAGATTTTTCCATGAACAATTTCACCTCTACTCATTACAGCTTTGATAGATTCTTGAGAAGCTCTATGTACAATTGATGCATAGATATTATGTAATGGTTCTAAGTCAATAGATTTTTTGTCAATAAAAAGACAATCTGCAAAATAATCTTCTTTGATACAACCAATTTTTCTGTTAAGAATTTTTGCTGGATTAACTGTTNCCATCTTAAGAATTTGTTTTGGATCTACTCTTTTCTTCTTAATTCCCATAGTAGCTTTCCAAAGATAATCCATTTCTCTAAACATGTCTGGTGAGTTAATCATTACATTATCTGTGCCAATAGCCAAATTACATTTCATATTTAGCATTAATTCAATGTCTGGTATACCTTCTGCCAAAGATGCGTTAGCACGTGGACAGATAACAATTCCTCTAGTTTTTCTAGCAGAAGATAACAGATCACTTTTTGATGCATATGTCATATGTACTAAGAATGTTGGATTTGCTAATAGAGCACGTCTCGGTTCAGTTTTTTTAGTGATTTTTTTGGAGACAGAGTAACTATTCAAGGTTTCAGCAGAATGAATACCAATAATTTTTTTAATTTTTGAAAATTCATGCAAATTATTATCACTATTTTCATTTGCACCACTAATCCCAACCCCATCACAGTTTTTCAATAACAANTCTAACTCAGTTTTAAGAAAGTCAGGCATTGATGTATTTTGTTTAATCTGTTTTTTTGTTTGATAATATTCTANTCTACCAAGAATTACTGAATTAATTGGAATTCCTTTTAATGCTTTTTTTAACAGATTAATTCCATCTATTCCACCTTCTCTAAAATCTACAAATGTTGTAATTCCTTTCTTGAGCATAGATTGTGCAGATTTACGCATAAATCTAATCAATTCTTTGTCTGGAGTTTCGCGTAGAATTTTTTGTTTCAANCCAATCATTGGATGAATTTTTGAATCAACATCGGCATCTATTGCTAAATCTTTAGCAATAGAATCTCCAATGTGAGTATGTGCATTAATAAAACCTGGTATGAGAAGTAGATTTGTACAGTCAATTACATCATCATGACCTCTNGTTATTCGTGAATTAATTTTTTTAAATTTACTATCTGACACTTGAACACTTGTAGAATTAATTAATTTTAATTCGTGGCCATAAAGTAAACTAATATTTTTTAAAATCATTTNAATTCATAAACTTCTGGCTTTTCTTTTCCCGAGTCTCGAATTTCTCTAATTGTATCTAATGACTTAGTGGCAAGTTTTGCAGCATCTCGTCCTGTTTTACTAGTTCCTATACCACAATTAAGAATTAAATTCATTTCATTCTTAATTTGATTAATAAAGTCATGAGCATTAATTTTATGTTCAGAGTTTGATACTACCATAAAATTATCACCGCCCATAAAAAATGCTAATGATTTTTTGTCTAAGAAAAAATCAGACATCTTTGAATATAACTTAAACATTAAAGAAGATGTCTCATAGGGAGATAACGTCTTACGTTTTGCTGTTAGACTGTCTACATCAATATGCATTATTGCAACATTCTGTTCTGTATTACCATTCAAAGAACCATAAATATTGTATTCTTCATTTAGAAATTTCTGATCCTTTTTTCCATTATACGCCGATATGTTAGCATCAAATGGTGTAGCACCATAACCAATAGTCATTGAAACACTAATTTCAAATAATTTTCCTAATTCTTTTTGAATGTCAATATGTTCGTCTAGTGTTATTCCATTAGTTACAGCAAAAAATTCATCTGATCTATTTTGAAATACCAGACCATTTTTTTCAGAGAATAATTTTTGAATTTTTTGATATAATGAGGCTTGAAGCATCTGTAATTCGTGTTCTCTATCACTTCCCAAAGTCAATGTCCAAGGACCATAACCAGTAATTTTCATAATTGTGAGTTGTATCAATTATTCTATCCTCTTTATCTCACTATAGATTTTTTGTACTGCATTTACTGCATTTTCTGCTACTGGTCTTATTCGTGCATATGCTTGCCTCTCACTCATTCCTGGACCCGATATTCCAAGTGTTACAGGTTTTTGATATTTAATCGATAATTTTGCAATATTTCTCGCTGTTGAATTTGCTATTACTTCATCATGTTTTGTCTGACCTTTAATTACTGCACCTAATGTTACAATACCATCTACATCTTTTTTTTGTAATAATTTATCAATCATTAGTGGCATATCAAATATTCCAGGAACTTTACATGTATATTTTATATTTAATTTTAGTTCTGTTGCCTTTTCTATTGCAACACTATGCATTCTTGATGTCACTTTCTCGTTAAATTCTGCAATGACGATGGCAATATTCAAAATTAATGCACCTTGGCAAATTCTAGTAACTCTTTTCCATCAATAAATGGAATTGCATTATCTTTTGCATACTGTTCTGCTTTCTCAACTGACAATGCAGAATAAGTTTGTCCATCCATCATTTCACATATTGCAGTAATGGGTGACAATTTTGCAAGTTGTGCCAGATAAATTGACATTTCTGTATGACCTTTTCTTCTAGCCAACAACCCTTGAGAAGCTAATAAAATTGGAACATGTCCAGGTGTCTTGAATGACGATAGAAACTTTGATTTTGGTTCATCAGTATTATACAACTCCGCCATTTCTTTTATTGTTAGAGCTCTATCTCTATCAGTAATTCCAGTGTAAGTTTGTTTATGATTTACATAAATCGAAAATGTTGGGTGATCACCATAAGGTGCAGTTCCCATAATCATTTTTGTAGAATCAGAATCAAAATAATTGGAATTTGATAAAATATCATGCATGTATTTTAAATCTAATTTTTTTGCTAAAGCATCATCAATTGCAAGACAAATTAGTCCACCAGCATGTTGTCTCATTCTAGCAATGTGTTCTGGAGTAATGAATTGTGCAGCAACTACAAGATCAATTTCATTTTCTCGTCCGTTAGAATCATGTATCATAACAAACTCACCTTGTTTAAGTGAAGAAATTGCAGAATCAAAAGTCAATATAAAAAATCCTTGTATAGATATTATAAAGTTTACTAGATTTTTTGTTGTTACCAATTTATTGGTAATAAAACATACCTAATTTAGAATGTATTTTCCTAGTACATCAGTCTCAATATTTAGTTTATCACCAATTTCTTTTGTTTTAAAATTTGTAATTTTTACTGTATGTGGAATCAGACAAACTGATGCAATAGATTTTTTTGCATCAACAACAGTAAGACTAATTCCATCTAATGCAATTGATCCTTTCTGAACAACATATTTTGTAAGATTTTTTGGAATTTTGAACCAAACTTTTACTTCTTTTGGTTTTTGTTCTATCTTAGTAATTGTTGCAACTCCATCAATATGTCCTAAAACAAAATGACCTTCTAACCTTTCTCCAACTTTAAGACTTCTCTCTACATTAATCAGACTGCCAATCCTCAAATTTCCAAGATCTGTTTTTTTTATTGTCTCATCAATCATCTCAAACATACATAGATTTTTTGTAATTTTTGTTGCACTTAGACAAACACCATTTAGAGCTACACTTTGCCCAATCTTAAGACCCTTAGAATTTTTACCAAGATCAACTAAAACTTTGATTGCACTTCTATTTTTTGTATTTCTTTCAATTTTCTTTATTTTACCTGTTCCAGTGATTATGCCAGTAAACATTGTTACATCATGTTAATTTGCATATAAATAATATCGCATCTATTACTGAATTCAAAAAAAAGAAAAAAAGGGGGGTTTTAGTTTAAGTCTATACTACGTCGATGTACACTGATACTGTGTCAGATAATGCAGATGGATTATCTACGCTTTCCCATACAAAGACAGTTGCCTCGTATGATCCTGCGTCAGAAGGTATCCATGACAATGCTGGGCTGAATGATTGTCCAGCGGCCAAAGAACCTGTAATCCATGCAAGTGA
>PAAH01000011.1 GCA_002698885.1 Nitrososphaerota archaeon | reverse complement strand
TCTTTGCAGCCTCAATGGCAGCACGTAATCCTGCCAAACCAGAACCTGCAATTATTAGATCAAATTCAATAGAATCCGTCATTAATGAATAAAATCAGAAGAGGTTACTTATGAATTCTGTTAGCCAAAATCTCACCGAATCATTAATATATATCGCTAGCGATATCACTAGTGATGTTTAGGGAATGGACACAAAGAGTTGGAAGCGCAGTTCCAAGAGGATTTTCCAGATATTACATTTTACAACAATTGAATGCAGAACCACATACAGGAAAAGAGATTATTGATTCTGCAGTTGAAGCAAGTTCTGGAGAATGGAAACCATCACCTGGACTAATTTACCCACTACTTGGCAGATTACTAGATGAAGGTTTGATTGAAGAAAGTAAAAATGGAAAGTATCAGATTACAGATGATGGTAAAAGGATACTAACTGAGATGAAGAATTGGAAAATGAATATGCAGGATCAAATGAAGACATTGAAGACGATGATGGACTTGGGGAAATTTATGGGAATGGATGTTTTAGAGCGAATCACTATACTAGGAAATTTACTTAGTTCAAATGTAGAAAAAATGACAGAGCGTGAAACCACAAAATATAAGAAATTCTTGGAGTCAGAATTAAAAAAAGTTAATGATATAATGAAAAATGAGGCTAAAAAATCCAAATAAATTAATTGATAAATAAAACATCAAGAATTAAAATTCATGAAAAACCTCAGAAAACTGATAAATAATAAATCAAAGCCTCTTGTTATACCTGGAGTATTTGATGCAATAGGTGCAAAAATTGCACAGAAAGTAGGTTTTGATGCCATGTTTCAGACTGGTTATGGGACATCTGCATCATTGTTAGGAATGCCAGATTATGGATTCATTGGTGCGACAGAAACAGTGGATAATGCTAGAAGAATATCTAATGCAATATCCGTTCCATTAATTGTGGATGTTGATACAGGGTATGGAAATGCATTAACTGTAAGAAAACTAGTGCAAGAATTACAAAATGTAGGAGTATCTGGAATATTTCTTGAGGATCAAAAATGGCCAAAAAGATGTGGTCATATGAAAGGAAAAGATGTTATACCAAAAGAGGAATATGCTGAAAAACTTAGTGCTGCAATAGATGCAAAGGTTAACAAGGATTTCATTATTGTTGCACGAACTGACTCAAGAGCAACTGAAGGATTAGATAAAGCAATAGAACGTGGATTATATTATAAAAAAATTGGTGCAGATGTAATATTTGTTGAAGCACCAAAGTCAGTTGATGAAATGAAAGAAATTGGGGGAAAAATTAAGGCCCCACTTGTGGCAAATATGATTGAAGGTGGTGCAACACCAATTCTATCATCGTCAGAACTTCATAAAATGGGCTTCAAAATTGTATTATACCCACTATCAATCCTATATGCAAATACTTTTGCAACATTAAAAATTTTACAAGAATTGAAAACTAAGGGAACAACAAAAAAATTAAAAGAAAAACTGGTTAAATTCGATCAATTTAATGATATTGTTGAATTATCAAAGTATAGAAAATTAGAAAATAAATATGCAAAATGATAAAAAGAAAAAGAAAAACTAGTAAAGAAAAATCATTGATTTCTCTTTACTTCAATTTCAATTGTTGAAACATTTCTTGTCCTTCCGTCTTGTGACTCTAAACTTTCAGAGCCAATGCGAATCTCACCAATTGTGTATCCTGCATTTTCGGTTTTTCTAGAAATTATTTGTGCTACATCAACAGCTCTTCCTATGGTCATTCCTCTTGCTTTGATGCTAACTGAAGGTAAAGTTGCCAATTGGATTAACGTAGAAGTTACGTACGCCATAATTGGTTTCTTACCGATGTATACTGTATCTCTTTGTTCGGTTGACATGCAAGCTAACCATAATTGTATAATTTAAATCTAAGATTCCTCTCGAGTACGAAAATTAACGAAGAATTTAATCATATTATGTCATAATGAGTTTATGAAGTATAATACTAGTGAAATTTCAAATATCCTTCATAATGGTGACACAATTACAAAAATATCTATTTTATCATCCCTGTCAGAAACTACAGATTTAGTAATAATTAGGGAGATAATCTCTATGTTAGATGATAAAGAAATACGGGTTAGGGGGGAAGCATTCAGTACTTTATTTTTGAACGATAACAACATTTCAGACATTTTAATTTCCAATCTAACAAATAAATCAAAAAACATTAGAGGTTTTTGTGCTTTAATATTAGCAAATAAACAAGAGACTAATTCAATAAATTCTCTAATTAATTTAACAAAAGATACAAGTGCCATAGTTAGATCCTGTGCTTTTGGTGCATTAGGACATCTTAGAGCAAAAAAAGCTAAGAATGAAATTCATACTGGTATTTTTGATGAAAATAATGAAGTTAAAAAAAGTGCTGCATTTGCATTGTATTTGATAGAAGAAAAATTATCTGATTTAGAAAAAAAAGAACTAGAAGAACAAAATGATANTGATTTTGAANAAATATTAAAATGGTGGACCGGAAGGGATTTGAACCCTTGACCTCACGCATGCCATGCGCGCATCCTACCAGGCTGAACGACCGGCCCATTTCAGACATTTAGAATGAAACGATTTTTGTAAATGTGAACCAACATTTAACTGAACTTGTAAAATTNACATTAGGTGGGACTCATTATGACGATATTTATTAACAGGTTAGTTCAGTTGTAACGAGTATGGCAGTAGATAAGAAAGGAAAGCTTACATATATTGAATTATTGAAAGAGGATCTTTGTATTTTTAGAGTTGTCCCTGATGATGGAGTTATTCCAGATTTTAAAACAGGTCAATTTCTCACACTTGGAATGCCAATACCAAGTGAGAATAATAAAATAGTTCGTAGGGCATATTCACTTGCATCACATCCTGAAAATAAAAAATATTATGAATTTGTAATTAGATGGGTACGTAAACCACTACCAGGTCGTGTAACAACTGCATTATTTAATGCAGGTGTAGGTGATGAAGTATCTTTTATTCCACCAACTGGAAATGCTCTAATAATTAGTGATACTTTACCTAATGGTGAACCAGACAATAGAAGAATTGTTTGCNTAGGTGGTGGTACAGGAATTGCACCATTCTTGGCATTTGCTAGACATCTTCATGATGTAGGTGATAAAAGAGAANTTGTTGTNNTACATGGTTCCAGCTATGTAGATGAATTAAGCTTCAAAAATGAATTTACTTCATTAGAAATAGAAAGTGAAGAAAGAGGGAGGGATAGATGGAACTTTAGATATGGTGCCGCGATTAGTAGGCCACAGGAATGGTTTAACAGATCATGGAAAGGTCAGACTGGAAGAGTTGAGACATTTTTGAGACCAAAGTCAAATGGTATGTCTCCTCTTGAAGAAATGGTTGGTGAAAAGGTTACTCCTGAGAACACAATTTTCTATGTGTGTGGTTGGCAAGGAACAGTTGATGGATGTATGGACTTCTTAAAACCTGCCGGTTTCAGAATAGAAAAAGACAAAGATGAAAATGGAAACTTTTCTGTAAAGTTTGAATCCTACGGATAACTAAAAATAAAAATTTAGTAATTATTATCTAGCATAAATTTTGCTAGTGTTTCTTTGGAATANTCGATTCCATGCTCTTCNTCTGAATGCTTTCCAAATGCTGTAGTTACTTCGTCATCTGTACCTTCAGCAACAAAATCACAGTCATATCCGTAGTCTCTACATACGAATTTTGCCATTATGTTGCTTTGGGACTAGAACAAGATATATAGCTTTGTCAAAATATTTTGAAAATTTAATTCTAAAATTGAACTATTGGGAAGTTTCTAGTTCCATGAATCTTTGCTGCAGATCCTCCTTAACATATTCTATGCCATGCTCTTCTTCACTATGATGATTGTATTTTTCTACAACTTCATCAACTTCGCCAGTCACCGTAAAATCACAGTCATATCCATAATCATGACATGAAACTTTTACCATATTTTGGCAAAAATTAGACAATATATTAACTTAGGAAATTATTTCACTCTTTTTCTTTTGTAGTTGTTTGAGCCTTTGTTGGAACAGAAATAATACTTTCTGCCACAGATTTTGTTAGTTCTTCAATGATCTGAATTCTTTTCTTATCTTTTAGACCTAATTTTGCCAAGGCTTTCTGTAACTCTCTTTCACGAATAGAGTCAACACTTGCAGCAACATCTTTGACAGTTGATTGTGGTGCAAGATTTTTCATTGCCGCTTCTAAAATTGGCACTTCTTTTTCAATTAANCCCTCTACTGCAGAGACTTTTTTCTTTAATGCATCCATTAATTTTTCATCATCCATCTCAGTAATTTGATCTCTGAAAAGTAGTTTNATTCCAGGTACTTGTGTTACAGTTTCCTCAATTGCNCTAGGATCTGANATATCTAAAAGAAGCATACCNTTNTTGTAGTTNNTCATTGCTCGTCTTATCTTCTCATATGTGATAATGAAGTAATCAGCAGTAGTTGCAACTATAATTATCGAGTATTTATCAAATCCAGATAAAACATCCAAAAANTCTACAGGATTNCCNCCTAANATTTTTGAGAAATTAGTTGCACGTTCAATTTGTTGACTTGTAATATCAAAAGCATATCCTTTTTTATCCATAGTTTTTGCTACCATTCCAGCAATTTCTCCTGTACCAATCAATAGGACCTTTTTCTTACCATCTATTCCTGCATTTTCTTCTGCCATTTTGACAGCCACATCACCCATAGAAAGTGCATTCTCACCTACTTTAGACGAATCTCTAATTGTAGTTGCAATTCTAATTGTACTATCAAATAATTTATTTAATATGGTACCAGAGTGTTTAGTTTCTCGTGCAGTTTGACTTGATTCTTTAATCTCGTTTAAAATTTCTTCTTTTCCAACAACNATTGAATCTAGACCTGATGCTANTCTAAGTAGATGTTCATAAACATCTGTGTTAACATAGACTTCAAATGTTTGATCAAAGTGTTCAATATCCCATTGTTCTAACTCTGAATTTGCAATCCACGTTTCTTGTATCTTATTTATGACAAGATTTTGTCCATCAATTCTTCTTCCATCTGGGATGTCACCTTTTGGTCTATTCATTACAATATATGCTTCAACTCTACTTGCAGTTTGAATAATTACACATTCTGAAACATCATTAATTTTCATAAACGAATCACGTGCTACATTAACATCTTTGAATGCAAAGTGTGCTAATTTATGCAATGGAACATTTTTGAAGGTTATTCTTGCATTTATGAGAACAAAATTTTCTTCTACCATTTTACTGCACCATTATTCCCGTAGTTTTTCCCTTCCACCTTTTGCTGTTCGAAAAACATTCATTCCAAAATTAAAATTATTAATTAGATTTTCCATGTATTGGAGATCCTGTTCTGCTCTTTCGATATCATCAGGAATTGCATCTGGATCGTTTTTTAATCGCTCTAGTTTTTGTTTTGTTTCTTCTGTAAGATTATCAATTCCAGTTTCATAGTTTGATGCACCAAAAAATTCAGGACTAAGAATATTTGTTGGTTCATATTTTGGAGTTTGATCTGTTGGAATTAGGACTTGCCTTGAAATTTCCTCTTGTTCGTTTTGTGTAAGAACAGGTCTAGGTGGTGCAAGTATTTGTTGGTTATAGAAAAATTCTGGCTCTCCCATCTCTCGTCTAAATATCCTCTCTCTTTTTCGTTTATCAGTAAAAGACTCACTAGCCTCAGATTTTACAACTGATGCTTTTGCTTGTTCATATTCTGCAGCCCATGCTGCTTCTGATGCCTTCCTTACCTCGTTTAATTTAGCCTGTGATTGCGAATATGCAGCTTCAGCTATTGCTACTGCCTCATCTGCTGTTACTGCTTGTTCTGAAGTTTCAATTGCATCAGAAATTGATTCTGGTTTTTTATCACTAGCAGGGTCTGCTGCTTTTTCTTTTGCTTGATCTAACTCGGCTTTTGCCTTGGCAGCCTCTGCCTCAGCCTCAGAAACAGATGTTGGTCCCTNAACCTNTTTTTCNTTTTTATCTTCAGGCATTAAATTAACCTAAAANAGCTCAAATTTTAAGATTTAGCAACAATCCAAGNTNGANAAAACTNTTCAATCATTGAAATACTACAAAAAAAATATTCTTCCTATGAGTACAGGTATCTATCTTGCACATTTGAACCCTGTAACCAACGCACATATAGAAATAATTAATGATTTGTTAAAGAACAAAGATCAAATTGTGGTTATGCCTGTTCGCTTTTTGAAACAAGAAGAAGAGATCAACAGTAAGAGTTTTCCATTTACTTATGAAATACGAAAAAAAATGTTAGAAGCGGTGTTTGGTTCTAATATTACAATTTCCTCAAATTATACATTTTTTGCTCCTTTCAAAAAGTATTTTCCACCATTAATTGCACCAAAATCTTGGGAGTTAAGAAAACAAATTCTAAATGGAATAGATGATGATTACTATACATATACTGGTGACAAAGCTGAGGGAATAATGCTGAAACTATACAGATTAAAACCTAAAGTTGGTACTAGAAGAGAGATTTCAGCTACATCAGTAAAAAATGATATGTATGATGCAGTAACATCAAAAAAATCTGAATGGGAAAAAAATATCCCTCATCAAGTTGCAGATATAATTAAGGAAAATTGGAATGTTGTTGAAAAATTTTCTTCATCTGATGATAAAACAATGAGAATAGCTGGAATGAAATTTCCCAAAGAAGGATATAATTCAAAATAGATTAAATTACAGATTAGATTGAAAATTTCATGACAGCGATTTCAAAATATATTTGGTTTGATGGAAAATTTCTAACACATGATAAGGCGAAAGTTCCTGTTACAACACATGCAATCCATTATGGAACCTCAATTTTTGAAGGAATTCGAGCATATAAGAATGAAGAAAATTTATTTATTTTTAGACTGAACGAACATGTCAAACGTTTCAGAAATTCTGGTAAATATTATAATATATCATTAAGATTTTCAGATAATGAAATTAAGAAAGCAATAATTAATTTATGCCGTAAGAATAAGATAAAAAAATCATGCTATATTAGACCATTTTATTTTGTAGGGCAATATGGAATTAATCTTCATGTAACAAAAAAAGCCCCAACACATGTTGCAATTTTTTCATTTCCATTTGGAGATCTGTTTAACAAAAATGGAATTACCTCATGCATTTCAATATGGAGAAAATTTAGTGATGCTTCTACACCAACACAAGCAAAAATGGGTGGTAATTATTTAAATTCAATTTTGGCCACACAAGATGCAAAGAATAGAGGCTTTGATGAAGCAATACTTTTAGACAAAAATGGATATGTAAGTGAGGCTCCTGGTGAAAATATATTCATTATTAAAAATAATACATTATTTACTCCACCATTAAGCTCATCAGCATTAGATGGAATTACAAGAAGATCAATTTTGACATTTAGCAAAGACTTGGGATTAAAGACAAAAATAAAAAATATTACAAAAGAGGAATTAAAATCAGCCAATGAAGTTTTTCTTTCAGGAACAGCAGCTGAGATTACACCAATAATTCAAATCGATAAAAAGAAGATTAGTTCAGGTAAAATTGGAAATTTAACAAAAACAATCATGGAAAAATATCATGATATTGTTATGAATAAAAGCAAAAAGTATTCAAAGTGGGTAACACCGGTATATTAGAATGGAATCAAATGTAACACCAATAGAAGCTAAAGAGCAGTTAAAATCAAAAAAATTTGGTCAGCTTATGCGTATTGAAATTACTAATGAAAATAAAAAAACATCTGACGATAAAAATTCTAATATATTTTTTGAATTATCACTTGACGATATCAATCATGTTATTTGGTTACTTGATGAAACACCAAAAGTAGTTTTTGCAATATCAGGTAAAATCAGTCATGAGTTTGACGATTTTGCAACAATATTACTTGGTTTTGAAGATAACAAATCTGTGATTATTTCACTAAATTGGGTTACAACAAATCCAAAACAAAACTGTAACATAATTTGTAGTACTGGTGAGATCTCTTTGAATTTACTCTCACAAGAGTTAACTGATAATGACCAAAAAGATAATGCGTTGAAGGTTGCAGAAGCAGCTTTTTTATCTAGTCAGAAAGGAATACCAATTTATCTAGAGTTAAAATGAATAGAAAAATGCTTGATATCCTAGCTTGCCCCATGTGTAAACATCACCCCTTGGAAAGTTTTGAACTTAACCTAAATGAGGATGTTATAGTAAATGGTGTGTTATTTTGCACGTCATGCTCCAGGTTTTATCCAATAATTGAGGAAATACCAATCATGTTACCTGATGAACTACGTGACAAGAAACAGGACATTGAATTTATGAAAAATAATAAAGACCTGCTACCCGAGAAAATTACTGCACATGGATTACCATGGCATCTTTAATCTAACGCCTTCTTGCTATAATAACAATCTGTAATGCCAAAATTATTGCAATAGATGCCACTATCGGAAATAATAGTGAGTTTAATTGAGAAGAACCTTCTTCCATATTGCTGACTGATGTACTTATTGTTGAAACACTTTGATCTATGTTAGTACTTGCACTTTCTAAAGTTGCACCAAACCCAGATGTTTCAGATTTCAAATTTTCAAGTTCAGTTGCGGTTTCACTCAGAGATGAATTAAGTTCCAATATCTGTCTTGCAATTCCACTAATATCTTGTGACAAAACATTGGTAGCTGCTGAGCCATGAGAAATGTTTCCTTCATCAAATGTTACCATATGAAATACATATGTACCTTCAAGTGCAGGTAAATAATCTACATAATACAAGCCCTGATGTAAAACTTCAAGGTTATCTGATAAACTTTGAACTTGACCATTAGGCAAGTGAACATGCGATGTGCCAAGTAGTTCATCAGGTTCATTACCTATAAGCAATCCATCACTTGATGTTTGGACATAAATTCTAAAAACATTATTTATTGCACCTGTTTCTGGTGCAAAGACAACAGTATTTAGCGTTCGTTGAATTGGAACTTCTACCAAAGTTGATACCTGAGTAAATTTAAGATTAATACTCTTAGTCTGCTTTCCGTTTTCTGTAATTATCTCAAGAACATAAGTTCCAAATGGTATATTCTCAGTTGATTGTGGCCAATTCATCACAAAATAATGAAATGAACCATCATTTTTTGTGACAATTTGTTCAAAGTGTATAATGTTATCATTTGGCGATCCCAATCTTACAATTACTGGTGCATTTTCAAGTCCGACACCATAAACAAATAGTGGCTCACCTGGTGAAAAAACTGTTCTATTTGTATAAACTACCAAATCTTCTCCATAACTACTATTTGCTACAACTGGTGCTAGAATCATACATGATATAATTATCAAAATAATTTTCATTTTATCAAATGTATGAATCTCTAATACATATTGATTATGATGAATAATTCTTGTCTATAATATCCATTAGGTGTGAATTCAAAAAAAAAGAAAAGGGGGTTTTAGTTTAAGTCTATACTACGTCGATGCTTACTGATACTGTGTCAGATAATGCAGATGGATTATCTACGCTTTC
>PAAH01000010.1 GCA_002698885.1 Nitrososphaerota archaeon | reverse complement strand
TGAAAACTCCATTAAACGAAGATATTCCAATTGGAATAAGAGAAATTTCTGCTTCAAATGAATCTTTTTGTCTTCCAAAAGAATTTCTTTCTATCTTAACATCTAGTAAATCAAGTAATGGTTGTTCAACATCACCAACTACTCTATCCTTAGAATTCTTTGAAAGTAAAATCATACCTGCACATATACCAAATACTGGCATTCCAGATTCAATTTTCTCCTTAATGGTTTTTAGTGCTCCATTAACTAATGACATCTGACCAATCATTGTACTTTCTCCACCTGGGATAATTAGACCATCTAATTTGGAAATTTGTTCAGCAGTTTTAACTTGGCTAACTGCACCATCAACACCTAATTCACTTAATGATGCCATAACTGATAGAAAGTTCTCAGTTACATCGCCCTGTATTGCTAACACACCAATGTTTAATGTCATACTGAGCCACCACGTTCTTGCATTTTCAATTCCAGATCTTTTACATCAAGACCAAGTATTGATTGGCGTTCATCAATCATTCTTTGTGCTTCTTTTACCTTGTCTGGTTCTTCCCAGAATGTGGTTGCAAGTACAACTGCTCTGGCTCTTTCTTTTGCATCTTCTGCTTTGAATATTCCTGAGCCAACAAAAATACCATCACAACCTAATGACATTAAATAAGCAGCGTCAGCTGGTGTGGCAATTCCACCAGCGGCAAAATTTACAACTGGAAGACGGCCAATTTTTGCAGTTTCTTCAACAAGACTGTAAGAAACTTTTAGTTCTCTTGCCATTCTAACAAGATCTTGTTTATCACCTGAATCGTAAATACTCTTTATAGCACGAAGTTCATCGTTGACTTTTTTAATATGAGTAATTGCCTCTGCAACATTTCCTGTACCAGGTTCACCTTTAGTTCTAATCATGGCAGCACCTTCTTCAACTCGTCTTAATGCTTCACCAAGTGAACGTGCACCGTTAACAAATGGCGTTGTGTAATCCCATTTCCAAATATGATGATATTCATCAGCTGGTGTTAAAACTTCAGATTCATCAATCATGTCTACATTAGTTTCAGCAAGTACATTTGCTTCGTAAACATGACCGATTCTACATTTTGCCATTACTGGTATTGTAACGTTATCCATTATCTCTTGAATTATTCTAATACTCGCAGTTCTTGCCACTCCACCTGCCTTTCTTACATCTGATGGTAGTTTATCTAAAACCATAACTGAAACTGCACCTGCTTCTTCAGCAATTAGAGCTTGTTCTACAGTTGTGACATCCATTACAACACCGTTTTTTAACATATGTGCAAAACCTCGTTTTAATGTAGATGTTCCTCTAGAAACTGAAGTCATTTCATTTGATTCCTTTATTTCACCTTTAGAATTTGGAATATCACCAGAAAGTGGAATCATATCGTATCTATGTCTACTGAATATTTATTCCCTTATACTGTTTAGAATACTTTCGAGTTCAATTTCTACTTCACTGATAATTGGAGGTATTAATTGCTCTGTAGCCTCCTGTTCAGGCCAAAATAACTGATTAGTTTTTTCATTATATGTTATTTTTACACCGTATTTTACAAAATCAACTGTTTTATCTTTTATAACAAATGAATCAAAAGGAATTGCCATAAAACCAGTTTCTTTAATCATTGCAAGTAGCTTTGTTTGTTTTTCAGAATCAATTTTGGAAGTTTTTTCTATTGAAGAAATTCCTTCATTAATTAACGTATACTGTATATCTCCATTATTTTGTATAATAAGAATTTCAGTTTGCTGTGCACCAAGCCTTTCAGTTAATCCAAATGAGGTTTTTATTAAATGATGTTTAGTAAATTCTATTTCAGCTATGTCATTTGGATCAATAGCAGTTTTTGGGATTTCAGGATTTGTAAGTGGGATAATTAAAAGAATTGCAAAGATTATAGGAATTGATCCAACTATAATTAAAACAGGTTTCACCATTTAGTTGCAAATACTCATGTGAGTGCAATAAATCTTAGTAATAGTTAAAATTCAAGCTTGATAACTAATTACTTGTGGGGTCGTAGCCTAGCCTGGTAGGGCGACAGTGACTACGAAGTTCACCGCTAAGGGCTCCAGAGGTTAATTCAAACTACTGATCAAAAGATGATGTGAGTTTGGAGCTGCAGTAACCCGTAGGTCGTCGGTTCAATTCCGATCGGCCCCACGTTATATTTTTCGATTTTTTAATACATTCAAAGCAGAGCCAGCTTTGAACCATTCAATTTGCGATGAATTATACGAATGTTTTAAAGAAATTTTTTCATATTTACCATCAGAGTGTTTTAATTCACATGTAACAACTGAGCCTTGTGCAAAATTTCCTAATCCTGTTATACTAATTTTATCATCTTCGTTTATTTTTTCATAATCATTTGTATCTTGAAATGTTAATGCAAGAATACCTTGCTTTTTCAGATTAGTTTCATGAATTCTTGCAAAAGATTTTGCAATTACAACAACACATCCTAAAAATCTAGGAGTCATTGCAGCATGTTCACGACTACTTCCTTCACCATAATTGGAATCACCAACTATAAGCCAACTGATATTTTGTTTTTTATACTCTCTAGCAATTTCAGCACAATTTTCTATCTTATCTGTTAACATATTTTTTGCTTTTCCAACATCATTAGAAAATGCATTAACTGCACCTAAAAGTAAGTTATCACTAAGATTATCAAGATGACCACGAAGTCTAAGCCACGGACCTGCAGGGGAAATATGATCAGTGGTACATTTTCCTTTTGCCTTAAGCATTAATGATAATTCAGTAAAATCATTACCATTCCATGATTTGAATGGTTCAAGTTTTTGTAATCTGTCACTATTAGGATCAATCATTACTTCAACTTCTTCTGGGTTCTCAGATGGTGGAACATACACATTTTCTGCTATAACAAATCCTTTCTCAGGTACTTCTGGCGCGATTAATGGTGGTGTTAGCTTTATTTTCTTTCCATCATGAGTTTCAAGAAAATCTTCTAGGGGGTTAAATGATAAACTTCCTCCTAATGCTAAAGCAGTCACTATTTCTGGACTTGCGATGAAATTCATAGTATTACGTTTTCCATCATTACGACCAGGAAAATTTCTATTAAATGATGTAACAATAGAATTTTTTTGTCCTTCTTTAAGTTCTGGTCTTTGCCATTGTCCAATACAAGGACCACATGCATTTGCCAATACAGTAGCACCAATTGATTTTAGAGTTTCAATTTGACCATCACGTTCAATTGTTGAACGAATCTGTTCTGACCCCGGAGTAATTAACAAAGGAATTTTTGCTTTAATTCCATGTAACTGTGCTTGTTTGGCTACACTGGATGATCTTGACATATCCTCATAAGATGAGTTTGTGCAACTTCCAATCAATGCAACCGATATATCATCAATGTAATTGTTATCTTCGACATCATCAGATAGCCTAGAGATTGGTCTTGCTAAATCAGGAGTGTGTGGTCCAACTACATGCGGTTCAAGCGTAGATAAATCAATTTCAATTACTTTATCAAAATATTGTTCTGGATTATTTTCAATTTCAGGATCAGCTTGAAGTAGTTCCGCATATTGGTTTGCAAGTTCTGCAATCTCTTCTCTATTAGTTGATTTGAGATATATCTCCATTCGTTTATCATATGGAAAAATAGAACATGTTGCGCCAATCTCAGCACCCATATTGGTTATTGTTGCTTTTCCAGTACAACTAATTGATGTTGCACCAGGTCCAAAATACTCAATGATTGAATTAGTTCCACCAGATACTGAAAGCTTTCCTGCAACATACAAGATAACATCTTTTGGTGCAGTCCANCCATTCATTTTTCCTTTTAGAAAAACACCNATTCTTTTTGGATAAAGTAATTCCCATGGCATTCCAGCCATTGTTTCAGCAGCATCTACACCACCTACACCAACAGCTATCATTCCCAATCCACCAGCGTTAGGAGTATGTGAATCAGTACCAATCATTAAACCTCCAGGAAATGCATAATTTTCTAAGACAACTTGATGAATTATTCCTGCTCCAGGATTCCAGAAACCAGCACCATACTTACTTGATGAAGTTTCAAGAAATTTGTAAACTTCATTATTTTCATAGATTGCTAATTTAGTATCAGATTCACCTTCAGTTCTAGCTTGAATTAGATGATCACANTGAACTGTAGTTGGTAGAGTTACAGAATTCAAACCAGCCTGCATGAATTGTAACATAACCATTTGTCCTGTAACATCCTGAAGTGCTACACGATCAGGTTTCAAGAAAACATAATTTGTTGTCTCNTCNAAATTTTTATTAAGAAATTCTTCTTCTAAATGCCCAGCAAGAATTTTTTCAGTTAATGTTAAAGGTCGATTTAAAAGCGCTCTAAATTTTTTTATATTTTCTTTTGATTTTTTGTAGACTTTCTCTACCATTTCATGTGTTGTCTCAATTTTTATTATTGTCAATACATTATAATGAAATTTTTAGTTTATAAACGGTAATTTGGAAAATTCACTNNAANTTTCGCATACAGTTATAAGACAAAAACGATNATCTGTTTTGTTGATTTTCTATTTAAAATTTAATTCACTAGAAATATGTGGTGCTATCTAGATATGGTAAAAAAAGGNTTTCCAAATTTTGGTATGTCTCAAGCAGGCGCATATGTAACAGCTTTAAAAAATTATAATTTACCTGATTTCATTTTGAAGCTTGTTGCAAAAGATACTAACTCTGAACTTTTAGAACGTGGTAGAATTGATGATCGGCTTCAAAGTATGAACGATAGTGCACTGGAATTACTGAATAGAATTTTTATAGAATGTGAGGAGGACAAAAAGGGTAAATTCACACAATACAGGTTTTTTGCATATGTTTCTAGCATGTATCATAAATGTGAAATAATGATCAATGAATCAATACCTGGAAAATCAGGTAAAAACCACAAGGTACCTGTAGCTGTAAAAAGTAATGGTATGTACATTGCAATTGCTTTAAACAAACCAACAGGTAATGCTGTAAACAAAAAAGATCTAATAAAATTTTATGATATTGCAGATGATATCAAAAATGGTGATCATGGAACTCAGTTAACAGACGCAATTTATGGATCTTCTGTAGGATTCAAAGGGGATGCACTGGTTGAATTAGAGAATCTTAGTAAATCAAGAAAACAAGATCCAGAACACAAACTAGAGTTTAAAACTGCAAATTTTGAAAACAGAATTTATTTTGTAACAAAGTGTTAAACAAATCTAGAAATAATTTTATTTTAATAATTTTCATATATCAATAATTTGTAATGATACGAAATATTATGTAAAACTTGANGTGTCCATTGCTAGAAATTTTGGTTCTTCATCTGTTTTTAAAAAATTCATATCATATTGTTCAAAAGGTANATTNTTGAAAAGATGCTGTGTCCATATATCATGAACATCCTCAATATANCGTTTGTATTTTTTTAATCTTAGCATCTCATGACAAATCTCATGAGACACAACAGTACAATTCTTCTCGGCTAAAAATAATATGTCATCTTTAACTTTAGGTTTTTGCCATAATGCCATTCCAAAATTTTCAGAGTGAAAACCTTCACATGTACAATCAGTCCATATTGGACGAAAGTGTGTAAGGTAAAAATGATAAATTTCTTNCCCACGTTCTCTGTGATCACTTTGTAGAACGTGANTNTCTAATTTNTGCAAAATACTTCGTGGTTGGGTTACCATCTCATCACACTTTATTTCAAAATCTTTAGAAAATTTTTCTTTTATCCAAGCCTGAAAAAAGTTTGCCATTTGTTTAACATATTCAAATTCTATTTTTCGTTCATCNAGTTCTTCTTCCTTTATAACGAAAATGAAGTGTAGGAGCATTTTTGGAAAAGTGTTAATTTTATGTTTGGCCTTCTATTCCCATAAGTGTTAGTGTTGATCTAATCTTCTCTATTTTACGAATTTTCCAGGTTATTGTTTCGCGTAATGCTTCAACTGTAGATGATTCGATCTTTGCTAGAATGTCGTAAGCCCCAAATGTTCCATGAACCTCAATAATTCCTTCTAAGGTTTTTAGTTGGGAAATTATNGATTCTTCTGAACCAAGTTCACAGTTTATCAAGACATAAGCTGTTGCCATGGAGAAGTTATACATCCATGGTATATCAATTAACCTATTACAATGAGCTTATTTTTGAGACATCTTTATAATCTCATCCCAAATTATTTTCGGAACTGGCATAACTGAAAGTCTAGAAATTCGTAGTAATTCCCAATTTTTAAATTTTTTTTGTTTTTTTATTGTGTCAAGTGTTACAGGTGTCTTCAATAATTTTTTAAATTTTACATCAACTACAACAAATCTTTTATTTTCTTCTTTTGGGTTTGGATAAGGCTCTGATATTACAGACATTATACCAACCACTTGCCTTTCATCACCNGTNTGATAAAAAAATACNAGATCATTTTTTTTCATATTTCTAATATGTTTTAGTGCAAGATTGTTGTGAACNCCATCCCATATTGTTTTCTTNTCTTTTTGTAATTGTAAAATATTATAACCGCGTGGTCCACTTGGTTCCTGTTTTGCTAACCAGTAATTCATNATATTANTNNNAAATAANANGATCAATATAGATTTAGAATTTTAATGAATGTCCCCCGGTTCTGACTCACAAAAAATCATTGGAATTAGCCAATGCCTCTTTTTTGCTCTGAAACCGGGGTTGCCCACAATGTNGCATACCTGGGTGAATTAGAAATCATTGTAATCCTTACGATCTCATCATCCTAATCCGTCTGTATGCTTTGCTCTATTGGGCAAAATTTTTTCTAATTANTCAAATATTAATCCAGATAAATTAATTTCAAATCCCACTACTGATGTTCTAATTCTGAAATTATCAAGAATTTCAGTACATATTTCACCTATCTCACCAATTTTTTTATCATCTACATAGATATCGGCATATTTTCCTTTAACAAATAACTCTTGATTTTGGGAGGAGGCTTTTGTTTTACAATCTATTTTAAATTGAGTCCTAAGNATTGATTGTAAAATAGATTTGATTNCAGAAAAATTTGTATCCTTATGAGCTATTATTACTGCAAGATTAATAGATTCACGAATAGGCTTTCCTTTTGAAAAAACTACTCCAGTTTCAAATAATTTTTGTGGATANGATTCATGAATATTTTTTGACANGTTTTCTAATAATCCTGATAGTAATGAATCACGAAGAATTGTGTGCTCCTGACTTTTTGAATCCAAAACAGAAATCATTTCAGATGAATTTCTTTTTGTTAATTCATATAGAATTTTTTTACTTGTGAGACTAGAATTAAAAACCTCTAGAAGTCCAAGACCAACAGCTGTTTTGGTAATAAGACTAGTTTTAATTGTGACATTATTCTTTTTACCAATAGTTTTTGAGGGTGANAATTTTGGTTCAAGATTCTCAATCCCATATCCAAGAGCTATTTCTTCAACTANATCCATTGGTCCAAAAATATCAAATCTATATCTAGGAATTATACACTTAATTTTTTTATTATTTATGGTAGCGTCTAATCTACATTTTTTGAGACATGCTACCATGTTAGATGAACTCATTTCTACTCCAAGTATTTGAGATGTGAATTTTGTATCATANGATATGGCTCTGCTCTTTAACTGTGGAGTGGAGTTTTTATTTCCTGAAATTTTTAATTCTTCAAATTCAAATCCAGCCATCTGTAATGTGGATATCACAATAGAAAGTGCATCTTCAACAGAATCTTTGTCTATACCAGTAACNTCAACTAAGATATTTTTGGTTTTTGTAGTAACAGTTGTCAATACAGAATTAATTATTGGAGGAAAAGAGATTGTATTTTTTTCCGAATCTAGGATTATCGGTACGTTTTTAGTATTTTCTAGTACCCATCCATAATTTTGACCTTGTTCAGTCTTACTTAAAATTTCATTAATTGTTTGTTCGGCATTGTTATTTAATGGAACAAATTTGTGGTCTCTTGAAGTTGTCGTGTATGTTAAAGGAAAAGAGATTTTATCAGCATCATGTAGACCTATAGAAGATTTCTTTCGTTTTCTTCCAATTCCATCATGTAGATCTTCTTGCATCCACATCAACTGTTGTATATCATCACTATCTAGAGTGCCATTTTTGGCAAGTACACCAGTTACATAAGGTCGAATTTTTGTCACCGAGGAATCGACTTTGATTGTAGATTGTCCTTTTTTCTTAATGGTGGTTTTTTGTATTCCTTTTTTTATTCCTAGTAATCCCTGTAAACCAAGAGCTATACCAAATTCAGTAGAATAATCAGGTCTATTTGGACTATATTCTATTCTAATTTCATCACCATTTTGTGATTCAATGTCTAAACCAAGAAATGGTAATACGTCAATAATTTTTTTCTTAGTTGTACTACCAGAAACTAATTTTTTAATTCTATTAAGATTTAGTTCTACTACTGGCATTTTACACAGTCCTCAACCAATTCAAATTATTATTATAAAATTCTCTTACATCATCTAATTCATACTTTAACATTGCAATCCTTTCTATTCCACCGCCCCAAGCTAAAACAGGTTTGTCTATACCAAGAGGTTTTGTTACTTCAGGTCTAAAAATTCCCATTCCGAATAGTTCAATCCACTTTCCTAATTTTTCATTATATACCATTGTTTGTAAAGATGGTTCAGTGTATGGAAAAAATGTTGGCCAGAATTTAATTTTTGTAAGACCAAGTTGTTTATAAAATTCTTTTTGTATACCCATCAAATCTCTTAGTGTTGTATTATTTCCAATTACAATTCCTTCAATTTGGTTAAACTCAACGAGATGTTTGTAACTAACTTTTTCATTTCTAAAAACACGACCCAATGAAAATATTCTTGCCTCATCAGGTTTTTGTTCAGCCAGATATTTTATTGTCACACATGTTGTATGAGTTCTTAGAACCATTTTCTGGGATTCTGAAAGCTTCCAATCATAATGCCAATTTTGTGAATGTGATTTTGAGACCTGTTTAATTTGGGTTGAACTTGCTTGATTTTGAGATTTTAGATTTTCTATGTAAAAAGTATCTTGTAATTCTCGTGCAGGATGATCTTGTGGTGTAAATAATGCATCAAAATTCCAAAAGCTTGACTGTGTTAGATTACCTTGAATTTCTGAAAATCCTAACTTAACAAAAATCTCTCGGATCTCATCAATTGTATCTTTTAGTGGATGTGTTCTCGCTGCATAGACTAATGCAGCATCAGCCTCCACATCAATTGCACCTATATCAGAAAGTGTTGTATCAATTTGTGATGCTCTTTCTGTTAAAGAAATTATTTTTGATTTTTCAGTATTCTGTAAAACATAGTCTGGTCTTTGTAGTAAAAATTTGAGTGCAAGTTTGTTTTCAATCTTTTCTTCAGGAATAGATTTATCACCAATCAATGAGATTAATTTTTCTTCAGGTGTTTCTACTGGTTTTTCCTTTGTTGATATTGTTGAACCTGAATCCGTTTTCTCAATATTGACCCAACCATTTTTTTTGGCATTTGCAATTGCTGCATTAAAACCAGCTCCTGACAGAGTTTTTCTAACTTCTTCAAATGACTTAGAACCATCTTTTATCAGGTCCATTAACTTCCTTTCTGGTAGACCATTCTTGAGAGAGTCAATTCCATTTCTTCCAAGCGAAACTGTAACTTTTGATGACTCGATAACATTAGCAAATTCTTTTAAACGCAACCATTCAATTCCACGTCTGACCTGGTCAATTGACAATTCGGTAGATTCAGAAAGCTGTTCTGGTGTTTGCTCTGATTTCTTTTGTAATGAATCAATAATTTTTTTTTCTATATCATGTAGAACCTGTGACAACAGTACAACGTGTCAAAAAGACTTTTTAAAGATTAACATAAGTCAAACATGAATGTCATCAGATGAATTTGTTGTAACTCCGTGGCATGTTGAGGGTGACATAGATTATGACAAATTAATCAAGCAGTTTGGAACCCAAAAGATCTCAAATGATATACTCACAAAACTGCAAAAAATCACAGGTGAAGATCATTTTATGTTAAGAAGAGGTGTGTTTTTTTCACATAGAGATCTAAATCTAATATTAAATAATTATGAAAAAGGTGATGAATTCTTTCTGTATACAGGACGTGGACCTTCCGGACACACGCATATTGGTCATTTGGTTCCATGGGTGTTTGCAAAATGGCTACAAGAAAAATTCAATGTTAATATGTACTTTCAATTAACCGATGATGAAAAATTCTTTTCAAAGCAAAACCTCTCACTTGAACAAACAAGTAATTTTGCATTAGAGAATGCATTAGACTTTATTGCCTTGGGATTTAATCCGGAAAAGACAAAGATCATCATAGATACAAAGAACATTAAAACACTATATCCAATCGCAGCAGAGGTTGCAAAAAAGATTAATTTCTCTAATACAAAAGCTGTTTTTGGCTTTACCAATGAAACAAATCTTGGAATGATTTTTTATACATCATTACAATCTGCGCCATGCTTCATTGAAGATAAACCAGTATTGATACCATTAGGCGTAGACCAAGATCCACACTTTAGAATTACAAGAGATGTTGCTCAGAAAATTAACAAAGTAAAACCGGCATTGATTCACAATATAATGATTCCATCACTTTTAGGACCTGGTGGAAAAATGTCTGCATCGGATGAAAAGAGTACTATCTATACAACAGATTCACCAGAGCAAGTAAAAAAGAAAATTAACAAATATGCATTTTCTGGTGGACAACCAGATATTGATGAACATAGAAAGGTTGGAGGTGATCCTGATATTGATGTTTCATATCAATATCTTAGAATCTTCTTTGAACCGGATGATATAAAATTAAAAAAAATATATGACGATTATAAATCCGGAAAAATGTTAACTGGTGAACTAAAAGCAATTTTAATTGAAAAAATTAATAATTTCTTATCTCTACATCAAGAAAAAAGGGAAGAAGCAAGAAAAAATATTGATGCTTATATGATGAAAGATTGATTGGCACAAAAATTACATGTCAGGATAAATATGAAGCACAAAAGCTTGCAAGTTTAATTTTTGTGAAAAAAGGAAATGAAACATATATCACAGAAATTTTAAATGTTTTTGACAATGAAGTTGTAATTTTAATAAAGGATAAATCAGCTCATAGTATAGTTCTCAAAGATGGCAAACACGTAGAAATTTTTATTGATTTTATACAATCTATAGTAGAAAAAGAACATAAAATTATTGATACAATTACTAATGAAGATAGTGTTGAAATTTTTAAAGAATAGTTACACTAAAGACTTGTTCATTTCAAGAGTCATAATTTCTTGTACCTTGAGAAAATAAAGTTGTGTAGTATAAGGCATATGCTGCAGATTGTTATCAATTGATATCATTAGATATCTAACTGCTCTTTTTGAAACATTAAGATTAAATTTCATTGGTAGTAAATTATCCTGATTTACTTTAATTTTATCTTGTAACCAAGATGGAGCCATTTCTTTTGTTTCATTAATAATTTTTTGATACCAATATGCTAGATGTTCAGGATGTAATCCTTTTTGTAAATTAAGAATATCATCACTTAATTTTTTCATAATTTGAGATGAAACTGACATGGTGTACTATCAAAAATTTTTGTTTTATTCCAATTACTCAAACATAGACAAGTTAATAGTCAATTAACATAACTTTCCTGTAAAATCAATTTCCATATCTCGTATTCTAGTAGTAGAAATACGATTACCATCTTCAGCTAAAACCATGGGTACAGATATAATTTTTACAGGTTTGAGGTTTTTCTCATCTCTAAGTTTGTTCAAAATATCACCTTTATGATGTGTTTCAGTACTCACTATCAATGCTTGAACATTTCCTTCAACTACCGCAGGGCCGAACTCATTCGCTAATTTTACAATTTCAAAATCAGATTTTAGAAATTTTTCTTGAATCAATGACTTTAATTTACTATGCCTGATTTCAAATTTATTCTCCAAATCTTTCCCATTTCTTGATGCAAATTCATCTGATGTCAATCCAATAATTACTTTTTTTGAAATTGAAAATCCCTTTTCTAGTAAAGCGATATGGCCAACGTGAATTATATCAAACGTTCCTCCTAATGCAACTAATTCAAATTCCATATTTTGTCTATAATTTGTTTTGAAATAAACTACTCGGTATTGATATTAATAATTAATATTTCACCTGGGGATGATAATGTAACATCATCGGTATTCCACAAATAGGTTTCAATAAAGAATAAACCTTCATTTTCTGGAATCCAAATTATATTTGGGTTTTCACGTGAATTTTCATATAATACAGCACTAGATTTACCAATAAATTCAACTAGACCAGATTCTGCTTCTTTAATTTGTACATAAAATACATAATGTTCTTCAGAATTTATTGATGTAAATTCTTGCATGAAAATTTGTGCATCAATTCTAATAGGACTAAAAATAATAGAATTATTTTGTTTGATGTTAGTAGATGTCACATCATTTAATGTGATAATTTTACTTTCTGAGGAAATGTCTTTGGTATCAATGTTGACTTTTGCAGATAGATAATTTTCAGACTCTGCTAAAATATAATAATTCACTGATTTAGGATTCAAAGTAGTATTAATTGAGAATGTTTGTGATTTACCTGGATTAATAGAATTATCTAAATTAATACTAGAAATATCAACAACTCTAGGTGGATCAAATATGTCAACTGAAACCAAATGTATTTTGATATCTGTTGCATCCATAGTATCATTATTAGTAATAATACCAGAGAAACTAAGAGAATCACCTATCTTAAGTGAATTAGTAATTATTGAAAGTGAAAGTGGTTTGACTGGAGAAGAATCAAAACCTAATAATGTCATATCAACTCGAGAAATTGCAGAGTTTGGAGCTGAAGATTTTATTATAACTGGTGAGGTACCCAAAGCTGGAATTGAATCTAAAATAGTATCGCCTAAAACTGAATCAATAGGCTCGTTAGATATATTATTATAAAAATTCACTCTAATTTTGACATCAGTTATTGGAAAGTTATGATTATTGAAAATTTCTCCTAATACAACAGTATACCCTTTGCCATCTTTGAAACTAAATGGATATGTATTAACAAAGAAAACTCCTTCACCACTGCCACCAGTTCCTGATTTTGTTACTTCATTTTGAATTTGTGCAAAACCATCTAATGTTGAAAATGGAATTAGAATTAGTAATAATAATAATAAGAAATTTAATTTCAAATATTTCACCATATGCAATATAGTACAAACAGTAGTTAGAATATGTTAATAATACTAATTAGAAAAATTATAAAATAAGTAAAAAGAGTTTGTTAGAAGATTATCTTCTTTTTCGCATTCCAGTTATTGCAAACCAGTAAACCAAACCTGGTGCTAATCCAACAATTAGTGGAATCCAAACTGCTATTGAGGCTTCATAACCTGCCATGTTTATTTTTGCCATAGTTATGATATTTAAATGCACCCCAAATATCGAAATTCGATACAGATCGTTACACTTGCATATAAAGAGAAATGGACTCGCTGGGATTTGAACCCAGGACCCCTCGCGTGCAAGGCGAGTATTCTACCAGTCTGAACTACAAGCCCATTAACTGCTTGAACAATTATGAGAGTTTAATTGTTGTCTTTTAGAATCTGTAATCCTTTTATTTGCTGTAGAAAGTGAATTTTTTATGGCAAAGATGGAATCAGTTATTTCATTAAAAACAGGAGATACTGCACCAGAATTTAGTCTTAAAGGTATTGATGATGAGATGCATTCTCTTAATGATTATTCAAAAAAAGGATTGTTGGTAATATTCATGTGCAATCATTGTCCATTTGTAAAAGCAAAAATTGAAGCAATCAAAGAATTACACAGTAAGTTCAAAGATGACATTTCAATTGTAGGTATTAACAGTAATGATTCTGTAAAATATCCAGATGATGACTTTGAGAGTATGAAAAATGTTGCTAAAGAGAAAGGTCTTGAAATTGATTATTTGGTAGATGAAACACAAGAAATTGCAAAGAAATATGGTGCTGTGTGTACACCAGATCCATTCCTTTTTGATTCAGAAAAAAAATTAGTATTTCATGGACGCATTGATGACGCAATGAATCCAGAAGCAACAGTAAGCGAAAAAGTGATGGTTAATAATATTGAGAAATTCCTTAATGGTGAAAAAATTGAAAAAGATTTTGACCCATCAATTGGTTGTTCAATCAAGTGGAAAGAACAGCAAACTTAAATGACCAAATCCTCGAAAATTTTCGAGGGCTCGTAGCTCAGCTTGGCTAGAGCGTTCGACTGATAATCG
>PAAH01000009.1 GCA_002698885.1 Nitrososphaerota archaeon | reverse complement strand
CTTGAACAAATCAGAATCTAAACGCATCAATATTGGCTGACATTCAGGATCACCCATTCGTACATTATACTCTAAAACATATGGTCTGCCATCACGAATCATTATTCCAGCGTAAAGGAACCCTCGAAACTCAATTCCCTCTTTAGTCATTGATGAAATTGTTTTACCAATAATTTCTTCTTGTATTACACTACCAAGTTTGTCATCTATTACAGGTGTTGGTGAATATGCACCCATGCCACCAGTATTTGGTCCCTTGTCATCATCGTAAGCTCTTTTATGATCTTGGCTTGTAGCCATGGGAATTCCTACTTGCCCATCACACAATGCAATGTATGAGGCCTCAATACCATCAATTCTTTCTTCAATTATGATTTTTGAGCCTGCGTCGCCAAATTCTTTTTTGACTAGAATCTTATCAATTGCATCATTTGCTTCATCATTGTTATCACAAACAATTACGCCCTTACCTGCTGCAAGCCCGTCAGCCTTGATTACTACTTGTTTTTGATATGTACTGACAAATTCTTTTGCTTTTTGTGCATCATCAAATATTTCAAAATCAGCTGTTGGTATGTCATTTCGTTTCATAAATTCTTTAGCCCAAATTTTACTAGACTCTAATTGTGCAGCTTGTTTTGATGGGCCAAATATTGCTAAACCCTTCTCAGTGAACTTATCAACTAGACCATTTGCCAGAGGGGCTTCAGGACCGACTATTGTGAAACAACTTTTTTCTTGAGCAAAATTTGCCAATGCATCAATATCGTCTACTGAAATTGGAATATTCTGTGATGTACCGCCATTCCCAGGTGCAACATAAACATCATCAACTAATTCTGACTGAGATAATTTCCATGATAAGGCATGTTCACGTCCACCAGAGCCAACAACTAAAACATTTACCAATAATTATACAACAGAATTGTACTATATATTCAAAGAGATTATTATTATAGGAAAAAACATTCAGACGTTATATGAAACAAGTAGAAAACTTCGATATCAAAGAAATTGAAAAAATTGTCAATGAGGACTTGGAAAATAAGGACGTGGCAAAGATGATTCAAGACTCTGGTGATAAAACAAATGAAATCATGTTTATCGAGGGGCCTCCAACAATGAATGGAATACCTCATGCTGGTCATCTTCGAGGTCGAGTTTTCAAAGACTTGTGGTACAGATACAATGTCTTACTGGGAAATAAAGTAATTTTTAATGCAGGATGGGACACACAAGGACTTCCAGTAGAGCTTCAAGCAGAAAAAGAATTAGGAATTGAAAATGGCAAAAATGACATTACAACACCAGAAGACATTGAAAGACTTGTAACTGAATGTAAGAAAATTGTGAAAAAATACCATACCAAATGGGTTGAAGCCGATGACATGCTAGGAATGTCACTTAATCAAGATAATGCATACTGGACATACAAAGATGAATTTATTGAAAATGAATGGAAGTTAATGAAAAAGGCATTTGAAAATGACATACTTACTGAGGGGTTCAGAGTAGTAGCATACTGCCCAAGCTGCCAAACATCACTTAGTCATTCTGAAGTAAATCAAGGCTATGANATGGTAAAAGATCCGTCATTATACTATAAAGTAAAACTTGCACANGAGGATAAATTTTTGATTGTNTGGACTACNATGCCATTTACACTAGTTACAGATGCAATGGTTGGTGTAAATCCAAANGANGAATATGTAGAGATTGCAGTAAATGNTGAAACATGGGTTGTAGGAANAACTAGACTAGAAGAATTCATGANTGANGTAAAAATTGAGGNCTANAAAATAGAAAAAACATTTCTAGGCTCTGAGATGGAGGGTAAAAAATACATTCATCCACTTTTAGATGAGATTCCAAAACTTGCAGAAATTGCAAAGCAAGACAACTATCATGTTACAGTTGCAGAAGATTTTGTTGATGTAAATGCAGGAAGTGGACTTGTACATTTATCCCCTGCAAATGGTGAAGAAGACCATAACATTGCAANAAAAAGAAAAGTNACANTTTTNTCNCCAATTGATGATGCAGTAAAATTTACTGAGGATGCAGGAAAATATTCAGGATTATTTGTTAGAGATGCTGATGAGAAATTAGTAGAATCAATCAAAGAAAAAAATGCACTAGTAAAGATTGGNAAAATTAAACACAANTATCCTCTTTGCTGGCGTTGCAACCATGGACTAGTCTGGCTTGCAAGAAGGGANTANTTTTACATGCTTGATAAGCTTGNTGACAAAGCAATNAAGGCAGCTGAAGATGTNGANTACTTTTTTGAGGCTCCAAAGAACNGATTTTTAGAAATTATCAAAGAAAAGCACCCATGGTGTATATCACGTGAACGCTTTTGGGGCTGCCCAATTCCAATATGGAACTGCAAAGAGTGTGGTAACATAGAAAGACTGTTTTCAAGAAAAGAAATCATAGAGGCAGCATCAGAACTTCCTGATGGCGAAGACTTTGAGCTACATAGACCNTGGATTGACAATGTACTGATCAAATGTAAGAAATGTAATGCAACTATGGAAAGAGAGGAATTTGTACTTGACACATGGCACAACAGCGGTTCTGCTCCATTTGCGTCCTTAGATGAAGTACAGTACAAGGAAAAAATTCCTGCTCCGTTTTTCACAGAAGGAATAGACCAAACTAGAGGATGGGCATACACACTACTAATTGAAAATGTAATACTAAATAATGCACCAGTATCGCCCTACAAGTCATTTCTATTCCAAGGTCACGTACTAGATGAAAATGGAAACAAAATGAGTAAAAGTAAAGGAAATGTAATTGAAGCATCAGAGCTTTTAGAGAAATATCCAGTAGATCTAGTGAGATTCTATTTTATGTGGAAGTCAAGCCCAATTGAACCATTAAACTTTAGCACAAAAGAGCTAATGTCAAGACCATATCAGGTCATAAGTACACTTTACCACCTTCATACATTTTACAGACAAAACAGTGAATATGACAAATTTAACATAAATGAGACAACTATAGAATGGGCAAAGAAAAACAACTTACTTACACCACCTGACATTTGGCTTTTATCAAAACTTCAAAGAATGATACAAAAAACAACAGATGCAAATNATGCATGTAAATTTCACGAGTCAGGAAAAGCAATAGAAGACTTTTTGATAAACTCACTTAGTCAAATTTACATTCCAATCACAAAGTCAGAATTATGGGATGAAGATGATTCNCAAAAAGACAGACGTTCTACAATTTATGCAATTCTTGCAAAGACACTCAAGACAATTGACATACTAATTCATCCATTTTCCCCATTTACAACACAATACCTTTACAGTACGATATTTGGTGCAAAAGAAAACATCTTACTTGAAACCTGGCCAAAACAGAACACCTCATTAATTGATGAAAAAAGTGAAAAGTCATTTGATTTGTTAAAGGATGTAGTTTCAGTGGCAGCCGCTGCAAGAATGAAAGGAAAAGTGAAAAGAAGATGGCCACTCAATGAAGCAATAATTTGCCTAGAAAAGGGTCAGAAGAATATTCTAGAGTCACTCTCAGAACTAGTCAAATCTCAAATGAATATTCAAAACTATAAAATTTTTGAAATTGAGAATACTGAAGGAATGGAGCAATACCTAGAGTTAAAACAAAATGGATTACCAGTAACTCCAAAAATTGAACTGGAGAGGAGCGGAATTGGTCCAAAAGCAAAGCAAGATATGGGAAAACTACTACAAATGTTCTCAGAAACTGAGCCTGAAGCAATTATTAATGAATTGAGTCATAAAGACACGTTTACATTCCAAATCGAACAAAACTCTATAGTTCTAGGCAAGGAAGATTTCATAATTGGCTTTGACGTTGTTGAAAAATACCAATTTGCAAAAAGACAAAATCTGATAGTCATGATTTCACTTGAAAGAGATGATGAAATGATGGCTAAAGGTTTAATCAAAGACCTGGCTAGACGACTACAGACACTAAGAAAAGATAGGGGTTATAATCCAACTGACATTTTGTCCAAAGCATCAATTTTAGACCTTGATCCTGAATCATTTGATTTGATAAAGGAAAAGACAGATGAAATTGCATTTTTAGTGAGAGTAAAACAAGTCGATTTCGAACAATCATGTAAAGAATACAAAAATGACGATATTGATGGTCTGAAGATTCGTATTTCGGTTGAATAACTTTACAAAACGTTGACAATTGATCAAACTAGAAGATACCAAGTCAGGTTAAATACAAAATTAGTAATAATATAGTATGGTTAAGCAGATTAGCCTTGATACATGGTCTGTTCATCATTTACATGATCTGTTAGAGAAGGCTAGGAAAATTATAACCCAAACAAATACACCTATAGTTTTGTACCGAGAAACACTTGAAGAAGACGATGAAGTTTATGAAGAAATCGTATGTACATTAGGACAGGAACATGTTATAGAACAAGTTATCATTTCTGGTGGTATGGTAGTTCCTGAAATAAAGCAACAGCTTGTTTTTACCATCGATGAATTTCCAAATAGATTGCTGAGTAAAAGTAAAGATCTTTTTGCAGAAGTTGTTGAACAATTAGAAGAACAATTTGCATAGAGTATCAAACAGATTATAAAGTCCTCAAATGAGACTTTGATTATATGCGTCTTTTGGAATATCAAGCAAAGGAATTATTCAAAGAATTTGGAATCAGAGTTCCAGAAAGTAAGGCATCAAAAGATATTGAGCAGGGACGCATTGATGCAAAAGAATTAGGTTATCCATTTGTGATAAAAGCACAGGTACCAGTTGGCGGAAGAGGTAAAGCTGGTGGAATTCAGGCATGTAATAGTGACGATGAATTTGAAATCAAATATCCTCAAATTTTAGGAATGTCAATCAAGGGTGAAAAAACACGTGCAATATTACTAGAGAAAATGGCAGATATTGAAAAAGAGCTGTATCTATCGTTATTTCTTAATCGTAGCAAAAGGTGCTATACAATTATTGCATCATCAGAAGGTGGAGTTGAAATAGAATCGGTAAAAAATCAAACTATCAAAGAAGTCGGATTAGGTGACGTAGATGATGAAACAGCAAAAAAAGTTGCAAATGAAATTGGTCTTCAAGGAAGTCAAGAAGAAGAATTTGTTACAATGCTAAAACAACTTTCAAAACTCACAGTAGAAAAAGAAGCAGAACTTGCAGAGATTAATCCACTTGCAATTCTAAAAGATGGTTCNATTATGGCACTTGATGGAAAAGTAATGACTGATGATAATTCTAACTTTAGACATGAAGAACTTACAAAGTATCAAGAGAAATCAGAATTGGAAGAACGGGCTGAAAAAAGTGGATTTTCTTTAGTTGAGCTAGATGGAAATATTGCAGTTATTGGCAATGGTGCTGGACTTGTCATGTCTACATTTGATATGCTTGCTGACAACGGTGGAAAGCCTGCAACATTTCTAGATGTAGGTGGTGGTGCAACTACTGAATCTGTATATGAAGCACTAACTCTGATTAGTAAAATGAATAGAGTAAAAGGAATTTTAGTAAATCTTTATGGTGGTATTGTTAAAACAACAACAGTTGCTTCAGCATTTATCAAAGCATATGATGAAAACCTGATTGATTTGCCAGTGTTTGCAAGATTAATGGGTGCAGAATCAGACAAAGCAAAAGAAATGTTAAAAAACACTAAAACAAAAATGTTTGATTCAGTTGAAGATGCAATTAACACAGCAGTGATGGAGGTAAACAAATGACAGACATTTATGAAATTCTAAGGGGTCAAAAAGATGAAAATGGAAATTATCAGAAGCAATCAGTTATTGTTCAAGGAATAACTGGTAAGTATGGTTCAACGCATGCAAAATTAATGATGGAGTATGGAACAAATGTTGCAGCAGGAGTTACTCCAGGTAAAGGTGGTCAGAAATTTGAAGATAAAATTCCTATTTTTGAAAAAGTCAGTGAAGCAGTTGCCGCTACTAATGCAAAAATTTCAATTNTTTTTGTGCCTGCAAAATTCTTTTTAGAGGCTGCAACTGATGCATTAGAATCTGGAATTAAACTATTAGTTGCAATTCCAGAGCATGTTCCAGTACGAGATACTATGAAGATTATAGAATTGGCAAAAGAGAAAGATGCAGTAATGATTGGTCCAAATACACCAGGTGTGATAATCCCAGAATTGATAAAAATTGGAATTATGCCTGCAAGTCCTTATTCACCAGGGAATATTGCAGTATTATCAAAAAGTGGTACACTACTGTATGAAATATCAAATAATCTTACTACAGCAGGATTTGGTCAAAGTATTACGATTGGAATTGGTGGCGACCCTGTAAATGGCACTAGAATGATTGATGCCTTTGATATGATAAAAGATGATCCTGAATTAGAGGGAATTGTTGTTGTTGGTGAAATAGGCGGTGATGCCGAAGAAATTCTAGCACAACATATAATCGATATAGGTTTTGATAAACCAATTGTGGGATATATAGCAGGAAGACGCGCACCTAAAGAAAAACGAATGGGACATGCAGGTGCAATTGTGATGGGTACATATGGTTCTGCTGAATCAAAAATTNCCATGTTTGCAAAGGCAAACATACCAGTTGCAAAAAGACCTGGTGAAGTTGCTGTCCTGCTTGCAGGTAAAATGGCTAGTCAATAAGCATTAATAGTGTATTAAAAAAGAAATTTTATGCCAGTTGCTGATCCATTAAAGAAACAGATTGCCCAAAAAGCTAGATTACATATGAAGATATGTATTTCATGTGGTGCAAGATTAGATATTAATGCAACACGATGCAGAAAATGTAGAAGCAAAACATTAAGATTAAAAAATAGACAATTAGGAATTAAAAAGTAATTAATAACATTTTATTTTCTCTTTCCAAAAATTTTAAATCCAGATAACCTAGATGAAATAGATTCCTTATCATTTATAGAAGTTGAACCTACACCATCAAGATAATCATATGTAATATCTTCACCACCAAAACCTATCAGTTTTTTAGTTTTTAGTTCATCCAAAAAGAATTTTTTTCCATTCTCTAGTTTCAATATTGCATCATCACTAATATCAAATCCTGAACCTTTATCATNGAATCTAATCATGCCTCCTTTTTTCAGCTCTATGAAAACATCATAACTCACTTTGTGCCCAAAAATTTGAATTTTTCTTCCTTTAATTTTTACATTATCAACAATGTCTAACACCAAAATTTCATCTGCGTCAAGTACTACTGTTTCCCTAACAGTACCTGCAATTATTTTACCATTTGGTGCATTAAGTTCTGAAAAATGCTCATGGGTTAATGACATACCTACTCTGCCTTCTGGATCAGGAACTTGTTCTCGTATTCCATTTACATTGCCACAAATTATATCACCATTATCAACAGTTATTTTTGTTCCATTTTCAATATTAAANCCATTATCTATTGGGTCAGNCATTTTGAATGTTCCATGCGTCAAACGAATCTCTGTTTTAGAATCCTTACTATCTGAAAAATATGGATTAGTTATACTTCCCCACATAAACACATGGTCATCATAAAATAATTTACCAGCCCAAAATTTTCCTTTAATGCTTAATGCTTTAGATGCCTTTCTTTCTAATTCAATTTCGCCAAGCTCCTTTGAGCCAAAAAGTCTAGTTCCTGTGGCATCTGCTCGTGATAATGCATCAAGCCATTCCTGAGCAATATGAATTTCTTTTGCAACATCATCAGAAAGTAGTGTGTTTTGTCGCTTTCGTTCTTCTTCATCTGTACCCCAAACAAACTTTGATTTTCTTGCGTGCTCGTCTGGAGAATCTGGGAATTTTTTGCCTGCCTTAAGATCTTCGAATGCTTGTTTAATTTTGATGAATGACTCATCATGTCCACCACGATCAGAATGATGTTTAAGTGCAAGTTCTCTAAATGCCGAACGAATTTCGTGCCTTGAAGCATTATTTTTTAGACCTAGAATTTGGTAATTACTTTCTACCATTTTTATTCACTATAATGATATTTTCTTAGAATATCTATATGAGTTATGCAAAAAATATACATATTCTAGTAAAGATGACTCTGAAGCTCAATTTGCTCTTCCGATGTGATTAATCCTTTTCGAACAAGTATATCTAGCAAATCTTTGAATAGTTCTTTCTGTTCATCAGACATTCCACCTGTAATGCCTTTATCACCTGGTGGACCTGGTGGACCCCTCGGACCTTTGTCACCAACTGGACCTTGTTGACCTCGTGGACCAGCTTCACCTGATGGACCTGCAGAACCTTGTGGACCTTGTTCACCTTGTGGTCCCTGTATGCCTTGTGGACCGCGTGGACCTTTGTCACCTGTTAGTCCTTGTGGTCCTTGATCACCTTGTGGTCCTTGTGGACCTCTATCTCCTGGTGGACCTTGTTGGCCGGTAATGCCTTTATCTCCTGGTGGACCTTGTGGACCACGTGGACCTTTTTCACCAACTGGACCAGTAAGTCCAATTTTTCCTTTTTCACCTTGTGGTCCTTGTGGACCAGGAGAGCCTTTGTCACCAACTGGACCGGTTATACCCTTAACACCTTTTTCACCGGGAGAACCTGGTACGCCTTTATCTCCTTGAATNCCTGGTGGACCGGTTGAACCTTTGTCACCTTTGTCNCCACGTAANCCAGTTAGACCTTTGTCACCAAGTGGACCCTGTCTACCAGTTTCACCCTTACCACCAACAGTNCCTTTNTCACCAGATGGACCTTTGTCACCTTTNTCTCCTGTTAATCCTTTTTGACCAGTATCTCCTTTGTCNCCTGCTGGACCAGGTGAACCCTTGTCACCTTTGTCTCCCTTATCTCCAGTAACTCCTTTGTCTCCAGATGGACCTTTTCCACCAGCAGGACCTTTGTCACCTTTGTCTCCCTGTACACCTACAGGACCTTTGTCACCTTTGTCTCCCTGCTTACCTTGCAAACTTCGACCAGTTTTCTTTGTGACAACAGATTCTTTTATTGTTGATTTACTTTGAAATGATTTAATTGATTCAGGAATATCAAATTCAAATGAATTTCCTATAGAAGATAATTGATCAGTTACAATTATCCAAACTTTTGAAAAAGAAGATATAGCATCAGGAAGTGGGTTTTCAGCTGAACCAATCTTCTCTTGAAATTTTCCGTTTTTCACTTTTAAATGGAGTTTTTCTTTCCAAATTGATGAGAATGACTTGTTTTGAATTTCAGAAGAGGTGGGTTCTGCCTCACTAATAGCCAATTCCACCTCAAAGATCCCATCCTGATCAAATGGAGATTCTCCTATGACTGAAAAACTTGTCTGAGTGCTCATTATCGATGTTTTAGCGCTACCTAGTTAATACATTTTTCATTTTTAATAATATAATATAAAATACGGATAGGATACTATTTATCTACAAAATAGGAGTAAATCAAGATATGAAGAAAAAAGAGGATACATCACTAAAAAAAACCGATGAAACATCTCTAACTAATGCTGACTATCAGCGTAATAGGCTATACAAAAAGGGCATAAATTTTATGGCAGATGAAAAATTGGAGGAGGCCTCGAGAACTTTTGAAATGATTTTAAGAACAGACCCAAATGATGTTGAAACAATGCTTAAACTTGGATATTCAAGATTTCATCTAGACGATTATTCAGAAGCAATGAGAGTTTATGACAAAGTCTTAGACATAGATATTACTAATTCAGAAGCCTGGAATCTTAAATCATTAGTATTCTATGAAAAGAAAAATTTTGCTAAAGCATTAGATAGTGTAGAAAAAGCACTTGACTCAGANCCAACATATGATATGGCATGGTATAACAAAGCATGTTACCTATCANTNATGAACCAAATTCCTGATTCACTTGAATCATTAAAACGTTCAATTGAGATTGATGTCAAAAATGCTAGAAAAGCTGTAAAAGATAAAGATTTCATTAACGTGCGTAATGAAGAAGGTTTTAAAAGAATTATCGAAGTTGTAGTTATAGAATCACTACGACAAGGATATCATACAATTGGTTCAATCGTATGGACTACATTTCTCAGTAAGGAAGATACACAAAAATCTTTAAACGAATTAATTGAAAAAGGTCTTGTAATTAAAACTCATAAAAGGCAAGGATTCAACCAAATGATCCCAATATATGATTTAGAGCCGGAAATGGGAAAGAAGATAGGAGCAAAAAAACGTACCTTACTTGGAACAAAAAAAGCAAAACTTCCTGCACCAGTAAAAAATCTAAAAGAAATTGGTCTAGCTGTACAATCAATCAAATCATCAATAGGTGAAGAAAATGTTGAAAAAACTTTGGAGAACTTACAAGTCTTCATTGACCCATCTATGTGTGGTGAGCAAATGATTGAAGAATTTTTAGAAGAACATAGAGATATTAGATTATACAAAGTTAGGTTAGAGGAAAGAGGAAGTGATTTCCTCATTGATAATAAACGAAAAATGTTAGAGTTCTTTGATAATATTGAAATTCGAGTTACTAAGAAACTTCGAACAAATATAACACAAAAATAATTTTAGTCTAAAATTATGTCCAAGATTCTTGGTCTTTTTTAAATACAGGAACACCGTCGATATACGATACATCATTTTCCTCAAAAACTGTGTGCCATTTTCCATTATGTGGTAACAATTTATTCAATTCGTTAACTTTTTGGTTTGTAGGTTTTTTGTTCAATAATGCACCCCATTTCATATTTGGAACTTTGGGCATTATCTCATTGATATCTTTCATCTACAATGTGTAACTAAAAAAATTCCATATAAATTGGTCACTCAGCTGAAAGATCCCAATAACTAGCATTTTCCTGTTTCTGAGTGGGCTTTTCTAGATTCTTCCATTCTTTAAACGAGTGAACATATAGTTTGACGTTTGGCAATCCCAAAGACTTCAATGCATAAAATGCTAAGCCAGAAAGTGTTCCAACACTTCCACAATAAGTNATAATTTCAGCATCCTCTGAAATTCCTCTATTTTTTAGTAGATTTCTCATACCATCCTTATTTCGAATAATTCTTCCATCTGTTGCTAGTGTTCTGTATGGAATGTTGATTGCACCAGGTATATGTTGTTCAAGAAAATTCAATCTTTCTCTATTATCAATTACAACCACATTTTTTTTCTCTTTTGCTTTTTCAAGATATTCTGCAGTGGCCATTATTTCTGATCTTAAATTTAATGAATGTTTTACAGGTTTAATTTCAGGTTCTTCTGTGGTAACTTCTAAACTAAGTTCTTTCCATTGTGAAAATGTTACATCAAGTAATTTGACATTTTTATGACCAATATACTGTAATGCCCAAACAACTCTCGAGGATAATGCACCAAAAGTNTCATCATAAACTACTACAGGTGTTTCATCCTCAATACCTAATTCTTCAGCAATTCTAACAATATTTTCAGGGCTGGGATCTGCAAGTAGATTAGCTAATGGTAAATTAACAGAATTTCTGATATGNCCTTGATTATAATCATCTTTCCGTCTTACATCAATTATTCTAACATCATCTTTTATGATTTGTTCTCTAAGTGTATCTACATTGATTAATGGTGTTTCTTGGGTTGTCATGCTGCACACTCACCTTTTCCAGTAATTGTGTGATAACTTGTATCACTACCATAGTCTGCATAAAAATCAGAATCATCCTCTTTTGTTGGAGGAATCAATAAAGGAGCAATAATTTTTTTGATATCTTCCACAGATTTAATTTCTGATGATTCGTTCCCATGAATTATTCTATCAATCCATTTTGAAAGAGAATCATCTGGCTGTTTGTATTTTTTAAATAATTCTATAATTTTCAATATGACTGGAATCACACGTTTTACTGGAACACGTGCAGTGTGATGTCCTAGCATTGATTGACCATCAAATCTACCTCCAAGCGATAATACATAATTTGGATACATGTCTTTTCCAAACCTAGCACCACCACCATAAAGTCCTATAGTTGCTATCTCATGTTGACCACATGAATTTGGACATCCACTAATCTTTATGGATGAATCACGTAGATCATCATCTTCATCAAGTTTCAATTCTAAAAATTTTCTTTGAATTTCTTTTGCAAGTCTATGAGAATTAGTTAATGCAAGATTACATGAAGTAGTTCCAGAACAACCAACTGCAGATGCCATTGTTAATGAACCTGTTTTGGCCAATCCTGTTTCAATTAATGTTGAATACAAGTTAATCAGGTCATCATCATGAACATAGCGTATAACAATATTTTGTGAAAAACCATTCCTTGCTAATCCCTCACCAGAAAAATCTCTAGTTATCTGAGCAATTGTACGAAGCTGATTAGCAGTGATGTCACCTGACTCTAATCCAATAAATACAGAATTATAATTTACCTGTTTTTGTTTAAACACGTTTGTTTTTTTCCATCTCTCAAATCCATCAGGATGTTCAGTAGATTCATTTGATATTGAAATNGGTCTGGTTATTTCTTTGGATGATTCATCAACTCTTAATTTAACAATCACTGATTGAGTAGCTTTAACAATTGCACGTTCTTTAAGAACAATGTTCTTGAATTTTTCCCATCCCATATCGTTTACTAAATACCTCATTCTATTTCGAGCTAAATTTTTACGGTCACCTAATCTATCAAATATTCTTAATACAGCAATAGATGTATAGAGAAAATCATCTACAGGTGTAAATTCTTCTAATTCATGCCCTACAAATGATTTGTTACCTAAACCACCACCAAGAAATATTTTAAACCCCTTTTGAACTTCTCCGTCAATTTGTCTAATTTGAGGTAGTAAACCAACATCTACAATTCTAATCATTCCATGTTTTTCACAACATGTAAAATTGAATTTGAATTTACGTGGCAATGCTTGATTCAATGGATTTCTAAGAAGAAATTTAGCAATGGCTAATGCATAAGGTGTGGTATCAAACAATTCATCTTTACAAACACCAGATAGTGGACTACACATGACATTTCTAACAGTATTCCCACATGCCTCTCTTGATGTTAGACCGACATCTGCCAAAGAATGCATGATCTCAGAAACATCTTCTAATACAACCCAATGAAGTTGGATATTTTCTCGGGTTGAGAAATGTGCACTACCTATAGAATACATTTCACTTAACTGAGCAATTTTTTCTAATTGATGTGGATAAACNTCCCCAGCAGGAACTTTTATTCTAACCATGGCATANTCATCAGTCATTCTAGTTCCATATGCNCCATGNTGTAGNCTAAACCTACGAAACATNTCAGGTTCAATTTTTCCTTGTCGGAATAATTTTACGGTATCGGCAAAATTATCTGCTTCCTCTCTTCTTGACCAATCAATATTTGGTTTTTTAGAACCAGATTTTGATGGTCTTAATTGTTGCGCCATCTTACTTCTAACACCTAATTTCCAATATAAAATAGTAACAAAAATTAGTTTCAACTAAATTAATAGATAAACTGGATTAATTTGCCATTTTACGACTGTAGAACACCTAATACTCCAATTCCAATTAAGAAGAAATCTATTTATGAGTTCAAACTAGATTTTTTGTATGCAAGAATCAGTGAATGAGCAAAGACCTGACAAAATTTTTGCTGATGCAAAAGAAGTTGAAATTACAAGAGCTATTTCTAAAGAGTTCTATGATGTGCTGCAAGACAGAGCCGAATGTGATGTCATAGTAATTGGTGCTGGACCTGCAGGTCTAACTGCCTCACGTGAATTATCATTAATGGGTTACAAAGTACTGGTTATCGAGCAGAATAACTACCTGGGCGGTGGNTATTGGCTAGGTGGTTACATGATGAATCCAGTTACAGTAAGAGCTCCTGCACAAAAAATTTGGGATGAATTAGGTATACCATACAAAAAAGTTGGTGAGGGTTTGTACCTAACACCAGGACCTCATGCTGTTTCAAAACTTATTGCAGCTGCATGTGATGCAGGTGTTAAATTTTTGAATCTGACAAAATTTGATGATTTAGTTTTACGACATGGTAGAATAGCAGGAATTGTTGTAAATTGGATGCCAGTGTCTGCACTACCACGTAACATAACATGTGTTGATCCAGTTGCATTAGAAGCTAAAATGATAATTGATGCATCAGGTCATGATTCNGTTGCAGTGAAAAGATTAGTGGATAGAAATATGGTTGAATGGAAAGGTATGAATCCAATGTGGGTAGAAAGTGGAGAAGAACATGTTGTTGAGAAGACAGGTGAAGTATACCCAGGCTTGGTTGCTGCCGGTATGTCAGTCACAGAAACACATGGGTTAGCAAGAATGGGTCCAACATTTGGCTCGATGTTATATTCAGGTAAAAAAGCAGCAGAAATTACTGATCAAAAAATTAAAGAGTTAGATAACACAATTACTAAAAAATCTGATTGAAACTAAAAAAAATTACTCTTTATGATGAACCCACCATTCCTGAAATTAAAATATCAGATCTAGCTAGTTTTATCAAAGACAATTTTTCAGTTGACGTAGTTATAAAAGACAACTTTTTTCTTAATCTTAATAAATCAGAAGTAAAATCACTTACAAAAACAAGAATATTTGATATCTACAAAAAAAAGAATTTGTATGATCCAGAAAAACATGCTACTGATTTTGAAGAGCAATTATGCAAAAATTCTTTGATAATGGAAAAAACTACAAAGATTGAAGATGCCGAAAATATTAGTGAGGTANTAATGTATGANGGATTTGAGATGCANAAATTTTTGCGGAATNAAATTANNNANACANCAAATGACACATTNCACATANTTTTTACAAATAGGCTTACATGNACATTTGATGAATCAGACTCNAGATATCATGGTCGTGCAGTGATATGTNCNAATCCGGCAATCATATCNACCACAGGNATAATTGAGGCNCCAGCAAAATCAAAAGANTTCTATATTNAAGCAATGGCAAACAAATCTCAGGGNCTNGNNATTAANAGTGTCAAAGAACTGCATAAAGGGGAATTTCTAGAATATCATGATGAACGACTTNCTAAANTNATTGAGGGNTATATTNTACAAATAATTTTTTACAATATTACTGGTGAANCTTTCTGTGAATATTTAGACTGTAGNCTAAATAATGCACANTGGCAAAGNGATCTACTTTATTCACAGATCGAGGTTTCAAAACTTTGTAAAAAACACCAAATGATCTTAGATATGCAGAAATGATTTAAATTCATACCCGATTTCAAAAAAGCATGATGTCTGATTCTGATAGTGGTACTGTTTTAATTGATAAAAATCCTGAGAAGGAACCAACAGGTAGTTCACCAAAAACACCAGAAAAAACAAAAACATTTTTTGATGTTATAATAATTGGAGCTGGACCTGCAGGTTATACTGCTGGAATTTATAGTTCAAGAGCAAGACACGAGACACTAATTATTTCAGGATTACTTCCTGGTGGACAATTGATGAATACAACAGATGTTGAGAACTATCCTGGATTTTCAGATGGAATAATGGGNCCTGATCTAATGCAGATNATGAGAAAGCAGACAGAACGTATGGGTACAACAATAATTGATGATGTAGTAGTAAATGTAGATTTTAGACATAGACCATTCAAAGTTTTGACGGGTTCAGAAGAATTTGAAGCAAANGCAATTATAGTTTGTACAGGCGCAACNCCAAGAAAAATTGGCATAGAGGGNGAACAAACTTTTGCTGGGAAAGGTGTTTCATATTGTGCAACATGTGATGGTGCATTTTTTAGAGAACAGCCTATTGCAGTTGTAGGAGGCGGTGATTCATGTATGGAAGAAGCCATATTTCTCACAAAATTTGCTTCAAAGGTACATATTATTCATAGACGTGATGAGTTTAGAGCAAGTAAGATAATGCAAGAACGTGCATTAAGTAATGAAAAAATTCAGGTTCACTGGAATAGTACTCTTAAAGATATCAACGGTGATGAAAAAGTTAACCAGGTTGTATTAGCAGATGTAAAAACAAATGAAGAAATATCGTTGGATATGGGTGGTGTTTTTGTGGCTATTGGTCATGAACCAAATACAGAACTATTCAAAAACCAACTAGAANTAGATACGAATGGATACATTATTCTAAAAAATAATACAGAGACAAGTGTTAAAGGAGTATTTANTGCAGGTGATGTACATGATCATANATACAGACAGGCAGTAACTGCTGCAGGTTATGGGTGNATGGCTGCAATTGATGTTGATAANTATCTAGCTGANCAAAAATAAAATTATTTTATTTTTTTTATGNTAAATTCTAGATCACTNCCATTTTTTTTTAANTCTAAAATTTCATGCCCACGTTTGTGACATAGTTCAGTTATATCATTTTCAGAATCAGGATCATCGGCAAGAACGGTAAGAATTTCACCAACCTGCATTTTTGATAGTTCAACAGTTGTTTGTAATGCAGGGGATGGACAAAATAATCCTCGTACATCAATTTTTTTACTAGATTCTGAAATCTTGATCACCTAAGAAAAATTTAGTTTATCTATATATAAAAAACTAGTTTTTTTTAGCTTTACCTATAATTCAAAANACCATTCTAGTAATAGTTGGTATATCTCGTGTCCTAAAAGAATAGGGATCCATACCCTCAAAATTGATTTTTCGTGATATNCGTCTAACCCCAATTAATGACATTCGATAAATCAATTCCCAGAAATAACTTGTTCGTGTACTAAGATAAAATTTGTATACAAAATTAAATAGAAATTTTGATTTTGGGTAAAATTCGTTAATGTATTTATCTATATGATATTTTGAATTTTCGATTTTAAATTGAATATGCTCCAATACTTCTTTTGGCTTGACATATTCAGTTTTTTCAATTGAGATTCTTTGATGTTTTAATGCAAAAATAATATCATCAATATTATTCTCAGAATCTATTAGATTTGTACATCTTGCTATGGTACTAGTAACATGTGAATCACTTCCTGCTACAACATGTAAATTATTTTCTTTCGCAAAGATTTCTGCCTTTTTGTTAGAATAGACATCAATATTTGCACTATTAAAAACCTCAAATAGATCACATTTTTTTGAATCTTCTCTTAAAGCATCTATCAAGCTAAATGGATGTGGTGCAATAGTGACAGCATCCTGATCTTTTGCATCATCTAGTATTTCATCTAGACTTTGTCCAGATTTAATTTCTTTATGTAAACCATACACCAAAACATGAGCCTCTTTATCAGTAGTCACTTCTTCTGCAGGATATACCCCAATTTTAGAAAACTTACTATGATTATTTTTGTAATCAACAATTTGATTATAACCGTCAAGTGTATTATGATTAGTTACAAACAATACGTCTAGATCAGATAACAGTGATTGATCTAATTGAGCAGAAATTGTTACATTTGAATCAAAAGGTGATTCTATTTCTCCAACATGGCCGTTTGAAAACATGTTATGGCAATGTGATTCAGTTCTCAGCAATACAGTCACTTATTGTTATTTCTCTGACTTTATTAATTATCTATTTGAATAAATCATCAGATCCAGGACGTATTAAGTTAGAAATTTGATCATCTTTTGAATCAAATTGATAATTTTTAATAATTGCCATAGGTGATTTTTTTGTTTTTCCCATTACTAATTCTGCTGCAGCACATAATTCATCAACTATTGCAATTGCAGTAACACGAAGTATTTTTCCAAATGTATCAAGTTTACCTTCATAGCTTAAAATTGATTCAATTCCTGCAATTCCAATTGCATTATCAGTTTGCCCTAATCTAAATGGTCTACCAAAAGTATCAGANATTATTACTGCAACTTTTTTTCCACTCTTTGTTCTTATCCCATCTCGTATTAATCTTGCAGAATTATCAGGGTCTTTTGGTAACAAGGTAACATAATTACCATCAACATTACTTTCATCAATTCCTGCATTGGCACAAACAAAGCCATGTTTTGTTTGAACAATAATCACTCCATGCTCCATTCGTACAATTCTTTTTGTTTCTGATAATATTGCTTCAACTAATTTAGGATCTTTATCATATGCAGATGCAATACCAATGGATAATTCTGAGGGAATTATAGTATCTAAATTAACAGCACGTCCTTCTTGCTTTGAAACAATTTTCTGTGATACAACTATGATATCACCATCTTCAATTCCACAGTCATTTGAGGAAATTAAAATGTCTACTAAATCACTTTCTGGAGTTATATCTTGTTTAAAATTAACTGGAAAAATATGCAGGCTCAATTGAAGATAATCATCATTTAACCATACTTGAAGGTTTACCTAGACTATACAGTCTGTAATGGATTTTCAAGATTATAGTGTTTATTAATTATTGATATAATTTTTGAGAGATCCTTTTCTTCTAATGTTTCAGTTGCAAGTTCCTTGACTATATCTTGTGCTCTAAATGCAATTCCTAAACCACATATATCAAATAATTTAATATCATTAGCACCATCTACAATAACAACANTTTCTTCTTTATTTTGTTCCCATTCTTCAATTTTTATCTTAGCTGATTTTGCTTTGTCAGAATCAACATTAATTTTAACATCATCAAGTACACCATCTTTAAAAATTAATTCGTTAGAAAAAACATAATCTAATTCAAGTTCTTGTTTTAACCTGTCAGTCATAATTGTAAATCCACCAGAAACTGCCATTATTTTCCACCCTGCATTTTTTAATGACTTGCAAGCTTCTTTTGCACCATGCATTATAGGTAATTCGTCAGCCACTTCTTGGCATACATCAATGCTTAATCCTTTTAGTGCATCAACTCTTTTTTTTAAACCATCTTCCCAATTTATGAGACCCTGAATTCCTTTTTTTGTAATATCCCAAATTTCTTTTTCCTTATTTAGCTTCTCTGCAAGAATTGGTAGATACTCACCGTCATAAAGCACACCCTCAACATCAAAAATTGCTAGCAATTGTTTTCTAAATTTCGAAAAGAACTCAATCATATAAAAGTTGAAATATTAAAATGCGATCATGACCGCTAGTAATAAATCAGCCTTTATTTTCTTCTTTTTATGGTTGACGAGTTAGAACATAAACATGAAGTAAAGGTACAATCACGTGAAGGACGGCAAAAATTACCTGATAGTGTGAAAGAGATCTTAAAAGGGTCAGGTATGATGGATGAAAAAGGTAAACTGAAATTAAAAGGTGTTAGTCCTAAGATGCTAAAACGAATGAAGCAAGAATTTGTGGATTGCCCTGTACTGAAAGAAGAAATTCATTTTATACAATGCTTTGTATGCCCAAATTTTCAAAGTCGGGTAATGGGAAATGTATTGTGTAAGGGTGACCCAGTATAATATTAGATATTCGCAGTAATTCGTTTAATACTAGTAATAATTTTCATTTTTCTGGATATTGATAACTCGGGTTCAATAGTAACAAAAAGTGTCTTTCTTTTTGTATAAATCACAAATTGTGTAACTTTTTCACGCTCCACATGCACATATCTGACTTTTCCTAATGGTCTATCAAATTCTTGTCTCATTTTTCTTCTGTCTGCTACTTGTCTGCAAAAATACTCCTCCTGTTTCTGTGATTCTAAAGATGTCTTACCTTCATTCATTATACCTTCAACAATGTTGCCATTTAGATCAATAATTGCAGCAAATCTCATATGACTATCTAAATTCACTATTTTTTCTACTATTTCGAGAAGTGGTTTTGTGGTGGTCATACATTTACACAATAAATTTAGAATATATGTCTAATTTTTTCACGTAAAGAAATCATTAATTGTTTAGGAAGAAAACTAAATAGCTGCCAAGTAATTGAATTTTGAATGGGAAAAGAAATTGGTATTACTGTAAAAAAATCGGAAGATTTCAGTGAATGGTATACTCAATTAGTGATAAAGGCTGAACTTGCAGACTATGCTCCAGTCAAAGGTCTGATAGTTTTGAGACCAGATGGATATTCAATCTGGGAGTCGTTAAAATCATCATTAGATTCTAAGTTAATTGCAACAGGACATCGTAATGGATTCCTACCTGTACTTATTCCAGAATCATTACTTGGAAAAGAAAAGGATCATTTTACTGGATTTAATCCTGAAGTGTTTTGGGTTACACATTCTGGTGATGGAGAAATTGGTGATAAACTTGCATTACGTCCAACATCTGAAACTTTAGCATATACAATGTATGCAAAATGGATTAGAAGTTGGAGAGATTTACCACTAAAAATTAATTTCTGGAATTCAGCACTTCGTGCAGAAATTAAAGCGACAAAGCCATTTTTAAGAACATCAGAGTTTTTGTGGCAAGAAGGACATACTGCACATACTGGTAAAGATGAAGCCGAAAAGGAAGTCATGGATATTTTAGGAATATATAAAAAAACTGTTGAGGATGAATTAGCAATTCCAGTAATTACTGGAAAGAAATCTGAAAAGGAAAAATTTGTTGGTGCGGTATATACACTCACAATGGAATCACTAATGCCTGATGGAAAAGCACTGCAGATGGGAACAACTCATTTTCTTGGACAAAATTTTTCAAAACCATTTGAAGTAAAGTATGCCGATAAAAATAATGTTGAGAATTTTGTATGGCAGACTTCGTGGGGTGTATCTTGGAGACTGATCGGTGGAATGATAATGGTACATGGTGATGACAAGGGTCTTGTATTACCACCTAGAGTGGCACCAATTCAAGTAGTAATAATTCCAATATATCATTCTGACGAAGAAAAAAATACAGTTTTAGAAAAATCAAGTATGATTAAACAAGAATTAGAAACCTGTAAACTACGTGTACGTTTAGATGACAGAGATCAAGTTACACCTGGTTTCAAATTCAATGATTGGGAGATGAAAGGAGTGCCATTAAGAATTGAAATTGGTCCAAAAGATCTTGAGCATGATAAGGTGGTCTTAGTTAGAAGGCACAATCAACAAAAACAAGAACATCCAATAAATGGATTGGTAGAAAAAATTGTCACGGATTTAGATAATATACACAACGACATGTTTTCAGATGCACAAAAAATTCTTACTGATAGAACAATTAATGTAGAGACATATGATGAATTCAAGTCTGAATTAGAGAAGGGTATGCTCATCAAAGCTGCAATATGTGAAAATTCATCATGTGAGGAGAAGATAAAGGAAGAAACAGGTTCTGACATAAGGGTAATACCAGATGGTTGTGAGGATAACGGCTCAAAATGCATCTATTGTGATGGTCAAAGTAAAATTAGACCACTCTTTGCCAGAGGATACTAAAACTAATTAATTCATTTTAATCTGTAAAATATCATGATGTTAAAACTTTCCATAAAGGATATACTAAAAGAGAAAACATTTGGAGGAATTGCTATAATTTCTGGTATACTGATTGGAGTTTTGTATTATTTCCTAACATTAACTACAGCAATAGATCACTTTAATGTGGACATTTCCATAATACCACAATACATTTCGGCATCAATTGGTTTAACTATAATAGTAGCAATTCTTGCAGGAATCAATATTGCATTAGTAGCATACAACATCAAGATACAAAGAGCAAATAATATCAAAAAAAGTGGAACCTCGGCAATTTTGGGTGGGGCATTAACGGCATTTACTCCAGGCTGTCCAGCATGTACAACTTCTCTTTCAGCATTGCTTGGAATCATTGGTGGATTAGCAATATTCCCACTGCAAGGATTAGAACTAAAATTCATATCAATTGCTGCATTATCATTTTCAATTTGGTGGGCAATGAGAAACATTAACAATGCAAGTTGTTGTGTTATGAAGGAATAATTCCAAAAACCACATATATTCAGACAATTTCAATCAAAATATGACGTTAGAACAATCATCACATAATATTCTCTTAGAGAAATTCAATGAAACACGTGTTAGGACACTTGAATTGGTAAAAACTTTGGAAAAAGACGATTTTGGAGTTCAAACTGCATTTTATACGAGCCCAGCAAAATGGCATCTAGGTCATGTTAGTTGGTTAAATGAAATTGTTCTTAGTAAAACAACCGATAATTATGAATTTTATTCGGATGAATTTTCAGAATATCTTAATTCATACTATAATCAATTTGGAAAACCACACGACAAAGCAAAAAGGGGTATTATGTCAAGACCCACAACAGATGAGATGTTAGAGTATTTTGAAATAATTACGCAAAAAGTACGTCATACCATGCAGGGATCATTATCAGATAAGGCATCATATCTTTTTACAATGGCAATTCATCATGAATGTCAACATCAAGAACTGTTAATCTATGACATACAGCATTTACTGGCAGAGCAATACAGACCTGTAAGAAAAAATCATCCACCAAAACCAGTTGATATTGAAAGAAAAAATGTGAAAATAGATGGTGGATTATATGAAATGGGTTACTCTGGAAATGAATACTGCTATGATATTGAACAACCAGCACATAAAGTATATCTTAATGAATATGAAATTGAAAATTTCCCAGTAACTAATGGTGACTATTTGGAATTCATTAACGACGGTGGATATGAAGATTTTTCATTTTGGCTTTCAGATGGATGGGACAAAGTAAAAGAAAATGGTTGGAATGCCCCAATGTATTGGGAAAAAAATGATGGAGTGTGGTTTACTAGTGATTTTATGGGTAAAAGAAAGATTAATCCTGATGAACCTGTTTGCCATGTAAGCTTTTACGAGGCATCAGCATTTTGTAAATGGGCAGGAAAAAGATTACCTACTGAAGCAGAGTGGGAAAAAGCTGCACTATGGAACAATGAAACTAAAGAAAAGACAACTTTTCCATGGGGTAATGAACAACCATCAGAAAGACATGCAAATATTTTAGAATCTTACAACTGGAATTGCACCAAGATTGGTTCATATCCAAAAGGAGTAAGTTCATACGGTTTACACCAGATGATTGGTGATGTTTGGGAATGGACAGCATCAGAATTTATTGGATATCCTGGTTTCAAATCAAGCTTTGATGAATACAATGACAAATGGTTCACAAATCAGAAAGTTTTACGTGGTGGATCCTTTGCTACACCAGCAATATCCATTCGTGGAACGTACCGAAATTTCTTCCGACTAGATGAAAGATGGTTAGTCTCTGGATTTAGATGCGCAAAAGACATCTAGATTTTTTGCCCTAGAACTAAGGCAAAATAGTTTCTTGAATCATACCAAATTTTATTAATTCCAATACTAGCTTTCTCAAGTTTAGATTCAATTTGGGAAATAGAAAATTTATAGGAATTCTCTGTATGAATTAATTCATCTTTTAACACATTTATCGACATATTTACATCGGGGATTTTTACAGTTTGTGTACACAATGACTTGAGATACATTTCAATTCTACCTTGTAATTCATTATATACTGCATGATGTGCAAATTTAGATAAATCAAAATCTGCATTTAATTCTGTATTAATTCTCTTAAGAACATTAAGGTTGAATTTTGCTGTTACCCCCTTGGAATCATTATATGCATTATGCAATACTGATTCGTCCTTTTTTAGATCAAAACCTATCAAAAAAAGATCAGATTCTTTCATCATAGCAGATATTGTTCTTAGAAAATCAATTCCTTCGTTAGGATTAAAGTTTCCAAAACTTGAGCCTAAGAATGAAACTAAATTTGGTTTATCGTCATAATGTTCTATAAAATTTAATCCATTTTCATATGTATCAATGATTCCAGTAATTTTAAGATCTTTGTAAATACTGGATAATTCTTGTGTACTATGAGTCAAAATATCAGAGATGTCTATTGGAAAATATTCAACACTTGTTTGAAGACTATAAAGTGTGTCTAATAATATCCTTGTCTTAATAGAAGACCCACTACCTAATTCGACAAGATGTATTTCAGAATCAATGTATGATTTGATATCTGTTTTAATATTACTGAGTATCTCAATCTCAGAATCATACAGATAATATTCTGGTAATGAGCAGATTTCATCAAATAATTTAGAACCTGTCTCATCATAGAAAAACTTTGGACTTATGGATTTTGGTTTGTTATTCAATGATAATGTGATTTCATCCAAGAATGTTTTTTGTTTTTTTGCAGTGCTTGGCTTAAAGTACTTCAGATTTGCATTAATCATAGTTTTTTGATATGTGATTTGATTCTGAAGTGTTTTTGAGTTCATATTTGAAAGACGGATTTTTACATGCATAAATTTCTTACTTCATTTTACCCATGGTGCCTTAACATTTCATATACCTCTTATGTACTGATTACATATTGAATGAAATACTAAAAATCGAAGGTCTTAGCAAAACTTTTACAAAAAAAGGATTTTTTAGCTCAAATACAGACACAGTCAAGGCAGTAAACGATGTTACTTTTTCACTTGATGAAGGTGAGATCTTGGCAATTGCAGGCCAATCAGGTTCAGGAAAATCAACCATAGCAAAACTAATTCTAAGAGCAATCGAACCTGATTCAGGTAAAATCTACTTTTCAGGTAAGGAAATTTCAAGTAATGTTCAAAATTTAAAAAACTTTAGAGCTCAATGCCAGATGGTCTACCAGGATCCATATGATTCAGTAAATCCTAGAATGAAAGTCTCTGATATAATTAATGAACCACTGGAAATTCATAATATTGGAAGTAAGGAAGAAAGATATCAAATTGTTTTAAAAACACTTCAACAAGTAAAACTTGAACCAGCTAAAGAAATTTTAGAGAAATTTCCTCACATGCTTTCTGGAGGACAACGTCAAAGAGTAGTAATTGCTAGAGCGTTAGTCACGAATCCTAAAGTAATAATTGCAGATGAACCAGTATCAATGCTAGATGTTTCTATTCGTGGAGAAATTTTAGAATTATTAGATGAAATTCAAAAGAAAAATAATATTTCAATTATTTACATAACACATGATCTTGCTACTGCAAAATTCTTTGCAGATAAAATAATAATTTTATATTCAGGTAAAATCGTGGAATCAGGTTTTATCTCTGAGGTTTTAAGTAATCCAAAACATCCCTATACACAAGCACTGATTGATGCGATATCAAAACCTGACCCAAAAAATCTATACAAAGAGAAAAACATTAGTTGGAAAACTAACAGTTAAATCGTAACACTAGACTCTTTCAGATTAAACATTCGTTTATCCTTATATTTTACAACATTTGAAACTCCAGCTTTTGGAAAAACTCCATAAATTAGTTTAGCCTTTTCAACAACAGAATCTTTGAGTGATACCATAAGAAATTGACTTCCTTCTGAACGCTCTTTGATAATATTAGAAAGCTTTTCAGCATTAGGTGCATCAAGTGCGGCATCAACCTCATCAAATAGATAAAATGGGGATGGGTTTAACCTTTGTAACGCCAAAACAAACACTATTGCAGCTAATGATTTTTCTCCTCCACTAATTGATGTTGATTCACGTTTTGGTTTATTGGGGAATTGAATAATATAATTAAGACCTGATGCAAATATGTCATCTTCATTTTCTAATTCTAGCCATGCATTGCCACCAGTCATTTTAGAGAATGCATCACGAACTTCCTTATCTACTGTATCAAACGCATTCAAAAATGTTTGACGTTTATCTTTTTCAACAGATTCTATAAAGCCAACAATTTTGTTTCTTTCTTGTTCTAGTAAATTCTTCTTTGTTGAAGAAGTTCTATAACCATATGCAATTTCAGTAAATTGTGATGGTGCGCCTGCATTTAGGGACGATTTTAGCCTATTTTGTTCATGTTCTAGGGATGTTAACATTGATGTTACATCAAAAACCTCAAGATTTTCATCAAACCCAAATGTTTGCAACATGGATTTAATTTTTGACACTTTTTGTAATATCTCACCTAAATCACGATTCAAACCATCTGATTTCCTTTCATGTGTACCTATTTCCCGTGTTAGATTACGTTCTCGTTCATGTAGTCCATTTAACTTATCATCAAACTCTTTCATTTTATCAACCGAATTTCCCGAAGTTGAGATGAGTACTTGCTCCTCTTCTCTAAGTTTAATTAATTTCTCCTCTGCCACCGACTTGTCTTTTTCATTCTTTCTATTTGCAACTTCAAGATTATATTTCTCAGTTTTAATAGATGAGTATTCATCCTGATGAATTCTATGATCACTTCGTGTTTTTGTTTGAGAAGTAAGTAAAGTTACTAAATTAATTTCTTCTTCCTTTAGTTGTCCATGAATTAAGTTTTGTTCTGTCATGGATGATGACAACTGATCATTTAATGATTTGAGTTCATTTGCTATACTATCCATTTGTGGTTCAGCATAATTCTCTTGCACCAATTTAATTTGGGATTCAAGTGATTCTAATTGTGATTGTTGTTTAATTAATTCAGTAGATAATCTCTCTTTTTTTCTTTCTAATTGTCTATTTCTAGATAAAAATTGATCTGACATTTTTGTTGTAGATGTAATTTTATGTTTTAAATCTGAAAAACTATTGTGTGTGACAACTAACCCCTGTTCTGATAAAGAAAGCCTACTTGCATGAATTTTGATTGATTCTTGATATTTTTTGGTTAGGCTTTTTTTCTTAAGTGTAGTTTTACGCAAAGCCACAATCATATTCTGAAGTCCCTCTACTGAATCACTCATATTGATAATTTTGGTTAGTTTTGAAATTTTAGAATTAATGTCTATCACAACAGCAGACGCTTTAGCCTCAAAAAATTCCCCTTCTAAAGTGATAGTTTTGTATCCTAATTTTGATATTTTAATTGCAACATCACGAGAATCGACCAATACAACGTTACCAAATAGAAATGTTTTGAGTGGATTAAATCTGCTGTCACATTTTACATAATCAGATAATATGCCCATAACCCCAGGTTCATTTGGTAGATTTAATTTAAAATCTGGAATTGCCTCAAGTGGAATGATTTTAAGTTTGGGTAGTTTTTTCTCTCTAACTGATTGAGCAAGCGACATTAATCCAGTAAAATCTTTTACAACTACTGCCTTAATCCAATCAGAACTAACAGCTAAAACTGAACGTTCATATTTTTTTTCCCAAGAAAGTATTTCATAAACTAAACCTTCAATTCCAAGATTTTCGGAATCATGTTTTAATTTTGAGATTGAATAATCTTCATGCATTATTCCTTTAACAAATTTTATTTTTGTCTCATATTTGTTGGCACCTTTAGATGATGCATCTATCAATGATGATAATTCACCAACTTCAGTTTCTAATTTTTGTTTTTTTGTTTCATAATTTGTTATACGTTGCTTAATTTCATCTATAGATTGTTTATGATTATGTAATGCACGTTCTAGTTTAATTTTTTGTTTTTGTAGATACTCAAGATTTACAGAGATATTTTGTTGCTTGGTTGAATTTGTTGATATCTTTTCAATCTTGTCATTAAGTTCAGAGTCGATCTGACCAACAAGTAGTTTCGTATGAGTTATTTTATTTGTAAGATTAGAAATTTTAGTATCGACTTTATGTTTCTGTGATGTAATATGTGATTGCTTTGATAAAATATCAGAACGTCTAGAATTTATTTGATCTGTATTGTTAACGACACCTTTTTTCTTTTCACGAAGTTCATTAATTAATTCTCTTTGTTTAGTAATTTTTGAATCAAATGAATCTCGCTCTAGTACCAATGTCTCAAGTAATGGAGTCAACTCAGGAATTCTAGAATTTATTACATCCAATCTTTTGTTACCGGTAATTATTGCACTATCTGCTGCATCAAAAGATCTCTTAACTTCACTTAATGTTGTATCAATTTTAGATTTTGACTGATTGTATGCATTTGTTTCCTCCAAAAACTCATTTTTCTGTTTCTGAAGTTCTGAACTATCCTTCCTAATATTAGATCGCTCATCCTCATCATGCTTCTTCTCAGAATTGAGTGCATTTAGTGTTCTTTCTTTTGATATTTTTTCTGATACAAGTTCTTTTAGATTACTAGCTGCAGAAATTGCCCTATAACGGTTGAGTTCTCTTTCAATTATTTCATAACGAAGTTTATGATTCCGCTCGATCTCTAGGTCATCTATTCGTTTTTTCACTTCACCCATTTTTGCAAGTGCTATTGCAAGTTTCTGATCCGCATCAGATAGCTGTTTTTCTGCCTCTCTCTTGTTTTCGTCAAATCTTGATAAACCTATTAGATCTTCAATGACCTTCCGTTTTTCCTCAGTTGTAAATTCTGAAATTCTAGTTACAGTTCCTTGTTGTACTGCATTAATTTGGTTTAGTCCAGCATTTGCAAGTTCCATCAATTCAAGAATTTTTTGTCGTTGAACCTTAGTTTTATCTAGATAGTAAATATTATCACCTTTCTCACTCATCTCTCTTGTTATAGTGACCAGATCTGAATCAATTGGAATTTTTCTATCAGTATTATCAAATTGAACGCTTGAACGTGCCATTTTTGGTCCTCTTCTAGAACTCCCTTCAATATCATGAATTAACTTTCGTAGACTTGGTGCTCTCATGACTGAAGGTCGATTTTCCCCCAATGCAAAAATTATGGCATCAAGTATGTTACTTTTTCCTGAACCATTTGGACCAGAAATAGAGATCAGACCTGGTTCAAAATCAACAATAGTGTTTTTAAACCCGAATGATTTGAATCCAAAAATTTCTACTTTTTTAATATGAACCATTAAAAACTGTCATGTTTAGGCTACCATAATTACTGCTAACAAGTTTAGTTGACTTGACTAACAAACTTTGTAATGCTATAGGTTACTAAAAATTTAATCATCATGAACAAATTTTTCAAGTTCAGTTTTAGCAACTGGATCTGTCATCTGTTCTATTGGATGTTTCATAAGATATGCACTAGCAGGAATTATAGGTCCACCCATTCCTCTATCTAAAGCAATTTTTGCCAGTCTGATTGCGTCGATTACTATTCCTGCAGAATTTGCTTTATCATCTACTTCAAGCCTAACTTCCATATTATATGGAATATTTGCCCACTGCCTGCCTTCAATTCGCATAAACATGAGTTTTGTATTTCCCAAAAAAGGGATAAAATCAGATGGTCCAACATAGATTTGCTCATCGTCTAGCCTATCGGTAAGCTGACTCTGAACACTCTCAGTTTTAGAAATTCTTTTGCTGACCAACCTTTCCTGCTCCTTCATATTCAAAAAGTCGGTATTACCGCCTACGTTAATCTGGTATGTTTTCTCAATTTTCGTTCCTCTTTCGTCACAAAGCCTTGCTAACGTTCTATGTACAATTGTTGCACCAACTTGTCCCTTTATATCATCACCAATTATTGGAATATTCTTTTCTTTGAATTTCTGTGCCCAGTCTTTGTCCGATGCGATGAATGCTGGCATACAGTTAACAAAAGCGATATTTGTGTCAAGGCAGATATTTGCCCAAAATTGAGTTGCTTTTTCCGAACCTACAGGTAGGTATGAAACTATTATTTCAACTCCAGTATCCTTTAGAACTTTTTTAATTTCATCTTCCAAATCTGATTGGGATTTTCCACTTTGGATTGGCTTCACTTTATTTTCAACCCAAATTCCAACTCCATCTAAAGCAGGACTTTCATACACTTTACCATTAGTTTTTGGCATTTCGTCTTTTGGAATCCAGTTAACCATGTTAGGTAATTCATAAATTGCTTCATTTACAGACTTTCCAATCTTATTTTCACCAACATCAAATCCTGCAACAAAATCGATATCATGTATAGAATAATCACGTAATTTATCATGAATAATTCCAATTACTTGTTGAGATGGATTCTTCTTATAATACTCAATTCCCTGAATTAGACCTGAAAAACAATTTCCCAGGCCGACTAATGCCACCTTAATCTTTTCAACCATGCTCAAACTGATGTTTGTTGTTCTTTAAAGTTTTCTTAGCATGATTTAAAAAATTATAACCACCTACTACAATTGTAGATTATGAGTTCAGATATTGATATTAAAGAAATAATTCCAATAAACGTTGAAAATGGAATTTTAATCAATGGATTTCCTTCAACAGGGTTAACTAGTGCAGTAGCTACGGAATCTCTTATCAATACAACAGAATTTGAATTGGGTGGAATAATTGATTCAGATCGATTTCCTCCAATAAGTATAGTTAAAAATGGACTACCAAACTATCCAACACGTATCTTTGTTAATAACGAACTCAAAGTTGCAGTGTTTTCATCATATCTAACACTTGATGTTTCATTACACAAAACTGCTGCCAAACTAATGTTAAACTGGGCAAAGGAAAAAAAATGCTCCACAATAATAAGTAGTATTACAGTAAAAGGTGGAATCAATGAGGAAGTAGTTGCAGTTGCATCAACTGGAACTGCTAGAGGTAAATTAGTTAAAGCTGGAATTACAGTTATAGAAAATGCAACAATACCAGGTATATCTGGAGTTTTATTAAATGAAGGAATGCTAAATGGTCAAGATGTTATTGTGTTACTTATTAGCTCCGATAAGGATATTCCAGATTTCACTGCAACATCAAATCTTTGCAATGTTTTAACTAAACTTGTTCCTGGCGTTTCATGTAATCTGACAAAGTTAGAAAAAGAATCCAAGATTATTGAACAGCAAATTCAACAAGCAACAGATAACACCAAAGAACTTGGTGACAATATCTATAGATAGATTTTTTTCGTTAATTAATTATAATGAAATTAAATGCAAGAATTTTTTGGCTTTGCAGTTATGGTTATAGCAATATCTGCATCAGGTGTAATGTCACCTGGTCCACTATTCTCTGCTAATATTATCTATGGAATTAGAGAAGGAAAAATAGCTGGGTTAAAAATTGCTATAGGTCATACAATTGTAGAATTTCCGTTAATAGTTTTTTTAGGTGCAGGAATTATTACATCAAATATTATTCCTGAATTTAGAGTCTTAATTGCAATAATTGGTGCAGTTGGATTATTCGGTTTTGCTGGTTTACAAATTAGAACTATATTTCAAAAAAAAAATCAAAGGAATTTAAAACCTACAAGAGGTCCAATACTAGCTGGTATTTTTCTTAGTGCATTAAATCCATTCTTTATTATTTGGTGGCTGACAGTAGGATTCAAATTAATTACAGAATCAATTGAGTTATGGGGATTTTTTGGTATAGTGGTTTTATTCTTGGTTCATATATGGATGGATTATGTATGGCTTTACGTAGTAGCATTTTTTGCATCAAAAACTAGTAATTTACTATCAAATCGAAATTATAAAATTATAATTATTGCATTAGCAATAGTCTTAATTTATTTTGGAATAGAGTTTTTAAGAGAAATTTAGAAGTTGGTGTTAGTTATGTCAATCTCAAGAAGTGATACATTTCGTGTTTTTCCATCTTGTGACACTAATGACTCAGATGAAATTCTGACATCACTAATTTCATAACCTACAGAATCCATCCGTTTTACTATAAACTGGGAAACATCTACCGCCTGAGTAATTCTCTTACCTCTTGCTTTTATGGTGACAACTGGTGAGCTGGAAAGCTGGGTCAATGTTGAATTAACATATGTCATTATAGTTTTACTTCCAATAAATATCACATTTCTGATTTTTTCATCAGTTTTTGATTCTGATACATTTTCATCTTTTGTATCTAAATTAGGTACTTGTTCCGGTTCAGACTCTGATTGTACCGGTTCAGGAATCTCAGAAACAGATTGCTCATTAGACACATTATTAGAATTTGGTTCAGAATTTTCTAATTCAGAAAGTATATCACGTGCATCAGTATTAGACTCGTCACTCATTTTAATTATACAAGCTTTAAAGATGTGTTTTATTTAGATTTTAGGTTTGTTTTTTCAATATAATCCTCTAGAATTGAATCAATATTTTCATGATTCTCAGAAGTGATCTTCTGCACTAATTCAGGCTCTTCAATCTCATAACAATTAAGAAAATCTTGGTTATCTTTGTATGCTAGTATTACTTTATCTTTGAAGAAGCAATAATACAGTTTTTCTTTTTCCATAAGTTCAGGTTTGAACTTTACACCATCTTTATCTGAAGTTAGTGGATTAACCATAATTTTTACAAACATGAATGATATTTAGAGTATTCATTAACAAATTGTAATAAGCATTCAAAAAATATTACAAGTATGGAAAATAGAGTGATTTTTCATATTGATTTCGATTATTTTTATGCGCAATGTGAAGAAATAAGAAATTCTAAACTAAAAACCAAACCAGTTGCAGTGTGTATCTTTTCAGATAGAGGTGAGGATAGTGGTGCTATTGCAACTGCAAACTATAAGGCAAGGGAATATGGAGTAAAATCAGGTATCCCAATAAAATTTGCAAAGGCTAGATTAAAAGATAGAAAAGATGCAGTTTTCATACCAGCCGATTTTGAATATTATTCTAAGATTTCAATATCTGGAATGGAAATAATCAAAAATTTTGCAGATATTTTTGAATATGTTGGTAGAGATGAAGCATATCTTGATGTCACAGTAAAAACTAATCATAATTTTGAAACTGCACGACATGTTGCTCAACAATTAAAAAATGAAATTAGGAAAAAATTAAAAATGACTTGCTCCATAGGTGTTTCTCCAAATAAATTACTGTCAAAGATAGGTTCAGATTTTGAAAAACCTGATGGTTTAACAGTCATAAAACCAGATTACATCTCAGAATTCTTATCTCAATTAGATATTAGAAACATACCGGGAATAGGAAAAAAAACAGAGTCTAACTTGGCAGAAAAAAACTGTAAAAAAATTAATGATTTACTAAACATGGATGTTTTTGAACTGAATAGTAGATTTGGTAGAAAAACTGGAACCTACATTTACAATGCAGCACGTGGGATAGATCTAGAATTAGTGAAGGAAAAACAGCCATCATTACAATATAGTAAAATAACAACACTAAAGGAAAATTCAAAAAATTATGAGTTTCTATCCACCAATCTGTTAAATCTATGTAAACAAATACATGATATTTCTATAAAAAATAATAAAATGTTTAGGACTGTTAGTATTCAATTTGTTAATGAGGATTTAACAATAAAAACAAAATCCAGAACATTAAAAAAATCTACAAATAACTTAGATGAATTGGAAAAAATTTCCATGCAATTATTGATTGAATCATTAAATGAGCAGGAATTATTAGTACGTAGGTTAGGTGTAAGAATTTCAGAATTATCAGATTTGGAGGGTCAAGGTGACATCACAAGTTATTTTTGAGAATCTTGAGTAGATTCTATTTTCTTTAATCGTTTTGTTTCAATGGCAGTCACTATTAACAAAAATATGAAAAGCCATGGTAAGAACATTATTTCACCAGCAACTGAATGAAACTCTTCCCATGCTTCTGGATCTGTTGTCACTTTTAGTGCATAAACAGATAACGAAAATATCCTAATCATATTTACAAAAATGGTACCAGCTATACCAATTATGAAATACATAATTTTACGACGTCTGATAATATTCATTTTTATAAGAAATGCCATCATAACTAGTGAGTAAATTATTACACTATGAACTCCAGCAGAAGGCCAAAAGACTTGTAATGCAAAAGGACCAAAATCTCCATTTAAGAACATTAAGTTATCTCGTGCAGTAGCCACACCAAGATCCAAAACTGTGATTACCCAAACATTTGTTTGCACTAAATATGGTACAATGTATTGTAACGGACCCAGTGTATCGTAAGGGAAAAAAGAATCTAATGCAAGAATTATTGCATTTCCAGCCAGAAAGATTGGACCTGCAGGTGCTATCCTAAACCATTTTCGACCAAATAATATTGCAAGTGTAGCAGTGACAAATAACGCCATTACAGCAAAATCAAATAACCATCCCCATGAATATTCCAAAACTCCAAAGACATCTACTAAACTCATGATGTAATCATGAAGACCGAATGGCAGAAATGCAAAATATGCAATAGTTAAAACTATCAAGGGAACGCAAAGATAAAATCGGTTCTTTGGAATTACATATTTTATTCCCACCAATTCTGCAACAACAAAAGCCATAGCAAATAGAAATCCACCACGTCCTTGATTCCAACTTAGACTAAAGGACTCAGAATATGCTACAATTGTAAACATTGTAGGAAGAATTACTACTATAATCCCAACTAAAATGCTTTTATTTTGCATTGATGATTTTACATAACCGATCAATAAATACCATATTTAAAAAAAATCAGTGATTACTTTTTGCTGAATTAGTTTCAGCATTTTTCCTTCTCTCAGCCATTCATTCTTACTGACACTCATTTTTTTTGTAGCTAGTTCTATGGACTGTTCTATGTTTTCAACAATTTGTGGTGTTCGCCTCATAGCTTGCCTTACTCCTTCCCTAACTTGCCAAACACCTACAGGTACAGCATATTCTGGTTGAATTTCTCTTAAAACTAGAATTCCTGCCTGTTTCTGTTTTTTTATTAGATATTCAGATACTGCAAGTTTGGCAGCAAAGAATGCACCTGCAATTAGTGGTGGATGTGATATTCCTTTTGCATCCTCATAGTCACTACCAAATCCAATAGACTTACCATCATGCCATGCTTCCTGCATTTCAAATAACCATCTATGTGGAAATAAAATTATTGAGAATAAATTACCAAGGTGTTCATATGAGAAAACATAGAATGAATCAATAATATCAAAATCTAGAATTTTTGACATTAATGATTTTGATATCACATCATCTGTTGCTGTAATACTCCATTTTGTAGGAACAAGTTTTCTGTTTTTTCCCATCATTCCAATGCTTAAGCATTTTTGAATTTTTGTAATATCAATTCCACTATTATATAATTTCATTATAGCATTTTCAGCTTTTAGATCATGATCATAGAACACCTTCTCAATAGAAGTAATTGCGTTTGTAGATGAAAACTTGGCATTTTTTATTTCTCCAATAGGTCCAAATGGTGGAGTTTGATCATCAAGTGATGTTATTGGAGAAGTTGTTTTAACAAATTGAATTTCTGTGTCAGCCGGATTAGAAGACATTGTTATATCTTGTAAGTTTTCAATTAAACGTCCTTCAGTTTGTGTAACTGACATATTTTTGACACCTCTGATCAAATTTAGTCGGAAATTTACAATTTCTTCTAAACTCTTCCCAATCCATTTTTCAGGCATGTCTAAAATACTGGTTTCACCATGAATTGGGGGTACCATAGGACCCACGCCAACTTTGGGATATCCATAAGTACCAACAAAAATAGATGGTGGGCTTGAACCCTGAATTTCTTTTGATGAAAATAGATTTCCATACTTACTAAGATATTGATGCCAATTAGCCTCAATTCCTCTTCTTATTTCGTTCCCAGTAGACATAATGAAAATAATCAATATGTGATATTAAGTAATTAATTTAAAAAAAATTGACGGGTAATTAACAGAAGATGTTTAAGAAATTAAAATATACGTTTCTTATGAAAGTTGAAAGAATTGTGTCTTTTTTGCCAAGTGCCACAGAGTTAATTTTTGAGCTTGGTTATAGTAACAAACTTTATGGAGTTACACATGAATGTGAATATCCAAAAGAAGCAAAATTAAAACCACGTGTAATTGAAAGTGTTTTTGATTCCAAAATTTTATCTAGTAAACAAATTGATGATAAAATTATTGAATTAATGTCAGTTGGTAAAGATATTTTTAGATTAAATACTGAAAATCTGAAACATGCAAATCCAGATTTAATAATTTCACAAGAAATTTGTCAGGTTTGCTCTGCATATACTAACCAGGTTGATGATGCAGTGAATATTCTAGGGAGAAGACTTGATGTGTTAACCATAAATCCACATGACATTCAAGGTATATTACTAACAATTATAGATATTTCAAAAAAAATTGATGCTGAAGCAAAAGGCAGAAAATTAGTTGAGTCATTAACTAAACGAATTAACTACATTAAAGATAAAAAATATGATAAATGTCCAACTGTTCTTGCAATAGAATGGATTGATCCTTTTTTTACTGCAGGTCATTGGATTCCAGAAATGATAGAATCTGTTGGTGCAAGAAATCTCATTAGTAAAAAAGGAGAACACTCAAGAAAAATGACATTTGATGAAATTAAAAATGCTAACCCCGATATTATAATTTTGATGCCATGTGGATTTGATGTAGAGCGAACCATTAAAGAATATAAAAAAAATTTAGAAAAAAATTCAAAATGGAAAACACTTGAAGCTGTAAAGAGACAAAACGTTTTTGCAGTTGATGCAAATTCATTTTTTAGTAAACCTAGTCTTAGAACAATTATTGGTATAGAGATTTTAGGAAAAATAATACAATCAAAGGTCTTCGCTGATTTGATGGTTCCAGTAAAATCATATAGGAAAATAAATTAGAGAATTGTTTAGTCTTCTTCTGCTTCATCTAGCTCTTCAACTTCACTAGTACTTCTAGATGGTCTAATTGGGACATATATTTTAGACATGAATAGTATTACAGAATAGATGGTTAGTCTGTTTGGTTACAAAAATTATCTTTTTGAATAAGAAATATTTGACTACCAGTAAATAACCAGACTGAAATAAATCCTATATCCGAACTAGGATCTCATTATCATCAATAATACAATATNANTAGTTCAATTCAAAAATAATTTAATTTCAGAANNCANGTAAAATAGNATGTGTTTTAATGAGAGAATTGAAATTTTTCTAAGAGAAAAAAATTCTAACAGTAAAAATCAAAGTAATGCATTCAGTGCTGTTTCAAAAACTGAATAAGGATGAGCACCAATAATTTTTTGCTGGTCGCCAACTGAATTCACAATAATAAAAGTAGGAGTGCTATTTGCACCACCTGATTTTGCTTTTTTAGCATTAAACTCTATACGCTCTTCATATTTACTAGAATCAAGACATTCCTCAAATTCATCCATGTTCATATCAAGATTAAATGCAAATGCCTTTAATCTATCAGAATTAGCCCAACCAGAATTCATGTGACCTTGATAATCATAAAGTGTTGCATGATAATCCCAGTACTTATCTTGATCATTTGCACAATATGTTGCCTCAGCAGCTATATGTGAGTCAGGACCTAAAATTGGCAAGTCGATAAAAACTAAATTTACTTTTCCAGTGTCAATAAAGTTTTCAATTATTTTTGGTCTAGTGTCATCATACCATCGTTTACACATCTCGCATTGATAGTCTCCCATTTCTATAATTGTCACTGATGCATACTCTGAACCTAAAACCGGTGGAACATTCATAGATAAAATTTGTGATTCAGTTTCAATACTTTGTGTTTTCTGTTCAACCTGACCAATATATGAAGAGAATGAAGCTGCAAGTGCAACAACAATTGCAATACCTACAATTGCTACTATTGCCTTTTTCTTATCAGCCATACAATGTTGATCAAATTTTAATTAAAAAACCTATTCAAATTTATTCTAAAAATCCTAGTTTTTACGCCTAAACAAACTGACTAGTTTTTGAATTGCAGAATCAAGCGGGCATGAATCACATGAAATACCAGATGATTCATGTTCTTGATGTTCATCTAATTCCTCTTTGATTTTTTTCTCTACCATGACAAATCAAGGTAATTCCATTTTATAAATAATCCCAGAATATACATTAACAAATTCAACAAAACTGTCGTTTCAGTTGAAGCATTGGTTTATTAGACCTAGAAAAAGAAAAAAAATAGAAATAATGGTGGATTAAGCAAATGCTTTCTCTGTCATTGCTTTAAAGATAGAGAAATGAATGCATTTGATGAATTAAAAATAAAAGAAACCATACTGAAAGGAATTCAGGAATTAGGATTTGTTACGCCATTTCCTATTCAGGCACAGTCAATCCCACTACTTTTAGAAGGAAATGATGTTATTGGTCAGGCACATACTGGAACTGGTAAAACTGCATCATTTGGAATTCCATTACTGGAACATATTTCCAATAATGGAGGAATTCAAGGTTTGATTATAGCACCAACAAGGGAACTTGCAATACAAATTACCACAGAGGTGAAAAATGTTGGTAAATTTACTGGAATTAAAGTTGCAACTGTTTACGGCGGACAGGGAATGGGTATTCAACTTGACGCATTAAGAAATAAGCCAGAAATTGTTGTTGCAACACCTGGAAGATTAATTGATCATCTAAACCGAGGAACCATAAAAGTTGACAATGTGAAATATGTTGTACTTGATGAGGCAGATGTTATGTTAGATATGGGATTTATAGATGACATTGAATTTGTTTTGGAACGAGTTCCTGAAAATAGAATAACTTCTTTATGGTCTGCAACAATGCCGCCAGAGATTTTAAGATTAGCAGATAAATACCTAAACGAACCAAAAAGAGTACTAATAGATACTGATGATCTAAGTGGTGAGGGAATTAATCAATCATTCCTTGTCATTAAAGACAGAGAAAAACAAAAGTATCTTACTACTTTCATAAAAGAGAACAGACGTGGTCAAACAATTGTTTTTTGTTCCACAAAAATTCGTACCAGAAACGTAGCAAGAGATCTACAAAAAGCTAGGTTTAACGTGGTTGCTATAGAAGGTGATATGTCTCAAAGTAGAAGAGAGCATTCAATGTTAAAATTCAGAAAAAATCGTGCTGATATTTTAGTTGCAACAGATGTTGCTGCACGAGGTATAGATGTTCCAAAAGTTGGATTAGTAGTTAATTATGATGTCCCAAATCAGGATATGGTATATTTTCATAGAATTGGTCGAACTGCAAGAGCAGGTGCAAAAGGTAATGCAATTACACTTGTATCATATTCCTCTGTAGGTGACTGGAATATTATCAAGAAACAGATTAAATCCGATATGACTGATTTGAATCAGAAGTTAGGAATTGAGATTAATATTCCAGACCCATTAAAACGACAGGTTGGACGTAGAATGACACCACAAATACGTTCTGGATATGGAGGAAAATTTAGAAGAAGTTATGGTTCAGGTGGACGAAGAACTAATGGATATAACAGAAATGGAAGTGTAAGAGATGGACCTGCAAGAGATCAATACAAAAAGAAAAGATTTGCTCGCTCTTCATATAGTAAAAATACAAGTCGTAAAAAGTGGTAATTAATAGTAATTTTTCAACATTTAAAGAATAGTAGTGTTTTTGGTAGTTAAGAAGAAAATGCATGTTGGATTTGTGTTATTAAATTGTGATTTAGGTGCTGAAGAGTATATTCTAGATGAACTAAAACAGGTAGAACAAGTAAAAAATGCATACGTAACATTTGGTGCATATGACATTATTGCTGAAATTCATGGCAGTGACCAAGAAGAATTTGAAAAAACAGTTTCAATGAAGATAAGACGACTTTCACGAATAGTTAGTACTATGACATTGAATGTTGTTAAATCAGGATAATTTTTTGAAGAGTGAAACTAATGTCGGAAAAAGTAGAATATTCAGGAACTGTCTGGGCATTAAGCCATAACGATCCAGAACCATTAGTACAACACAGTATAAAAAAAATCCAGGAATACGGAATAAAAAAAGAGGATATTAGGATTGTTGATGCACCAGAAAATCCAGCAGTAGGTGAGATTGTAGTAGAAATCTGGCCTCATGAACTTGTAATAGCTAGAATTAGAACTGTTAGAGGAGAGTCATTTATCAGTGGTACGGAGTTTACAATAGAATTAAAGACTGATGAATCTGGTAACTACATAGATTAAGTTGGGAAGACAAACCAAAAAGAATAATGGATTTGGAAAAACTGCTACTATAGGGGTTGCAGTAATTCTAATAGGAATTGTGATTTATTATTTTTATTCTGCTGAGCAAGGACAAATGAGAGGATTCAATTTTGGTAATGAATTACAAGAAATTCAAGATGAATTAAAAAATGAACAATCAATTTTTTACTCCAATGTCAGAATGTGGGAAGAAAATGGGCTTACAAAGACAGCGTTTCTAGAAGCATCAAAAATACACATAAAAAATATGAATGATATAATTTCAAAATATGATACATTACAAATTCCAGATGCATTTTCAGGCGCAGTAAAGCTATTCAAACTGTCAACAGAATCACAGTTAGAGAGTGACATACATCTAATTAATTGGATTGAGTTTGATGATGAAAGTGAAAAAATTAGATCTAATGAGTTGTTGCAACAATCATTTGAGTATGAACTAGGTGGACTAACGTTATATAATGATGCAAAGGATTCAAATCCATAAAATCTTTAAGCACATATAATAAAGATGATTATGAAAAAACTCCTTTGTTTACTTCCTTTATTATTGATTAGTCAAGCAGCATATGCTGAAGTAGTAATACAAAACGATCAAAAGTATATTGACAATGATGGATTACTACACATCGTCGGTGAAATTGAAAATAATACATCGGCGCCACTAAATCAAATTAAGATTTCTGCACTACTGATAGATGGCGATGGAAATGAAATTAAAAAAATTGTTGGAGAAACTGTTTCAAATGTTGTAATGCCAGAAACAAAAGGTGCTTTTGATATTTTAATAAAAAATGTAAGAGGTGATAGTATCAATGATTATGAACTTAACCTGGATTATACTCTAGCAGCACCAAAAAATCAGGTAATTGAAATTTCATCTACTGAATTGACAAAAGATATACACAATAATACTGTCATTACAGGAATTTTAGAAAATAAAGGAGAACTTACAGCAAATATAATTAGAGTTGTAGCAACACTTTATGATAGAGATGGAAATGTTGTCACAGTTTCTGAAACATACACAAAACCTGACTTTCTACGTGCAGGTGACAATAGTAACTTTATAATTCCATTTCATGAAAAATCACAATCAATTCATGCAGTTGAATATAGTATTACTGCAGAATCAGATGAATATGTTGCAGTTCCAGAATTTCCATTAGGAACTGGAGTGTTATTAATTATATCAGTTTCATCTTACATTTTGTTTTCAAGAAATCCAGAAAAAGTTGTTAATATTATTTCAAACGTGACTAATACTAAGAGACTACTTAGACAAAAACAAGATTAACTATTATACAAACAAAATATGTTAGACATATGACAATTTCTGATAACAATAAAAAATTCTTAGAGGATTTAATACAATATTATATCAGTGAGGCAGAATCGTATATGCAAATTGCAGACGAGTTTAACGAAGTTACAAATTCAAAGACTGACACAGCATTTGGGATTATTGTTGGGACAGTATATTCAAGTTTCCTGCAAACATATTCAAACCAAGGATTAAAGGTAGAATTAGAAGATATGCAAGAATTCTATGATTTAGTAAAAACCAATTCTAATAAAATTAAAGAATCATTTAAACAAAAAAAGGCATAGAGATAAATTTCCAAGAAACTTTGATGATTTATGTCAGAAATAATTGCCTATAAGATAACACAGATAGTTGATAACGGAAATTTTGTTCAAATTACCCTTGTTGAAGATGTTCAAACTGAACCTTTATCACAAAAACAATTAATCATGGAAAATGTTTCAAAAAAATTGGATACAGATACTAAACAACAAGTAATGCCTCTACTAGAAGCAATTCTTCAATCACAGCCAACTATTAAATTAAAAAGCTATGCACAGACTTCAGTTGTAGTTACATTACCAAAGAATAGGTTTGAAAAGATGGGAAGACCCCAAGTAGGACAAAAATTACAAATTGATCTAAAAATTATCTAGAGTATTTTTTCAATATCTGATAAATTTGTTAATGGCAATGAACAAGTAGAATTCTTACATACAAATATACTGTAAAATGGTTCCTGTTTTGGGAATTCTTTTCCTGCAAAAAAAGGAAATTTTGATAATCCTAACAGATCCTCCTCAGCCTTTATTTGTACAATTATTGATTCAGGTAGAAATTTTTTGTTTAGTCTTATATGCATATCCTTTGCATTTTGAGCATCAAGAATAGTAATCTCGGTGGGTTTTACAATATTAAGATACAACACATTTAGAAGATACCCAAATGCAAATGGATTCTCTGCTGCCAACATTGCTTGTGACTCGAGTGTTTTTTGAGTAATGATTTGAAATCTTTCTTCGTTGGTTAAATAATATAGCC
>PAAH01000008.1 GCA_002698885.1 Nitrososphaerota archaeon | reverse complement strand
GCCCAGGGGCCCATTGGGCCCGGGCCCAGGGCCCGGGCCCCTGGCCCATTGGGCCCGGGCCCATTGGGCCCAAGCCAAACCAAGCCAAAGCCAACCAGCCAAGCCAAGCCAAAGCCAACCAGCCAAACCAAGCAAAAGCCAACCAGCCAAGCCAAGCCAAAGCCGGGCCCAGGGGCCTAAATGATATCTGCATATTATTTTGGGAGTCTGAGAAAAGCCGGAGAGACGAAACAGACCCACACTAGGACTACAATGGAATACTATTTCTAATCTACCTAAAAACGAGCTTACTAAAGTCAAAGACAAGTTCATAGAGCAATACTACAAGGAGTAAGAAATTCTAAATGTCTTTTGGGCAGAATGTTGTTGCGACAAAGATTGAATTATTCAAGTACAAGCGATCAACACAAGTTGCTACAATGGTCCAGAAAATTCTAGATGATAAGCGAAAAGTCTTACTAAAAAATATTGAAGAAATGATTACCGAAGCCCAAAAAACCAGAGGTGGAATTTGGGATCCATTACAAGATATTTACAAATCAGTAAATGAATCATATTTATCGTTAGGAGTTTCAACTGTGGATTCTGTTGCACAGACAACTCCAGCAGTAATGCAAGTTGAATCAGGAATAAAGCGAGTTGTTGACGTTACAATTCCTGTACTTAGTGTTACTGAAAAAGATACAAAATCAATGCCATATGGATTTGCTGATACTAATGCATCAATTGATCGTGGTGCGAAACAAATCAAAGAATTACTACCAAAAATTTGCAAGGCAGCTGAATTTGAAAACTCGATTTTTAGCCTTGCGAAGGCACTTGAAAAGACCCAAAAATTGCTGAATGCATTAGAAAATATCATAATTCCTCAATATACCCAAAGGGTGAGGTACATTTTGGCAACTCTTGAGGAGAGGGAAAGAGAAGAATTCGCAAGATTAAAAAAAGTAAAGGCTTCAATGGAGAAGAGAGAATAATGGGTAAAGATGAAATTAAAAAACTATTAGATCAGTCTAAAAAGGCTTTAGAAAAAGAACATGATGATTTTTCTCAAAGTATAAAAAAAGACCTTGACGGATTCAAAAAGAAAACTCTGGATCAGATCTAGACGAATTAACTGTTGATTTAAATATAGTCTGAAAAAAGCAAAAAATGCAAATGAGAATACTCCCGGTTTTACTTCTTGCAACACTAGCAATATCAATTTCAGGTTTAGCAAGTGTAGCATATGCAGAAGAAGCCGCTGGTGATTTAGGGTCATCTGATGGATCAAAACTTATTGGTGCTGGTCTTGCATTTGGACTTGCTGCAATGGGTGCAGGAATTGGCTTGGGTTATGTCGGTTCTGCCGGTTTAGCAGTAATTACTGAAAACCCAGCATTACAATCCAAAGTATTCATCTTTATCGGAATGGTAGAATCAATTGCTATTTACGGTATTGTAATGATGTTTATTATTCTAGGACAATAATTAGTCAAATTTTCCATAGACAATTAATGTTAATATTTAGAATCAGCAACTAAGAAAATATTATCTTAAAAAATTTCTATTGATTTTGGTATTTTATCTTACTGACATCTAATAATCTGCTACAGTATCTGCATTTTAGTATGAGAGTTTCTTTATCCATTACATCCATGATTGATTCAATACGTTCATTGCTGTTTGTGACACAATCAGGATTGGAGCATCTAAAAATTCTATCAATTTCATTTGGTAATGAGACACGTCTCTTTTCAACAAGTTTGTAGTCTTTGATTATGTTGACAGTTGATGATGGGGCAATTACTGCAAGTTTGTTGGTATCATCGTCTTCAAGGAATCTTCCCTCAACTTTTATCATGTCTTTCTTTTTCAGCTTTCCACTAGGCATGTTTAGAGCAATAGTAATGACATTTCCCCTTCTACCATCAATATCTAAGGCTTGTAGCACTTGGAGACCCTTACCTTCGTTGATATGGTCTATTACTGTACCATCTTTGATACGCCTAACAATCAGGTCAGACTGTTCCATTAGTATGGTTTGTATATCTGGCTCTATAAATGGTTGAAGGATGAACGATTTCTTCAATAAGGATATAATCTCAATTCAGGATCTTGACAAGGCTCAACTTGAGGTAATCTATTCTGAGACAGATAAAATTCTTGAAATGGAATCATCTCAAAGAAGGGAAATTGCAAGAGGTAAAGCATTGGGATATTTGTTTTTTGAACCTAGTACTAGAACTCGTCTTAGTTTTCAGGCTGCAATGGCTCTGATTGGTGGAACTTCATTTGGAATTGCTGATGCAAATTCATCATCAATACAAAAGGGAGAAAGTCTTGCAGACACTGTAAAAATAATGGCTGGCTATTCCGATGTTTTGGTTTTAAGAAATTCATTGGACGGTTCAAGCAGATATGCAGCAGAAATTTCAGAAAAACCACTGATTAATGGAGGAAGTGGTACTGAAGAGCATCCAACGCAAGCAATACAGGATCTTTATACTATAAGAAAAGAAAAACAAAAAATTGATGGATTAAAGATTGGAATTATTGGTGACCTCAAGTATGGACGAACAGTCTATTCATTATTGTATGGGCTTGGAAACTACGATGTTGATGTTCATCTAATATCACCTGAATCATTAAAAATTCGTTCTGATTCCACTTATGATATTAAAAAAGGACTATCGTACACAGAATCTACTAGTCTTGACGAATACATAGAAGATCTAGATGTTCTATACGTAACAAGAATCCAGAAAGAGAGATTTCCTGATGAAGAAGAATACATGAAAGTAAAGGGAAGTTATGTGATTGGTCAAGACATAATCAAAAAAATGAAAGATGATGCAATTATCTTACACCCACTACCACGTTTAGATGAAATTTCTTCTGATGTTGATTCATCACCACATGCAAAATATTTCAAACAAGCAGAGTATGGCAAGTTTACACGAGCTGCATTGCTTGGTTTAATTCTTAACAAAGACGGTTTCTAAGTAACCTAAACTGCAATTATTCCTTCTTTTATCAAATACTGAATTCCATTAGCAAATGTATTATCATCAATTTCACCTGCTGCCCACCATCCAGCATTGGTTTTGACCCAATCAGGAATTACAGCATCTTGTTTTTCAGCACCACTTTCGGTTACTGGAACTAAAATAATCTCAACTTTAATCATGTATTCAATTCCATTAGCGAATGTATTATCATCAATTTCACCTGCTGCCCACCATCCAGCATTATTTTTGACCCAGTCAGGAATTGAAACTACATTAGAGACTGGAACAGTTGAATTGGAAGTAGATGAACCAGCAGAACCTACTTCAAAGATATGCTGCCCAGCATAAAACGTATCATAATTGAAAAATCCTTCACCTGTCAGGGTAAGATAAAGTGTGTACATTCCTTCAGTTGGAATGTAAATTGGTTCTGTGGATATTCCTTCAACTGCTTTAACACCAACGAATTGCTCTGGATTATCACCTGTTACAACATTGAATTGTTTTCCTTGTGGATCTGATAGTGCGAATGCGTAAATTGCATCCTTTACCAACTTACCGTCTGCATTGAAAAATGAGAATTCAAATGGAATTTCCTGTCCTGCACCATATTTTGTTTCCCAAGCAATAAAGGCAGTATATCCATTTTCAAATGCTACATTAAATGAATTTTTTTGGACGACACCTTCTGGCATTAATTCAAAAAACATTTCACCACTTGTTTGGTGACTTGGACCTAACTCATCATTAATTCGCTTTAGTTCATTTCCTGTAATCAAAAAGTGTACTATATTTTCAGTTTCTGATGAATATGGATCAATTAGTAATGCTCTCTGGTCTACTTTAACTCCATCAACATATCCTACAAAGGAAGTTTCAGCACTGTAAGGATCAAATGATTTTGGAACGCGTATTTCTTGATGTACAACTTGAACTAGTTCTACATATTCTGGTGTCCAATCAAATGGCATTTTAAATGAAATTTTATGTGAAGACTTGTTATATGCAAAATTTTCTACATCATCATAGTATGTTTTTACAGTAACAGGAAGCTCTTCTGCTGATGCAGTTTGTATGAGAAAGTCTTGTTCTTGTGCAATACTAACAAATGTTTCAAAACTTAATGGTTCTGCAACTAAAATTTTGGGACTAGTTGCACCTTCAATGTCTACTTTGATATTGTATAATCCACCTTTGTCAAAAATTGGTCCATCAACTACGGGTCTACCTTCACCTCGTGCAAACAAACCGCCACTTGTTCCTTCTATCTCACCATAATATTGTGTACATTTCCATAACTTATCTGCACTACAACCAAATTTTGGTTTGATTTCGATGTCTAGAGTACCATCTTTATCATAAAACAAACTTCGTGCCAAAAGATCACCTGAACGCCACAATTCAACACGATATGTAACCTGATCAAGATTAACATCAGTTAATGTATCATAGAATCTAACGGAAAGATTAGCAGAATCTACCTTACCTACGGTAATGTCTGAAGGATCAAGTTGTGTAAATACTGTTACCTCCATTCCGCCAAAACTTAATGGAGGTGCCACATCACCACCAAGTCCATGAGCAAATACATTGTCAACTAACAACGGAATTGCTGTAATTGCAATTAGTGACAATATCAAAATTTTGTAATACAATACGTAGACTATTTGAAAATCCCTATTTAATGATTCGACAAAATCTAATCATGGGATGAACATCGTTTTTATTATCAATTATTTTCCATGAATTATGAAAATTCTATTTGCATTATTCTTGGTACCATTCTTAGTGTCTCCAGCATTTGCTGCTGCACCTCTTCTTCCAGAAGATTATGAGCAGATATTGTCATCAGAGCAGGGGACATTGAAAATTGGATTATCAGTTGAAGAATCAGATTCTATATCAAAATTGTACATAGGTTGGATAAATCCCATGACGAATAAGATTCAAGAACATATTGACTATACGGTTAAAGTAGTAAAAGATGGTGAGAACATATTTGGACCAATTCCGTTGACACATACCTCACTTGGAGAAGTTAAGATTCCTGTAGAGTTTACATCACCAGGTGAACATATGGTAATAATTGACATGGAGGGAATATTATTCCAACCAATTCCATTAGAGACAACTGTTTTTACAATTAATGTTGGAGACGAGCAAATAGTAACTACCGAACCTGAATCTACTGAAGGTGGTGGCTGCCTAATTGCAACTGCAGCATATGGCTCTGAGATGGCTCCACAAGTACAGTTCTTGAGAGAAATTCGTGATAATACAGTATTACAAACACAATCTGGAACATCATTCATGACAGCATTCAACACATTCTACTATACATTCAGTCCAACAGTAGCAGATTATGAAAGAGAGAATCCAGTATTCAAAGAAGTAGTAAAGGTTGGATTAACACCATTACTAACATCACTAACCATACTCAACTATGTTGACATTGACACAGAACAAGAAATGCTCGGCTATGGAATTGGAATAATCATGCTAAACATTGGAATGTACTTTGTAGCCCCAGCAGTTGTCATAATTGCACTCAAAAATAGAAGAAAATAATCTTTAAGTTATTATATTCTAAAATATATTCATCATCATGAACGTTGAATATGAAGAATTTGAAAATATAGAAGATATGTTCATGTATCTTGCATCAGTTGCACCACCCATGAAAAATACAATGCCAATAAATTCGTACAAAGGATATGTCTGTTCTTTTATCCCATTGAGTCCAACTGGCGGTGATACATTTTTGATGTTATATGCAAAAGGTGAATTAGAAAATGGAATTCATGAATTCGATGTTGTNTCAAGAAGTATTACAAAAGTTGAAGCAGTTGAACGTGCNGACAAACAATATTTTATNTCAATAACACCAAAAAGAAATACAATTGCAGATAAAGCAATAGAACAGATTTAATTTTTATCGTGTATAATCTGGAGCAGCAACAGATCTACTTCTTGCATATTTTTCTACAATATCCTCAGGTAAACGACCATTAAAGAGGTCTTTACACAACCCTCTAAGATATCGCATAATTGCCCATGTTCCTGCCTTGAGAATTCCATACATGAAAATTTTCATTGGTGGACCGTATGTTTTATTTCTAAGAATTATTGGAATTATATCATTAATCACACGGAGGTTATTTTCCCAGCATTTCCAAAATAGTGTAAATTGTGCCTCATTCAAATTTCCAAAATGCATCGAGTTTTTCTCACTAAAGTCTTGGTATAGTAATGGTGCAACCAATCCTCTGAANTTTGTGGCTCTAAAGTCTTGCATCATATCAATTGTATATTGAGTTTCATCAGGAGTTTCATCAGGCCATCCAATTATGATTGTCGCAGCTGGGAACCAATGGTTTTCATTCATTATTTTTGCACCTTCTCGAACAACCCAACCCCACTCATCAACTGAAAATGGTTTTGTTTTTACTCCAAGATGTTTTTTTACCATTCTTGGTGCTACTGTTTCAATCCCTAAGTTGGTTGACAACCATCTTCCATTATTGTGCATTCCATTAATTTCTGATATATCGTGTAAAAGTTTGGGGTCTGCTGCTATTGCAGAGAAAGTCATATGAGTAGTTCCAATAAAGTTTGCACCTAAGTTTTTTAATGCTTTCCAAAGTTCTGTAATTGCATCATAATTTGGCTGGAAATCTCTACTTTCACATCCATAAAGTAACATTTCGTCTGAATGTAACCAAACAGAATCAAATCCATAATCAAGATTCATCTTTGCTTCTCTAACTAATCTTTCAACTGGTAGATCCTTTTTAGAGCGCTTGTTGACATCACAAAAATCGCATCCTCTACCACATCCTCTCATTGCCTCAATCAATGAATTTACAGTAGGACCAGTAATTTCCGGAATATTTTGAATATTTTTTACAAAACAATGCATCATTTCTGGTGCTTCACCTGATTCTAATTCATGAAACAAATCTAANGCAAGNTCATCNGCTTCACCNACNACAACTGTATCTATTCCATGNACTTTCATTCTATCNGATTTTGCTAATTCCCATGCTCCATTTCCACCAACTGCAACTTTGAAATCATATTTTTTCTTTAACTGAATTATGTCAGCACACATCTTTTTGAATTTCATTGCAACATAGGATAGTTTTTCTGGAGCCATTGTAGTTGTAACTGGAGCCATTCCAAGTGGATCCATGACATTAATTCCAACCACTTTGGTATCTGGTCCAATTGATTTTGCTAAATAATCTGGGTTTGCAACAAATACTTCATCTTTTTTGTAACCCTGATGTAATGCAGCCTCAACTCTTCTTAGACCTACTTGTGCAACTTTGGCTTCTCCTGTAATAGTATCAGTTTCTACTGGTGGGCAAAACACTTTATCAAAGACCCATTCTGGTAGAACTTCGTATGGTCCACATGCAATAAATCCATAAAGAAAATTTCCTCTATAATTTGTCATCAAACTTCTATCAGCAGTAAGAACAATTCTTTTTCCGTTCAACGTTAACTTCAACATTTTTGTATGATATATATGATTTACGAGAAAACTGACGTTTAACTAGTAAAAAATTATTTTTTAGCGTTCTGATTGGCTATTTTAGCAGCTACTGCACCTGCACCTATTCCATTATCTATGTTAACAACCGAAAGACCTAATGAGCAACTTTGAAGCATTGACGCTAATGCTGCTATTCCTTTCTCACCATATCCATACCCAACAGATGTTGGAACNCCTACTACTGGGACATTTACCATAGATGATACAACTGAAGCTAANGCACCTTCCATTCCNGCAGCTACAATGATAACATCTACATCTTTTTTAACAAATTCTTTCAATATAGGAAATGTTCTGTGTAATCCTGCAATTCCAATATCATAACTTGTAATGCATTCACAATTCATAGACTCACACATGAGTTTGGCTTCTTCTGCAATACCAATATCTGATGTTCCGGCAGTAATTATTCCAATTTTNCCTCCAGATTTTTTAATAGTTTTTCTAAAAATTAAGGTAGTTGTTGTATTTTTTCCTTTTTTTATTTTATAATTATTTTTTTTAGAAAAATTTATCACTTTTTGATAATCTTTTTTCTGAATTCTTGAAACTAAAACACTNTCTGATTTTTTTAACACTTTTGAAATAATTTTTTTTATTTCTACTAGCTGTTTTTTCTCTGCAAAGATTACTTCTGGTATACCTTTTCTCATTTTACGATTAATGTCAATTTTTGCAAATTTTTCTACTTCTTCAATTGAATATAATTCCAGAAGCTTCTTAGCTTTACTTACTGAAATTTTACCTTGATTTAATGATTCTAAGACTTCTGAAATATCCAATTCTTTTCTTACTGTATAATGAATTTAGAAACTGTTTATACATTTATGCCTGATATTGCATCTTTAACGCTTTTCACACCTTTTTCAAACCAATCCTTCTCATTATCATTTAATTCAAGCTCAATAATTTTCTCTACACCGTTTTTACCTAGTACTGCAGGAACTCCAATTGAAACATCAGAATAACCATATTCNCCATCTAAGTATGTAGAGACTGGCATTACTTGTTTTTTATCATTGACAACATTATCTATCATTGCAGAAATTGCATTTCCAGGTGCATGAACTGTAGCACCTTTTAGTTTGATAACCTCAGCTGCAACATTTTTTGTTAACGTAAAAATACTATCAAGTTTTTCTTGAGGAAGAATTTCTGATAGAGGTTTTCCAGATATTTTTGCAAGTCTGGTTAATGGAAGCATATTTTCTCCATGTTCACCAATTACTAATGCATCAATTTCTTTTCTTGAGGAATTAGTTTCTTCATGAATGAATTGCTTGAATCTTGATAAATCCAGCATTCCACCCATTCCAAAAACTCTNCTTTTTTCAAAATCAGAAGTTTTGAAAGTTATGTATGCCATTGGGTCTAATGGATTAGTTACGGGGATTATAAGCGAATCATCAGCATATTTTTTGATATTTCCTACAACATCTTTTACAACTCCTGCATTAATNTTCAGTAAATCCATTCTNGTCATTCCAGGTTTTCGTCCGGCACCTGCAACAACTACGACAATTTTTGAACCTTTCATATCTTCATAATTATTCGAACCTTTGATTTCAACGTCAATGCCTTGCTCGGATAACATATGATTGATATCCATTGCTTCGCCTTGTGGTAGTCCTTCTGCAATGTCTAAGAGAAGTATTTGTTCATCTAACTGCTTTAGTGCAGAAAATAGTGCTGCGTCTCCACCCACTTTGCCTGCTCCTATTATTGTAATCATATATGCGCTCAAGATTTTGATTAATTAAATCTTAGTTTGAATTACAAACAGATTTTTATGNATTTTTNNTANTCATANTTNATGGTTCTAATCATNGATGCNCAGATTGCNGGAATNTCAGGTGATATGATNNTATCATCATTAGTAAGTCTTGGAGCAAATAAATCAAGAATTATTGAGGGTATCTACACCGCAGAATCACTTTTAGATAATTCTAAGATTACAAATATTGATTTTGTATCTGTACAAAAAAATGGAAAAGACGCAATTCAGCTAGTTTTAGAAATTGATGAGAATATTCATGAAAGAAAGGGCATTGATGTAAAGAATTGTATTATAGAATCATCAAAAAAAATTGGATTATCTAAATCTGGTGTGAATTTTGTAACGAATACAATTAACACTCTAATTTCTGCAGAATCTAAAGTTCATGGAGAACCAGAATCATCGGTTCATTTCCATGAGGCAGCAAGTATTGATACAGTAGTTGACATTATTGGTACAGCAATCGCTTTAGATGATTTGAATTTATTTAATGATGAAATAATTTGCTCACCTGTTGCAATTGGTGGCGGTAGTGTAAAATTTTCACATGGTAAAACATCAAATCCTGCGTATGCAATTTTAGAAATTTTCAAAGATTCTGAAATAATTATTCAAGGTGGAACTATTACAGATGAGTTAACCACTCCTACGGGAGCAAGTATTTTGGTTAATTTGGCAAAAATATGTTCTGAATTTTATCCACCAATAAAGATAACTTCTCTAGGATATGGTGCAGGAACAAAAGATTTTGGAGAATTTGCTAATGTCCTAAAAATTGTAAATGGGAAAGCTAAAACCAATCTAGTCAAAGATACAGTTCAGATCCTAGAAACTAATGTAGATGATGTATCTGGAGAAGTCTTGGGAAATATGATTGAAAAAATCATGTCAAATGGGGCAAAAGATGTAACGATTACTTCTGGAATTACAAAAAAAGGTAGACCAACTCAATTGATATCTGTAATATGTGATTCAGAATCAATGAATACTATTTTGGAATTATTAGTTGCTGAAACCAAAACTCTTGGTGTCAGAATTAGAAATTCAGATAGATATGTTGTTCCTAGATCAATTGAACAAAATACAGTGGAAATTGATGGTCATAAATTCTCAGTTCATTATAAAATAGTTAAGGGTAATTCTCATTTCAAGATTGAATTTGAAGATATAAAATCTATATCAAATTCATTAAGTATGTCGTTTAATCAAACTGAAGAGTTACTTAGAGAAAAAATTAATCAAATAAGAAAATGAAAAAATATCAAGATTTACTTAACTGGTTTAGTAACAAAAATAGTGTTTTAATATCATTATCTGGGGGTGTTGATAGTGCATTAGTGGCATATGCTGCATTTGAAAAAATTGGAAAACATGCAATTGCCGTTACTGCTGATTATAAAACATTAGCACAAGATGAATTAGATTCTGCAAAAAAGATTGTACATGAAATAGGAATTAAACATATGATAATTAGTTATGATGAATTAGAAAATGAAAACTTCGTCAAAAATGATAAAAATCGATGTTTTTATTGTCGTGATGAATTATCTGAGAAACTACTAATCCTATCAAAACAACTTGGTACTGAAGTAATTGTTGATGGTACTCATACAGATGATCTAGGAGATTACAGACCTGGAATTGAAGCATTACATAAAAATGGAATTAGAAGTCCATTACTAGAAACAAATTTTACAAAACAAGACATTCGTGATCAAACTAAAATCATTGGTTTATCAATTTATGATAGACCATCAAATTCATGTTTAGCATCTAGGATTCCTTGGGGACAAAGAGTTACTGCAGAAAGATTAGCAAGAGTGGAAATGGGTGAGTTGATTATTAAACAAAGTATAGATACAAAACAAGTTCGTGTTAGAGACTTGGATGGTATTGCAAAAATTGAAGTTGATATTGATAAGATTCCATTACTTAGAGATAATCAAAAAATAGAAGAGATTTCAGAAAAATTACAGATGCTTGGATTTTCTTCTGTTCAAGTGGATTATGATGGGTATATGCCTGGAAAAGTAAATTTCTAAAAATTATTTAATCTAAATTTTGTTTTAGTGGTGATAATAATGATTGAAAGTATTGCAATGATTAAAACAAACTGTGTAATAGTACCAAATTCTGGAATTACAAACGTACCAATAATTTGAATCAAATTATCACCACTTTTAATTGGAATCTGAATTACTCTAGATTCGTCTGTTGATTCAAGGTCTAGAAATTCTGTTTGTACTGGCTCATTTACCTGTAAATTATAGACTATAATTATGAAATCTTCATTGGTACCATCAGGTTTAATTGAATCTATATAATTTCTATTTAGCTCTAATGTGATCGAGCCATCAGAGGTTGTGTTAATGTTGATGTCTAATCCTAAATTTTCTTGATTTAGTAAAATTGATTGTACGGTACCACCTTTCATTGTATATGGAACATCGAATGTACCTTCATTGGGAATTTCTACTTCTTGATTCAGGAGAAATGTGTCTTCTTTCACCTGACTAAAAAATGTAAAATTTGTTTCTGCAAACATTGTACCATAAGAAGCTCTTATTGATACATCTCCATCATTTGACCATAGTGGGCCTGATGCAACAAATGTTGTTGAAAAATCACCCTGATTTGAAACATCAATTTGTGCAACATCTACTTGTGTTCTCTCAATGAATAACTGTAAAATTATTGGTGTCCCGGGAATGATTTTTTCTATACTACCTGTAACTGTAATTACATCTCCTTCTTCATATGCGGTATTATCTGTAGTTATACTAATTTTTTGTCCAGATATTTCTTGTGCAAATACAGAATTGACAGACATTGATGAAATTAATATTAAAAATAATAAACTGGCTATTTTATACATGCAAAATATTCAATGTGATTGTATATTTCTCTTACTCATGAATTAAAAAAAATAAAAAAAATGAAAAAAGNTGTGGTTTTAGAGTTTTGGCATTAAACTAAGTCTCGATTTAGAAGTTACTGCAATTATTGCAATAATTGCAACTGCTAATACGATTGCTGCGATTGTACCAAATTCAGGAACTACGTGTGTACCAATTACTTCAACTGATTCTACACCAAATTCCAATGGAATTGTTACTGAATTACCATTCTGTGTTGCATCATCACTTTCTTCTCCATCTACAAGAACAAAGTAACTACCATCATCAAATGGTGTTAGTACATCACTTGCTACTGTTAGTGTTAATTCTCCACCGTCTTCAGCATCATGAATTGCTATAACTACTGAGTTGTTTCCTGCAGTTACGCTTTCCACATGACCTCCACTTATGCTTGTGCTTACATCATCTGTAAGGTCATAAGCTTCTGCTGCTTCATGGTGTCCTTCTTCATGATGGTCATCACCACCTGACAATGAGCCAGCTGCGATTCCACCTTCAAGTGTCACAATAACAGAGTCGTTAATGCTTTTGTCTCCGTATGTTGCTTTTATTTTGTATTCGCCATCGTACTTCATCAAGTTACTTCCAGTTCCTACTGAACTAGAGAAACTGCCATCAGCACTTGGTGTGACTTGATCAACTGAAACAATTCCCATTGGTCCAGATACTACAATAGCTATTGCAGCACCATCTCTTACTGTACTTACTTGTCCAGTAATTGAAATTGTTGAATCGTGATCATATGTATCACTGTCAGTTGAAATTTGAATTGGTATTCCCTGACCTTCACCGTGATGATCGGCAAATGCTTGTGAAGCGATGCCCATACTACCTACTGACAAAACTGCCATTAGTAGTACAATAGATTGAACGTTCATCTAATGAATAGAAAAATTTTCCATATTTATACTTAAAGTGATTCACATCACCTTGTTACTAGTTTTTAAAAGGTTTTTAGAGTTTTGGCATTAAACTAAGTCTCGATTTAGAAGTTACTGCAATTATTGCAATAATTGAAATTGCCAATACTAGTACAACTATAGTACCAAATTCTGGAATTACAAATGTGCCAATAATCTCAATTTGCTCTGATCCGTCATGGAATGGAATAGTTAATGTAGATGAGTTATCATTTAATTCTTCACCATAGTTAATTTCTTCCCCATCAACTAAAACAAAAAATATTCCATCTATGACATCTTTTGGTAATGTAATTACTAGTTCACCATCACTGGTAGTTCTTATTTCAATTATTAATGACGTCTCATCTATATCAGGTACAATTGAAATAATTTTTCCACCATTAATTGTATAATTAACATTTACACCCTCAACTAGTAATGAATTTTCTCCTATATCTTCAACACCGACAAGTTCAGTAACGTCTATTCCTTCCTCAGTTTCATTCTGTGTTGTCTCTTCTGCTCCCAATGGTGTTTCTTTTACACCAACAGAACTTAATCCATAACTAAATTGTGTTACACCTTTGTTATCAAAGTAAAATGCTCTAACTACGTAATTTCCTGATTCCTTCCAAACCCCCCCAATTGATGTTTCAATGTCTTTATGGAAAATTCCATTATATGGGTCAACTTCTATTTGTGCAATTTGAACAATATTATTTCTTGGACTTACCACTTGTAGAAGTACATCTTCACCAGGAATGTATGGACTAACTACACCAGAAATGGTTACAGTTTCTCCTGGATTATAGGATTCTTTTTCAGTTGAGACATCTACTGAAACTCCACTTTCTGCGAAATTACCTCCTGCATGATTAGCAGCAAATGCTGGTGCTATAGTTGTACTACCTACTGACAAAACTACCAAAGTTATTATCAAAAAAACCATATTGACCTTTAGACTCAATAATCTGTGTCAAATTTTGTTATATTTAACCAGAGTAGAATAAAAAAAACAGATTACTGAGATAATTTTGATTTTTCCCAAAAAAATCTAATTAAATATATATTAACCTCAGAGAGACTTTTTTCAGTTTGTTTGTCCTGCTTTCTTTAATAACTAATGTTATGCACGGAGGGAAAATTTATGGCTACTAAGAAAATCCCAACTCTTGTACCTGATCATGTTTTTGTGCCAAAACATGAAATTTTAACAAAAAAAGAAGCAGAGCAAGTATTAGAAAATTTCAACTGTAATCCCACTGATTTACCATTTATCTTTGTTAACGATCCTGCAATTTTAGGTCTTGGCGTTAAACCAGGTGATATGATAAAAATTTCTAGAACCAGTGGAACTGCTGGTGAGAGCATTTACTATAGATATGTGGTGGAAATATAATGCAAGTCAGCGGTTCTAAATGGTCAGTAATTCAAAACATTTTGAAACAAGAAGGTATTGCACGACAACATCTAAACTCATTCGATGAATTTCTTGATACTGGTTTACAGAGTATCATCAATGAAGTTGAGCATATAGATATTGAAAATGCTGAGTATCCTTACAAAATTCAACTTGGAAAAATCAAAATTCAAAAACCACGAATGATGGAACTTGATGGCTCAATNACTCATATTACACCTGCTGAAGCAAGACTAAGGAATATTTCTTATGCTGCTCCAGTAATGATGGAAGCAAGCGTTGTTGAAGATGGAAAANTACTAGAATCTAGACATGTTCACATTGGAGATATGCCTGTTATGATTAGATCACATGCATGTATTTTACATAGTTTCACTGATCAAAAATTAATTGATCATGGTGAAGATTCAAAAGATCCTGGTGGCTATTTTATCATTAACGGTTCTGAAAGAGTAATAGTTGGTTTAGAGGATCTTTCTTACAATAAAATAATTGTTGATAAAGAAAAAGTTGGTGGTAAAGCAGTATTCAAAGCAAAGGTGTATTCATCTATTGTTGGATATCGAGCAAAACTTGAACTAATAATGAAAGAAGATGGGCTTATTGTTGCAAAGATTCCTGGCTCACCTGTAGATATACCAATTGTTACTTTAATTCGTGCTCTTGGTTTAGAATCAGATAAGGATATNGCAAGTGTAGTTTCCTTGATTGATGATATTCAAAACCAATTAGAAGGTTCTTTTGAAAAAGCTGCTGATGTTAAAACTGCAAAAGATGCTGTTATTTACATTAGTAAAAGAATTGCACCTGGAATGCTAGAGGAATTTCAAATTAAAAGAGCTGAAACTTTACTTGATTGGGGATTATTACCACACTTGGGAAAACATCCAGAAAACCGAAAAGAAAAAGCATTTTTCTTAGGTGAAGCAGCTTGTAAATTAATTGAATTAAAACTTGGCTGGATTGATCCTGATGACAAAGATCATTATGGAAATAAAGTAATCAAATTTGCAGGACAAATGCTTGCAGATCTCTTTAGAACTGCATTTAGAAATCTTGTTAGAGATATGAAATATCAATTAGAACGTTCAGGCCAAAAACGAGGACTAAATGCAGTAGCTGCTGCAATTAGGCCAGGTATAATTTCTGATAAACTCAATAATGCTATTGCAACTGGTAATTGGGGTCGTGGACGAGTTGGTGTCACACAACTATTAGACAGAACAAATTATCTTTCTACAATTAGTCATCTTAGACGAGTTCAATCACCATTAAGTCGTACACAGCCTAATTTTGAGGCACGAGATCTACATTCTACCCACTTTGGAAGAATTTGTCCTAGTGAAACACCCGAGGGTTCTAATTGTGGCTTAGTGAAAAATCTTGCATTATCTGCAATTATTTCTGTAAATGTTCCATCTGAGGATATAGTTGAGACATTGTATAGTTCTGGAGTTAATGATCTAATTACTGCAAATAATGAAATAAAGAAAGATGGTGCTAGAATTTTTGTTGATGGAAAACTTATTGGATTTCACAAAAATGGTCAAGAATTAACTGAATCCTTACGTACATTAAGACGAAGTTCAAAAATTCATCCTCATGTAGGGATTTCATTATTTGAACCAGATCAAGCTGGTGCTACAAAAAGACTTTATGTAAATTGTAATGCTGGTAGAGTTCTCCGACCACTTATAATAGTTAAAAATTCTAAATCGCTCTTAACACAAGAATTCTTAGATAAAATTACTAAAAAATTAATTTCGTGGAATGATTTGATTCGAATGGGAATTATTGAGTTAATAGACGCAAACGAAGAGGAAAATTGTTATATTACATTTGATGAAAAAAATGCAAAAAAATTAACACATTTGGAAATTTTCCCCTCGGCAATTTTAGGTGCAGGAGCTTCCATCATTCCATATCCTGAGCATAATCAATCTCCAAGAAATACATACGAATCTGCTATGGCAAAACAAAGTTTAGGATTTTCTACACCTATGATGAATACTAGTACCTATGTACGTCAGCATTTCATGCTGTATCCCCAAATTCCAATTGTAACAACTAAATCATTAAATTTATTGGGAATGGAAGAAAGACCAGCAGGTCAAAATTGTATTGTAGCAGTTTTACCATTTGATGGTTATAATATTGAAGATGCTATTGTTCTAAGTAAATCGTCTGTAGACAGAGGACTTGCAAGAACATTCTTTTATAGAATTTATGATGCTGAAGCAAAACAGTATCCTGGCGGTATGAGAGATAACTTTGAGATTCCTAATGCAGATGATAATATACGAGGATACAAGGGTGAAAAATCCTATAGACTTTTAGAAGAGGATGGTATTGTGGCTACTGAATCTACTGTTATAGGTGGTGATATTTTGATTGGAAAAAGTAGTCCACCACGATTTATGGAGGAATACAAAGAATTTGAATCAAGAGGTCCATACCGTAGAGACACTTCAATTGGTGTTAGACCATCAGAGGCTGGTGTGGTTGATACAGTTGTTATGACACAATCGCATGAGGGTGGAAAAATGTATAAAATTAGAGTTAGAGATATGCGAGTTCCTGAAATTGGTGATAAATTTGCATCCAGACATGGACAAAAAGGTGTACTTGGTATTTTAGCAAAGAATGAAGATCTTCCATATACTGANCAAGGTATTACACCTGACGTATTGATTAACCCACATGCATTTCCATCTAGAATGACAGTTGGTATGATGATGGAATCAGTAACTGGTAAAGCAGCTGCAGTTCGAGGAAAACAGTTTGATGGTTCTGCATTTGTAGGTGAGAAGATGGATATTGTAAAAAATATTCTAGACAAGGCGGGATTCAAGTATTCTGGAAAAGAGAAAATGTATGACGGTAGAACCGGCAAATCGTTCTTAGTTGATGTATTTATTGGAGTTGTATATTATCAAAAGTTACACCATATGGTTGCTGATAAAATTCATGCAAGAGCACGGGGTCAAGTTCANATGTTAACAAAACAACCTACTGAGGGAAGAGCACGTGGTGGTGGTCTAAGATTTGGTGAAATGGAACGTGATTGTTTNATAGCTTATGGTGCNTCCATGCTTCTAAAAGATCGATTACTAGATGAATCAGACAAAACTGAAGTTCTGGTTTGTGAGAAATGTGGATTGACCGGTTTTCATGATGCACGAAAGAGAAAGTTTGTTTGTGCACAATGTGGTGAGACTGCGCCAATTTCATCAGTATCTGTGGCATATGCCTTCAAGTTACTTTTACAAGAAATTCTTAGTTTGAATATTGCACCTAGATTAAAACTAAAGGAGAGAGTATAATGTCTACAACTACTACTAAAATTATAGATGGGATAATATTTTCTGTATGGTCGCCACAAGAAATTAGAAAATATTCAGTTGCTGAAATAACACAGCCTGAGACGTATGATGAGGATGGAATGGCTGTACAAGGTGGATTAATGGATGGTAGATTAGGTGTTCTTGAACCTGGACAAAAATGTGTGACTGATGGAAATACTGCCGCAAGAAGTCCTGGACACTTTGGGCATATTGAACTTGCCGAACCAGTTCTTCATATTGCATTTGTTGANAATATATACAAATTATTACAATCTACATGTAGATCTTGTGGAAGAATTAAACTTGCACCTGAAGATATTCAAGAATTTACCAAGATCACAAAGCGCGAGGCTTCATATACTATAATTTCCCAAAAACGTATTCCTGAACAAATTCAGGATAAAGCAAAGAAACAAAAAGATTGTCCACATTGTGGCAAGTCACAATATGAGTTGATTTTTACAAAACCAACAATCTTTATTGAAAAGACAGAGATTGGAGAAAACAGATTACTACCAATTACAATTAGAGAACGATTATCACAAATCANTGATGATGATTTGCGTTTACTTGGGTACGATCCAAAAACTGCAAGACCAGAATGGTTTATTCTACAGGCTCTTCCAGTACCACCAGTAACTGTTAGACCATCAATAATTCTTGAAACTGGAATTAGATCAGAAGATGATCTAACACACAAATTGGTCGATATAATAAGAGTTAATCAACGTCTAAAAGAAAGTAAAGAAGCAGGCACTCCACCATTAATTGTGCAAGATTTAGTTGATCTGTTGCAGTATCATGTCACAACTTATTTTGATAATGAAGTATCTGGAATACCTCAAGCCCATCATAGATCTGGAAGACCATTAAAAACACTAACACAGAGATTAAAAGGAAAAGAAGGTAGATTCCGGGGTTCACTTTCTGGAAAGCGTGTAGACTTTTCAAGCCGTACTGTAATTTCNCCTGATCCAAATCTTGACTTATCTGAAGTTGGTGTACCAGAAGCAGTTGCTATGAAACTCACTATTCCTGAAATTGTTACAGATTGGAATATTGAAAAATTGAAAAAACTTGTTATTAANGGTCCATCTGAATTTCCTGGTGTAAACTANATCACTCGNCCTGATGGTGTAAAGATTAGACTAGACTTTGTAGAAGATCGCTCACTAATTGCTGATTCATTAGAAATTGGATTCTTAGTTGAAAGACATCTAATGGATGGTGATGTTGTCTTGTTTAACAGACAACCATCATTACATCAAATGTCAATTATGGCACATTTTGTAAAAGTATTACCAGGAAAAACATTCAGATTGCATCCATCTGTATGTCCACCTTACAATGCTGACTTTGATGGAGACGAAATGAATCTTCATGTTCCACAGAGTGAGGAGGCACGTTCAGAAGCTGTTCTTCTCATGCGTGTTCAGGATCAATTGATCTCTCCTAGATTTGGTGGACCAATAATTGGAGGACTTCGTGACTTTATTACTGGTGCATATTTAATGACCAAAGATGATACAGTATTAACCNACCANGAATTTGCAAATCTAGCTATGCTTGGAGGTTTTACAGGTANNTTACCTGAACCTGCTAATAAAAAAGATAACCTATATTCNGGAAAACAATTNTTTTCCTTGTTTTTACCAACTGATTTCAATTATATCTGGACATCAAAATGGTCTAAAGGAACTGGTGGNAAACAAAAAGATATTGTTATTAAAAATGGTCAGCTTATCAGTGGCGTTATAGATAAATCATCTATCGGTGCAGAAGAGCCTGAAAGTGTGTTACATAGAATAGCCAAAGATTATGGTAATGCTCTTGCTAAATCATTTCTTAATTCTGAATTAATAATGATTAAACAATTCATAACTCATTATGGTTTCAGTTATGGATACAGTGATCTTGAATTGTCTGANAAAGATAGAGGTTCAATTAATGATGATATTCAAGAAACATATGATGATGTATCCAAATTGATAGACCAACAAAAAACTGGTGAACTTAAAGGAACCAGAGGAATGACAACTGAAGAAACCCTTGAAGCATATATTGTAAATAAGCTAGGAAAGGCAAGAGAAAAAGCTGCAGTTACAGCTAACAGTTCCTTAGATGATAATAATGCTGGAAAGATTATGGCAACTACTGGAGCAAGAGGCTCTTCATTAAATGTAGGTCAGATGGCTGGTGTGCTTGGTCAGCAAGCCAGACGTGGAAATAGANTGAATAAAGGTTACAATAATCGTGTTTTACCACATTTTAAGGAACATGATGATAATCCTGATGCACACGGTTTTGTAAAATCAAATTATCGTGATGGTCTATCCACACTTGAATTCTTTTTTCATGCAATGGGAGGAAGAGAAGGGTTAGTAGACACTGCAGTAAGAACACAACAAAGTGGATATATGCAAAGAAGACTGATTAATGCGTTAGAACACATCCGCCTAGAATATGATGGAACAGTAAGGGATCCACACGGTCATATTATTCAGTTCCTATATGGTGAAGATGGTATTGATGTTTCAAAAAGTGATCATGGTGAGGCATTTAACATACACAGACTAATTGAATCACAAGAAATTGTGGACTCGGGAAAGGCAGCTACAAAAGATGAAATCTCTGACGCAGTTAAAAAATATACCAAAGAATTTAACCCAAGATTAACAAAATCTGTTACAGATGGATTTGAAAATTCAAAACTCAGCAAAGATGGAATAGAAAAAGTTGCCAAAAAAGGATTGGAATTATATAATAATGCAAAAGCAGAACCTGGTCAAGCCGTTGGAATTGTAACTGCACAATCAATTGGGGAACCGGGAACACAAATGACATTGAGAACTTTTCATTTTGCAGGAATCGCAGAAAGAAATGTAACACTTGGTTTACCAAGACTTATTGAATTAGTTGATGCACGTAAAAAACCAGTNACACCAACCATGGACATTTATCTTGATAAAGAGTCAAAAAATGATCAGGCAAAGGCAGTAGAAGTTGCTCGAAATATATTAGAAACATCTGTTAATGACTTAATTCTAGATGATCCAACTGATTATGCCACAAAAATTACTCTGAATCTAAATGAAAAGAAGNTTTCTGATCGTGGATGCACAATTNATGATGTTNAAANTGCATTAGAGAATAANAAAAAATTCAAGNNTGAAGTNCTTGGCAGTTCATTAATCTTNANNCTTGTTGATAAAGAATTAGATGCACCAACTGTAATCACATTAAGAAATAAAATACGTAAGACAACTGTAAAAGGTGTAAAAGACATTAAGAGAGTTACAATTGTTAAGAAAGATAATGAATGGGTAATTCAGACTACTGGTTCAAANCTTTCTGATGTCNTAAAGGTTTCAGGCATTGATAAAAATAATGTTAGAACCAATAATGTTTCTGAGATTGCTGAAACTCTTGGAATAGAAGCAGCTAGAAATGCATTAATTAATGAGCTTTCTTCAACTCTTGAAGACCAAGGTCTTGAAGTTGATCAGAGATATCTTATGTTGGTTTCTGATTTAATGTGTCATCGTGGNTATATGCAACAAATTGGTCGTCATGGAATTGCAGGCACAAAAGATAGTGTACTTGCACGTGCAGCATTTGAGATAACTGTACCTACAATTGCTACTGCTGCAAAAACAGGTGAGACTGAAGAACTCAAAGGAATTACTGAAAATGTTATTGTTGGAAGTCAGATTCCAGTTGGTAGTGGCACAGTAGATGTCTACATGCAAGTGGCAAAGAAACGAGAATCAAAATAGATCAATTACTTACAAAGTGATCTAAAAATACTAGTGTTTTATATTACTAATATGGTTGGACCACAAGATGGCGGATTTGGATTTGACCAATCAAAGAAATATTCTTCAGTTGAAAATCTAGAAAAAATTTGTGTCCAATGCCAGGCTGGTCAACATAAAAAATGTCTAGCAAAAACTAAAGAGGAACCAAATTGTGATTGTGAACACTGTATGATATTTGGCTGATGCTACTAGATTTTTTACTTTGTTAGAGAAATTTTTTTACTGTGGGTAATTAGACTAGCAGATCTAAAGAATACCGCAAGTGAATCCTTACAACCAATATCACATGATTCTTGAATTGACATTTTCTTAGAATTAGCGTCATTCAGATTAAAGATTGATGAGATTAATGGATAAATTGCAGCTCTTCCACCATATGCCATATTTTTATTCATAAACCAAAACATCTCTAACGCATTCTCGTCAAGATAGTTTTCTCTAATTGATTTTCCAAACTCTGTATAATGTCCAATCATTCTAAGTCGTCCTCTTGTAAAAAAATTAACCATTTTTGCAAATTGTATACATACATAGCATTTGTCATCATATATCATCAGGGGCAGTTTTCCATCCAGATCCATACTTTAGATAGAATATATCCAGATTAAAATTTTCAGATATAGCTATTTATGTAATCTTTGTGATTTTCTGTTTGAGATGGGATTAAATTATTACACGATTAAAAAAAATGTTCTTAAAGCTAGAAAACTTGTCATCAAAGGTACAACTGCTGCAGGCTCGGGCCATCCTGGTGGTTCATTTTCAATGGCTGAAATCATGGGATGTCTATTTCATAAACATCTAAGATATGATACTAAAAATCCTGAATGGGAAGATCGAGATAAATTAATTCTGTCCAAAGGACATGCTTCACCTGGTCTTTTCTCAAATATGGCAGTGTCTGGATATTTTGATGAATCCAAAATGGAGACTCTTAGGCAGTTTGGAACAAAACTGCAAGGACATCCAGATTTAAAATGTCCTGGAGTTGAATTTTGTGGCGGTTCACTTGGAATAGGACTTTCATATTCAATTGGTAATGCATTAGCTGCAAAACTTGATGGAAAAGACACTAGAATATTTACTGTTATGGGTGATGGAGAGACTGATGAAGGACAAGTTTGGGAAGCTGCAATGACTGCAGCAAAATACAAAGTAGATAATCTTACTGCTATTCTAGACAGAAATTTTATTCAACAAGATTCGTATACTGAAAAAATTATGCCTTTAGATGAAAATCTTGAAAGTGATGATTTGTCTGAGATGTGGAAGGATGCCAGTAGATGGAAGACTGCTGACAAATGGCGCTCATTTGGTTGGAATGTTATAGAAGTTGATGGTCATAGGATTGAACAAATATCTAATGCAATTGAACGAGCAAAAAAAATCAAAGGANTACCAACGATAATTATTGCACGAACAATCAAAGGTAAGGCAGTTGAACATATGGAAGATAATCCACAATGGCATGGAAAGGCTGCCAAACCAGAATTTGTACCAATAATTGAACAGGAATTGGAATCACAATTTATGATTGCACCGTCTATAATAGCTGGAGATATGACTAATCTTGAAAAAGAAGTTAAGCGATGTGTAGATGGACGTGCAGATTATATCCACTTGGATGTAATGGATGGTCAATTTGTTCCAAGTACAACTTTTGATCATGTAAAAATAAAAGAGTTACGTCCACTAACTGTAATTCCTTTTGATACNCATCTTATGATTGATGAACCGATTAGACATGTGAAAGATTACATTGATGCTGGAAGTGACATAATTACAGTTCATGCAGAAGTATGTGATGCATCAAGTTTTGGTGAAATACATGATCTTCTTAAATCTAGTCAGGTTGGTGTAGGTCTTGCAATCAATCCTGATACAGAACTTCCAGAGTGGGCAACGAAATTCATTCCTTCATTAGATCAATTCATTGTAATGTCAGTAATACCAGGCAAATCTGGTCAAAAATACATTGAATCATCACACGAAAAAACACAAAAACTAGCCCAAATTCTAAAAGAAAACAAATTTGAGGGNTATATTGAGGCGGATGGTGGTGTGACCCAAGATAATATTGGGACATGTTTTGCTGATGGAGCAAGAGCATTTGTGGGAGGTAGTGCAATTATTGGTCAAAATGATGTTAGACTAGTAATTAGAGAATTTAGAAATAAGATTCTAAGTTCAAGAAGAAGATTACTAATCGAAAAAGCTAATGAACTTGGTGGAAAAGAACTAGTAAACAAATGGATAGATCTACATGTTGTAGGAAAGAAAAAAGATGAGTTGTTGCAAATTGCACAAGGAATAGATTCCAATGAGTGACGATATCAAGTTTGGCGACATGAGGACAGAGTATGGTAAATCTCTGGTTGAATTAGGTGAACAAGACAAAAACATTGTTGTTTTAGGAGCTGATACTACTGATTCACTAAAGACGGCAGATTTTGGAAAAAAATTTCCCGATCGTTTCTTTAATGTTGGAATAGCTGAAGCCAATTTAGTATCTGTTGCTGCTGGATTAGCTTATTCTGGTAAAACATCATTTGCTAGTACTTATGCTATTTTTCTTCCAGGTCGCTGCGTTGATCAAATAAGAAATGCTATTGCATATCCATCACGTACAGACAAAAAAGGTCTTAATGTAAAGTTAGTAGTTTCACACGGTGGATTATCAGTTGGTGCTGATGGTGGTTCTCATCAACAACTTGAAGACATAGCAATTATGCGTGCAATGCCAAATATGCGCGTTCTTATACCTGCTGATTCTATTTCAGTATCAAAGCTTACTTGGACTATTGCTCAACAATATGGACCATTTTATATGAGAATGGCGCGTTCTAAGGTTCCAATTGTACATGATGAATCACAAGTATTTGAAATTGGTAAAGGAATAACTTTGAGAGATGGTTCTGATTGTACAATAGTAGCATGTGGTATTACAGTAAAATTAGCATTAGACGCTGCAGAACAACTGAAACAAGAAGGAGTTTCATGTAGGGTAATTGATTGTTTTACTGTAAAACCAATTGATAAAGAAATTTTAGAAAAAGCTGCTAGAGAAACAGGTGCAATTGTAACATGTGAAGAACATAATGTTCTAGGAGGTTTTGGCTCTGCTGTCACTGAAGTGATCTCTGAAACATATCCTGTCCCAATAAAAAGAATTGGTGCACAAGATATGTTTGGTGAATCTGCACGTGATAATGAGATTTCACAGTTACTTGAAAAACATGGTATAACATCAGTTAATATAGCAAATATGGCAAAAGAAGTTCGGAGTAAAAAACAATGAAGATATTCCTAGATACTGCTAATTTGGATGAAATTAGAAAGTATAATGATATGGGTTTACTTGATGGAATAACCACAAATCCTTCTCTTTTAGCAAAAGAAGGCGGTGATCCACATGAAGCAATGGAGGAAATTACACGAATTATCAAAGGTGATGTTAGCCTTGAAGTGGTAAGTACTGATTATGATGGTATGATGAAAGAAGGAAAAAAACTTCGTGAATATGGAGACCATGTTGTTGTAAAATGTCCAATGACAGGAGAAGGATTAAGAGCATGCAAAAGTTTGTCTGAGCAAGGAATTCCTGTTAATGTTACTCTAGTTTTTTCACCCAACCAAGCACTTTTGGCAGCAAAGGCAGGTGCAAAATATGTTAGTCCATTTATTGGTAGATTAGATGATATTGGTCATACTGGAATGGATCTTATTAAAGAGATAAAACAGATTTTTACAAACTACAATTTTAATACACAAATTCTTGTTGCAAGTGTAAGACATCCACAGCATGTAATTGATGCTGCAAAGACTGGAGCAGATGTTGTTACATTACCTCCTGCGGTTCTAGGGAAGATGTTAGGTCATGCATTAACTGATAAAGGCCTGAAAGCATTTTTAGCAGATTGGGAAAAACTTCAAGCAGATAATTCTAATAAAACATAACAAGATAGATAAAACTGAAATAACTGTTTTTTTTAATTAATCTATTGTTAAAAGAAGTTCTTTATGATTTAGCATCTATAGATGATGTTTTGTTTATAGTCAAAAGTAATGGCGTAGTAAGCGAGATAAGAAGTAATTCCTTACAAATGAAACAGAATGAAAAATGGATTACTTTAGGTGATAACAATGGACCATGTCATATGCATATTAATTCTGAATTAATAAAACGTGCTGAATTTGTAAAAGAACAAAAACCTGAAAAAATTAGTTATAGTGTTAGATTTTTTGATGAAAATGATCATAGAGTTCTTGCTGGATTTATTACAAAGATGTATGATGAAGATAAGAATCCTAGACCCGAAAGAATACGCCTATATGATAATCTATTCGAAAAATATGGCTCAAAAAGTATTATAGTTTTTTAAATAAAAATATGAATGGATCTAAGCATCATAGATCATTAATTCTTTCTCTTCTAATGTTGCATGGAGGTTATGGACAGAGCGATAAACATCTGCTTCTTTTTTTGCACCAGTACAAACTAATTTACCTGATGCAAATAACAAAATAACTGTCTTTGGGTCAAGCATTCTGTGAATCAGTCCTGGGAATTGTTCTGGTTCATACATACTTCTAGGTAATTTCCTAGCAGCTTGTTCAAGATGAATTTTTCCACCTAAATTAATGGCCGCTACAATATTTTGAACCGTTATCACCGCATCTTTTTTTATTTTTATCTTACCTTTACGGAGTCTTTGAACAACTGTTTTTACTGCTTTTACTGCCATATCTTCAGATTTTGCACCAGTACAAACCATCTTTCCTGTTCTAAAGATTAGAGTAGCGGTTCTAGGACTTTCTAGTCTAAACACTAGACCTGGAAATTGATCTGGATGGTATTCAGTATCAGGAAACTTTTTTGTAACATCATTCAAGTCAATTTTTTGATCAACTGATGCTGATGCTACTACGTTTTCAACACTAACTATTGGTTTTGTTTGTGGCATTTATCGACTTTATAAAGCCCCTTTATATATACACGCGGTCATTTTCAACATTTGTACTAGTGATGATTAATCCACATATACCGATGTTCTTCTTCAAAAAGTTCAATTTTGATGTCATCAGTTTTTAAGAGATCTGGTTTGAATTCAAAAAAATTTAATTGACCATTACATGGAATTGGAACTTTGAGTTGTTTTGGGTTTTGTAAAATAAAACCATATTTGTTATCTGATTTATCGTGTTGTGCTAAATGTTTCTTTGAATCTAATTTTAATTCTGATTCGCTTTCATACTTTTTTACATCAACTAACTCAACCTTTCCTACTATTGCACCAGTTGTTAAGGTATATTTCATCTTCAGCCTTTTGCAATCATCAATTCTAATTTTTTGTGAAGCATGAACTAGAAACTCTCCACGGAATTTTGTATTCCATTTTCTTAATTCTATTGTTTTTTTACCTTGAACTATCAATTCAGCAAATGGCTGGCAAACTGAAAGACACTTCATAAATTTTCATTATTCATAATGTCTTAATAAATATCAGAATTGGGATACTTGTTCAATAATCTGTGAGAGATCTTTAGTTTTACTCTCAGGAAGGCCAGTAATTCCTCCAGTTAGGCTATCAGTTTGAATACCTTTTTCTGCCAAAACATTAGCAGCCATTAGTGATGTTCTTCCTGCCATACATACCATCAATGATTTTCCTTTAGATTCTTGTAGTGCCTGATCGATTTCTTCTGGAACTTGTTGACCTGATAATAATTGCTGTGCAGTTCTAGCATTTGGTACAATAATCTTACTTTTATCTATACCAAGGGATTTTGCAAGTAATTCAATCCCTTCTTCACGTGGAGTATACTGAGTATGTACCCAAATAATTTTATCATATTCATTTGCATTTGAAGCAACTTCTTGCTGACTAACTTGTGTAGGAGTAATAGTATTTCCAATCTTTTCAAAATTCTTTCTGTACTTATCAATTCCGTCACAAATCATCACGACAAATTTTCCACCATTTTTGTATATCATTTGTAAAGCTGCATAAAGTTCGAGAGCACTACTCTCACCCATATTATGTCCTTTTTCAACCATGAATTTCAAAAGTGGTTTGGCTTGTTCGAAATCTACTTGATGTTTTCCAGCATATTTATCAGGATTATAATATTTCAAACCATCAGCATTACCTACTGTTCTAATTCCTGCAACATCTTGTTGATCAGGTGGGAATATTACATGAACTCCTTTTTTGTTGTATTGTTCATCAAAATACTTACTAAGACCACCAGATGTTCCACCTGTTCCAAAAGTACAAACAACACTGTAATCTTGTAGTGATTCATCATTTTCATGTAGTTGTTGATCAATTTCAACACCTGTTACTGTTCTATGTGCTTCAACATTCAAATCATTATCGTATTGTTCAGGACAGAAACAATTGTAAATTTTTGCAAGAAATTTTGCCAAATTGATAATATCTTTTTTAGCTAGAAGTGTTTCAATATCTGCAATATTAGTGTCATAAGTTTCAGGTTCAAATCCAAGTTCAATTAATTGTGAACGAATGTTTGCGGCAGTTGCTTTTGCTAACAATGCATCTTGTTTATCTTCCATTCCTGGAGCAGGACAAATGTCCATGTCAAGATCCATAATTCTAATATTTCCATTTCTTAATTCTTTGAACACACCTTCCTGAAGTTTTCTTGAGACAAGTGCAATTGCAGTTACACCAATTTTTGATAATAATCCAAGAGCAATTCCAAAGTTTCCTGAAGTAGCTTCAATCACCGTTGTTCCAGTTTTGATCTTACCTGTAACTATTGCATCATGAATNATGTTGATAGCAGGCCTAACTTTGATTGAACCTGTAAGTAATGTGTCATCAAATTTACCATAAATTTTGAAATCTTTGTCACTAATATCTACATCATAAACTTTTTTTGCGCATTCCTTAAGGTCATNAGTAAGATCAATCAAAGGTGTAGCATTAACTATTTCCACTTTTCCGTCTTTCTCTTCTCTGTGCGGTACTTGTGATAGAACTTCTTTTTCAAATTTTTCTAATAGAGCTTTATCAGCATTATCCTCAGACATATGATTTCATAATGAAGCTCCAATTTAGAACTTTTGCAGTTAGCTAAGAATAATTATAGTGAAGTATTTTAACTCTGAAAAATAATCTATTTTATGAAAATCTCATCTGGGTTAACAAAAGCAATAAATGATCAAATCGCAATGGAGGCAAATGCATCCAATAATTATCTAGCTATGGCATGTTGGTGCCAAATTAACGGATACGAGGAATCGGGAAACTTTTTCTTCACTCAATCTGCTGAAGAACGAACTCATATGATGAAATTTGTAACTTTTCTATCAGGTCAAGGAGTTAAACCGGTAATACCATCAACCAAACAACCATCACAATCATTCAAATCTCTAGAATCAATATGTAAAACTGCACTAAAAAATGAACAAGCAGTTACCAAATCCATTCAAAAAATTGCAGAGCTTGCACTAAAACAAAAAGATTTTGCAACCCGTAATTTTATCCAGTGGTTTGTAGATGAACAAATAGAGGAAGAACAGAAATTTGAAACAATATTACAGAAATTTGATCTGTTAGGACGTGATAAACTTGCTATTTATGAGATCAATAAATTACTCGGTTCATCAGCCTCATCTACTGAAGAATAATTATATTATTTACTAAATTTTACAATTAGTATAATATGAAAAATGAATCAAAAAGCTTCACTGCATTTTTAAAAAAAAGAGCACCGATTTATCTTGGATTACTAGGTCTATTTTTCTTGTTTGCATACCCTGCTCTAATAGAAAAAAATTTAGAATCACATATTCCAACTGATCTTACAGAATCACAACAAATAATGGTTGATTCTATTCTCTCCTATAATGGATTAAACAACTCTGGCATGACAATAATGAATATTTTAGAGGAAGAGATTACCACAAAATATCCTGATGAAAAAATTTTTGATTCTGAAATTACTCTATTGAAATTAGATTTTCAGAAATCATCAGATTCTTTACATGAAGTAAGTTTTCTCTTTATGATCNATGAAGAAATTTTAACATATACTTGGANTGTTAATANTGATACTGGTGAAATATCGTCGGTAAATCAAGAAGCTAAAAGAATTCTTGATATCGTAGATTATTATAATTAATTATAATGATTCTAATTCCTTTACTTGTGTAAAACATTTTTCGGCTTCTTCATTTTTTCCAATCTCACTAAGGATTGTACCCTTATTGTATAATGCATCTGCATCATCAGGTTCAATTTCTAGTACCTTATCATAGCATTCTAGTGCTTCCTCTGCTCTATTCATATCTGTTAACAATACTCCTTTGTTGTAGAATGCAAACTCATCATTAGGATCCATTTGAATTGCCTTATCATAACATTCCAATGCTTCATCATTTCTTTCTATGGCTGCAAGAGAGATTCCTTTATTGCAAAGNACCTCGGCGTTTAGATCAATTTCCATAACTTTATCAAAAATTTTTATTGCATCTTTATGCATGTCAGAATCTGCAGATAAGACTCCCTCATTGAACAAAACTCTAGCATCATCTTTAGTTAGTGTCATCTGAACTCTATATTTTTGATAGAATATTAGTTTTCAATTAATTTACTAAAAAAATATTTATTTTCTGAACAAGTTTTTGCATTTTTCTAACAATTGTTCTTTTGATGATGATTCTAAAATTAATTGTAGTTCTTTTGGGGATGATGCACCTAGTGCACATAACGAATACACATAATCTAGTGTAGGGATTTCAGTATTAAGATAATATCTTTCTAGTAAGCTATCTAGTTCGTAAGCTGAGATATTCTGTGGTTTTGCTAGTAGAGTAATTTTTTCCTTCCATAATTCAATAAGAGCATTCCACTCTTGTAACGAAATTGATTCCTCAATGTCGTTAATTAATTCAACTTCAGCTTGAATGTACATTTTTCCCTGTACTCCTACATCTTGATGTAAATCATCGATCTTTTCAATACCTTCAATAGAAAATGGATCATAGTCAGTTGGTTGTTTAATACACGGTGGAATAATTTGAATAATACGAAATCTGTTGTGACCTTTTGTGTTGATATGTAAATGACCACTTGTAGTATCAATATCTTTACAATCAATAATTTTTGCAATTGTTCCAACACCATATGGCGCTTCCCAGCTTGATACAGTCATATCTGAGTTACTTAGACATACACCAAATTCTTTTTCTGTTAGCATACAATCATCTATCATCTGCTTGTATCTTGGTTCAAAAATCTTTAGTGGTAATTCTTGATTTGGAAATAAAACCAAATCAAGAGGAAAAATTGGAATTATCTTTGTCTTAGTCATAAGACTGATATGATTTTATCATATAAAATATCAGCTTTATTAATTTAATATTAGTCATTTAATTTTGATTTTATATTCATGATGTTAGTTTATACAAGCCAATACTGACAAAAGTGTATGAAAACTAAATTAGGAGTAGAATTTGAAATTGATTTTGCACATACTTTACGTGGTCATCCAAAATGTGGAAAACCGCATGGTCATACATCTAGAATTATAGTTGAAGTTGAAGGTGACGTAAAACAAGGTGACTCATACCAAGATAATATGGTAATTGAATTTGATGCAATGAAAAAAACATGTTGGGATACAATTCAGGAACTTGATCATAGAAATTTAAATGAACTTTTTGATTTCCCAACTTCAGAAAATATTGCCTCTTGGATTTTTGATAAACTCAGTGATAAGATNCCTGTTTCATCAATTAAATTTTTTGAGGGAACAAACAAATATTGTGAGATTGTAAAAGATTAGATTTTATAATATCCATTAGGTGTGGATTCAAAAAAAATAAAAAATAATACTATGTAGTTAATAGGAACTAAGAAAATTAATCTAAAATTACTTATCTTACTCTACTTTTTTTACTTTCACAGCATTAGGGCCTTTTTCGCTTTCGCCTACTTCAAACTCTACTTTGTCTCCATCTCTGATGTTACCTTGAACTTCAGTTTTGTGGACAAACAAGTCTTTTTCTTCGTTTTCTCTTTCAATAAAGCCAAAGCCTTTTGTCTGATTGAACCATTTTACGGTACCATTTTCCATATTAACTCACATCAAATACTTGTCTATTTATATTTACACATGAAAAATTACAGAATCTGAGAAAAACCTATCTCAAATCATCGTCCTTTAATCTCTTAAAATCTAATTGCCTTGTACATTCTTCTAGCTCTTCAGGTAGATGATCATTAATTGGTCTGTTGCATTGTTTACAAATAGTTCCATCCATTTCAGAATCTGGTTTTGACATCATTTTTTATCGCCAATCATTTTTTTTATTTGAGCATCTGGGGCATTTAAGTCCATTTGTAGTTTCACCACAAATCTTACATTTCATATTAAACCCCACTACATCATTTTTTCCAGTTTTGGTATACTTGAAAACCAGAAATAGTGCAATTATAATTCCTGCTGCAGCAGCTATAATCCACAACATCATACAACTATTATGCTCTTAAGACAATTAAAGGTAGATGAATTTGTCAATTGGCATCCAGCAATTCTATTCAAATGAAAAACCGTTTATTCATTTTAGTAGAACGTTAGGTATTCAGTTTATTTCCTAATCTAGCCAATCAACAATANATGGAAATTTTTTTACTTTAAAAGAATTTGATTTAGATGTCTTGCGTATAGTCATCAGATTTGAATTTATTNTCAACTGCCTCTGCCTTCATCTCTAGTTCATGAAAATTTCCTAATTTTTGGTATGTCAATTTTTCAAGTGTTTCTAGAATTGTTTTAGCTGAACGGTATTGTGGAATTCTTGGTTCTAACAATTCTCCGTAGAGTCCAATTCCATTAATNCCATTTAATTTTGCATANCCCAGNATTANNCCATTAAATCCTGTAATNACNGANTCNGTTGGNGTAGTTTCTATTCCTAATTTTTNTACTAATTNNAGNANTTCTTGNGANGTAGTNGTNACATANGTNGTNGGANNTTTTCCNAANNNTCNTGNTGTATGNTANCCTCCTACNGTATAGATNAATTTNGCATCATATNNTTTTGCAACATTAATTACTTCTTGGCATAGTTCATTTAATTCTTGATTATCTTGTGGTTGACCACGTCCGCCTCCAAATACTATGAAATCTTTTGCGAATCTAAATTGCCATTTTTCTTCTGGTATCTCAATGTAACCTCCTTTATCATAAACAAATGATGGTCTAGTTGAACTAACATTCCTGAATTCTGCAGTTCCTAGACTTTTGTTAATAAAATTAACGACGATAGATCCTACATTTCCCATGTCTTGCATCGCAGCAATTATTATTGGTTTTTTAATGTCTGGTTTTCTAATATTTTCAAATTCCATTACTAGAAATTATTCTAATTCTATAAAAATATACTAATTCTTAAAATCATACGTCAAGAATTTTTTTTCTGTATCTAATTAAGAGACATTCTCTACAAATACAATCTTTTTCGTCTATTTGCTGTTCAGTTAATTTTGGAAAACTTGAACACCAACATGTAATATTGTTATCACATGAAAATTTATTACCACATTCCGAGCAATTTTTGTCCATTAGTATTCTGAAAGAATACTAAGAACCCTATTAGGTATATCTGCTAATCTGCTCACAGCTAAAACTTTCTCATAACCAAGATATTTCAGATTGTTTGCAATTGTAGTAGCACTAAATGTATCTCTACCCACACCAATTGCTGTCATCTTAACACCTAAATTCTTGTATGATTTTAAAACCATTTTTAATGCATTTGAATCTGATGGTTCTCCATCTGATAATGTAAGAAAAATATCAGGTTTTTTTGATGCTAAAACTGGTAACATCCTATCATAAACCTCTGCTAGAGGAGTACCTCCATTAGCAGATATCTGAGCAAGTCTTTTTGCAGCAGAATTATTCCATTTCATATCATCTGGTTTTATCAACCAGCATACCACCTGTCTATCAACTGTATTAAATGCATAAACAGAAAAATTAACTTTAAGGTACGCTAAGACTTCACACAACGCAATTGTAGTTTTTTTATATTCTGTTTGTTGATCTGTAATACTTGATGAATGATCTAGTAGTATCACAATTCTAGATTTTATTGCTTTTTTCACATCAGTGAAAAATGGATTATCATATCCTTCAATGTATGATTCCTCATCAAATTCATCACCTTCTATCATATGTTGTTCCTTCCAACCAGTCTTCCACTCTCTAAATTTATTTTTTAGATTACTAATTAGATCTTGATCATAGATTTTTGTTTCATCAACATTTGTAGAATCAGGAATTTGTATTCCAATTTTTTCTGGAATTAAACCCTTGTTTTCATTTTTCTTATTTTCATCTTTTATTAGATTAAATTCTTGTGAAACCTCTTTTCCCTCAATTGCATTTTTTGGATCTTGTTTACCTAGTTCTGCCTCTAAATTTTTGGTTATTTTTTGTACTGCTTTTTCAAAGTCTTCAGGATTAACTAACATTCCTGGTCCTTTCAAAGGAACAGATAGTGGGATTGTGATTAGCGGATCTATATCTAACATGGTTAATATTTTTGGAATGCTTTTTTCAATCCAATCGGTTCCAAAATTATTTTCTAATGCTTTATCGAGAATTGTTTTTGCGTATTCTACTGCTTTTTTCACTTTTTCGAAATGACTTGGTTGCATCTCTCCTTTGACATCACCAAATAGAAAGTATTGATAAAATGCTTCAACTATTCTTGCCTTACCTAGAATGTTATTTAATAGTGGTCTGTAAATCCATTGCCATGTATAATTGAAGATTAATTCGTTATCCATCCCACGCCAAATTTCTCTACCTAATAATTCAATTCTCCTTCTTTCAATTGTGTTCAGAATAAATCCAAATGCGTGATCATTTGATAGAATTTTGTCGCAATGATTGATGCGCATTGCTTCATACCATGTGGCAGTTCTGAATTGCCTATATCTACCAAATTCATCTCCATTATAATCCAAGAATGGAATTAAAATAACTCTGTTTTCTTTNATCCTAGTTTCATTTGTTTTCTTATTNGANAGTTCTACTGTAATTTGATCATTNTCTGACCATCGTCTAACTAAAAATGTTGCAATTTCAATTAATGTATCATTACGTAATGAAAGAGAAGACATTATTTTTCATACATTGAGGTAATAATGTCATTTACTTTTTGTAATTCAATATTTCCCCATTGCGCATAAACATTTCCAAATACTATTTGAGCTGCATCTTTTGGTGTGGTTTCATTTTTCACTAATTTTGCATAGGCAATAGTTTCACGTAAAGATGGCGAGTAGTATAATTCTTCAACTGCTGCAGCCTGTCTTAATGTATTTGCAAGTTTAATTCCTTGTTTTGTAGATTGTTCATCTGCATCTGGAATGTGTTTTTTTACTATTTCAAACTCTATTTCTTCTGGTGGATAATCAAGTCTTAATCTTACCGGAAATCTACTCAATAATTGTGGTGGAAGTTCTTTTGTTCCAACATGTGTTAAAGGATTGATTGTTGCAATTACAAACCATGATTTGTTTGCCTTAATAGTTTCTCCTCCAGATTCTTTGAGAACTAATTGTCTTCTGTCGTCTAATGCCTCATCTAATCTTAATAGAACATCTGCTTCTGCTGCATTTATCTCATCAAGATAAAGCATATTTCCTTCTTTCATTGATTTTACAAGAATACCTTCATCAAATCCAACTGTTCCCTCAATGAGATTTTTTGTTCCTACAAGATGACTTTCCCTAGTTCTTAAGCTAAAGTTGATTGATTCAAGTTGTATTGATTTTCTTTTTGCATATTCTCTAACTAGACTAGTTTTGCCAGTTCCTTTTGGACCTATAATTAAAACAAAAATTCCCTGNTCCTGTGCTTTGTCCAAAATCTCAAAAGAATTATTCCAGTCTAGATATTGNTGTTCTTCCATCATGGTATAATTGCTTGATTTTTTACTTTATTTAAGATTAGATCTAATTTGCAAATGATGTTATCTTTACATAAGACTCGTCTAGAGTTTTGTGTAACGCTTTATTCCATTCATCAAATCCAGATGGATCTTTTGGATAATTGTAATAATGATCTACTAACCACTGATTTTGACCTGATGTATATTTGAGTCCACTAGCAACTGTCTTGTTCATTGCACCTCTAATTATCATTCCAATCTTCCCAAGACCTGTAAAATCTGGATGTTCTCCTTTACTGATTGCCTCGACATCAAGATTTCCCAAAAAATGTTTCATTCCATAACTAATTTGTTCATTTGTCATTGTTTGAACAAGTCTTCTAAATAATTCTAAACCAGCTGTTTTGTAACCATATTCTTTAATGAAATCTATATTATATTGCCACAAANTTGCTTCTGAAACATCATTTGCTTCAATTGCNTGTGCAACATTATTTCCAAGAATTGTTCCTGCAATAAGAGCTGGTCCAATACCNCCTGCATCTATAGGCTTTGGCATCCATGCTGAATCTCCAACTAGCATGTATCCTCCTGAAACTAAACAATCATTTTGTCTTCTTACTGAGACTTGATAAACTCCTGTATTGTTATGTATNTCTCCTNCATCTTCAGATAATTTTGCATTTTTAATTGCCTTGTTTCGTTCAAGATATTCTTTCATTAATGATGCAACATTNTCTGATTTTCCTAATCTNTTATTTCGTTGTTCTAGAATNGNTTTCTCAACNCCTAATCCAATATTNACTTTATTNTCTCCTTTNGGAAANACCCATCCATATCCTCCAGGTGCNATATCTTGATCTAAATGNATTATACAATAATCTGGATCAAATTGTGCTAAATCATTCTCTCCTTGCTCAAAATACATAATATGTCTTCCAGTTGATTCNACATCTCTTCTATCNATTTTTCTTTCNACCTTTGTAGAATTTTCTAATTGATTTCTTAACATAGATGTAATTCCTGTTGCATCTACTACTAANTTGGCAGTTTTTTTGTATGGTTGTTTTGTTTTATAATCNACTCCTTGTATCCCTACAACTTGTGTTCCATCATAAATNAATCCTGAAAGATTAATCTCAAAATCAAATTCAACNCCCATCTTTTTTGTTCTNGCATTTTGGATTTCTGGAAGTTTTTGTCTATTTAGCATATATCCTGCACCATCAAATGGAATTGCAGTTTCATAGTCAGGGGAAAATGCCATGACTCCTTTCACATCATGTTCAATTTCTGGTCTAGTCCATGGTACCTTAATTCTTTCAGTCATATAATCAACAGCTTCTTTTGAACATGCATCTCCACATGTCCATCCAGGTGCTGATTTTCTTCCAGGTAAATGTTCTGGATTTCTATCTACTACAAGAATTTTCAAATTTTGTTTTGAATAATAAGAAATTGCTTGTGCNGCNATNGTTCCTGTTAATCCTCCACCTGCGACAATTACATCATAATCTGTTTCCAANAAAANNCNNTNNNTCTATTCCGTATTTAAAACAATCAGAAAAAAGAAATTAATAAAATTGGGTCGGTTCGTCGCGGCGTCATCAGCGCTTGGCACTCAGACTGGAGCGGCTTCTATTTCCTCATTCCCTTAAGTAATAGTCTAGCAATATTTTTAAGTAATTTCTAGATTATTCTGGGATTTTAAGAGCTTGACGATATATTTGCACAAAATTCTTTTTAATGTAAACTGGAANTGTAATTATAATTTTTANTGCATCTTTATCTTCCAAAGATATCTTATTCATAATTAATTGCTGCTTACTAATTCTAATTTTTAGTCCAGCACTAGTAATCTGCTCTTCTAATGTTTCTGAGATTATTTTAAGTTCATTTCTATTCATGTTGGAAAAAAGTNTTGTTACAAATTTTTGTGCATCATTTTTTTTTATTGCTAAAGATAATACTGTAATCGGATTTTCAAAATGTCCCATAAGTGTTTGAATTTGAAATTTGTCACGATTTAGACTAAATGTTTCTTCTAATGAATTTATTATTTTTTCTAAATCATCTGTTGCGTGTAAAATAATCTGTAACTTAACTTCAATTTGATTTGGCATATATTCAAAGATTATTTAGTTGTAGTTTTAGGAGTTTTTGCTTCCAATAGAATAGTCTGTGCTGACGCAGTTTTAATTAATTTGACTCTTTCTAAACCCACGTGTCGTAATTTAATAATTTTCTTTGCAGATGCCATAATTTCAGCATTTATCTTTCCATAACATGTTGCTTGAACAAATTCATCAAGGTCCATTTGTGGNACACTNTTTTCAATAATGTCTTTTGCAATCAAACGTAATTGCCGTTGTCTTGATGAATTTAATTGTCTATGGGTTAATGCAATCATTTTAATTCTAAATATATTTTCATCCTTGGTTTTAACATTTATGATAAAGTTGATTTTTGAGGATCCTCTTCTAATTAAACTACGTAAAAATTCTTTTGAATATTCAAATTTCTTGAACACNGTTTTTGCTTTTTCATCAACTACTTGTTCTATTTGAAAAAAAATCTTGTATTGATGTTGTGATGGATCACCTTTTAAAATATCATGTAATGTAACCTCTAGCACTCTACCTTTTGCTTTTTCATCATNTGTTATTGGAATNTAGCCTAATGAAATATCATTAAATGAATCAGGTGCAATAACTGTTACCCATTTTTTTTCTTTCCATTTGTCTTTAATTTTACGTGCTTTTCGTGCCAATTATTCTCAACCTAAATTTTCTGAATATAAATTGTTCTGACTAAATTTTGTCTTTTCCTAAATATTTCTGTAAAACTTCTGGTACTTTTATGTGGCCATCGTTTGTCTGAAAGTTTTCTATTATTGCTACCATTGTTCTTTCTATTGCTACTAATGTTCCATTTAATGTGTGAACATATTGTGTTTCTTCGTTTGTTTTATCACGAAATCTTATCTTTAATCTTCGAGCTTGAAAATCATTGCAATTTGAGACAGAGCAAATTTCTCTGTATGCGTTCTGTCCTGGCATCCAAGCCTCTATATCAAATGTTTTTGCAGCAACTTTTCCCATATCTCCACTTGAAAGTAAAACAACTCTGTGTGGTATTCCTAATTTCTGATAAAATTCTTCAGCACACTCAATCATTTTTTCTTGTTCCATATCAGAATCTTCAGGTTTTGAAAAAATAAATTGTTCAAATTTTTCAAACTGATGAACTCTGAAAATTCCTTTTTGATCTTTTCCATGTGCGCCTGCTTCCTTTCTAAAACATGGACTAATAGAACCAAATTTTTCTGGAAGTGATTTTCCTTCTAAGATCTCATCTGAATACATAGATGCAATTGCATGTTCTGATGTCCCAATTAGATAAAGGTCATCATCCTGTATTTTGTAAATTACATCTTCAAAATCTTCTGCTATAACAGCCCCTTCCATAGATTTTCTATTAATCATGTATGGAGGTTGTATCAGCTTGTACCCTTTTTCAGTTAAAAATCCAGATGCAAATGCAGTAATTGCATAAGCCAGTTTAACTAAATCACCTTTCAAATAATAAAATCTAGCACCTGCAATTTTAGACGCTCTTTGAATATCGAGAATATCTAGTTTTTCAGCTATNTCCTCATGACCTTTTACATCAAAATCAAATTTTGGTATTTCTCCCCATTTCCTAACTTCTACATTAGCAGATTCGTCAGGTCCTATTGGAACTGATTTNTGAATCATNTTTGGTATTGAAAATGCAAGATTTGTGTAACTTAATTCANTATTTTTTTGAGATTCTTCAAGTTCATCTAGTTCTTTTGAAATTATTTCCATATCACTAAGAAGGTTTGATATGTCCTCGTTAGATTTTTTTGCTTTTCCAATTGCAATTGACATTTGATTTCTCTTTTTCCTTAGNTCATCAGTTTCTTGTATCAANACTCTTCTTTTTTTGTCGAGTTCTAACATATTATCAAAATCAAATTTTACTGCTCTATCAGTAATCATTTTTCTGATCTTATCAGGTTCATCTCGAATTATTTTTGGATCAAGCATTACTCCATAACCCCCAGTGAAACATGTACGTGTTCAAGAACTTCATCTACTGTAGATATTAATTTCTTCATATTACCGTTATTCTGAAAATTAAAAACAAGTTTGTTATCAATTTTTTCTACTTTTAATGAGAGGTCTTTTGGAAAATTGATATTATCTGGCTCCAGTGCTTTTTGCACTGCCTTTGCTTTTTCCTCAGAGATATTATTGATTGATATCTGTACTTTGCAGTTTAGTGACATTTTCTTCAATATAGTCCAAGAATTCATCTAATTTGTCTTTAGTTATTTTTGCCCCTGCAGCAGCATTATGGCCTCCGCCAATACCGTTGAATTTGACTGCTCCGTCTCGCATCAATTCGCTCAGGTTTACATGTGATTTACAATCCATTGATTTTCTTGATGAAAATTTGATTGTGCCTTCAGAACCATCGGTTCTTAAAATGACTATTTTTCCCGAGTTTTTGGGGGCTCCGGCAATTAATGATGTTATTGTTCCCGTCATTGTTTCAGGCACAAGTCCTTCAGCATTAACCATCACATAATTCTCTGAATTACTCACTCTCCAGCGCTCATTTGTTAGTACGTTCATGTAGTTCCTAATCATACTACGATACTCTGCGAGTATTTTTTCTCCTTCTTGCAGCATCTTATTTCTATCTCCCATACAAATTGCAATTCCAACACCTGATTTACTTATTCTTCCACATGAATTTAGCATTGTGGAAAATTCTCTCCCATCACGAAGAAAACTTCGTTTATCTTCACTTGGGAATGTATATGTAAATCCAATCAAATCATCCATAATCTGTGTCGTATTTTTACCTTGAGCAAATTTTGTTATACTTTCAATAATAGCACGTTTTTCATCTTGTTCCAAGTCTGCAGTAACTCGCCATCTTGCACCTTCTTTTAGTTTGATTCCTGCAGAATTCAGAATTGATAAACATGCACTTCTATTCCATGTTAATCCCTCGATAAATGGCTGTGATGTAAATGCAAGTGCATCTGTAAGAGGTCTTGTTTCTCTGCCAACTAACAGTAAATCTAAATCAATTTTAACTAATCCTAGATTTTTAGCTGTTTTTGCAATTTCTAGATTTTTTCCAGTAAATGATTTTTTTTCACCTTGGTCTTGTCTATCACCCAATGCTGAAATTACTGCAATTCTTGAAAGATCTTGATTTTCTTTTCCTAGTGCCTCAGCTGCAAGATATGCCATTCCACCAGCACATATTTCTACTCCTCCATCAAAACCAAATTTCCAAGCATTGATTATTTTATTATTATCAATTTCATCGTCAGGAATTTCATGATGATCTAATACAATCCAGTTTTCTCCAAGTTTTTCATCTAATTCTTTTCCAAATCCTCCTCCAAGATCTGTGATAATATGCAAATCTCTTGTTTCTTTTTGCATTCTATCAATTAGATTATGACTAAATTCATTAGTTGTTCTAACAGTACATTTGGCACCTTTCCTAATCAATGCCTTTGTGATAATTGAACCTGATGTAAGACCGTCACAATCAATGTGTGTGGTTATCAAGATTTTCTTGTTTGATTTAATTGAATCAGAAATGCGATCAGTAAAATTTGAGAGTGATTCTTGGATGTTTTTTCCCATTATTCTAGTTGTGCGACCACAGATTTATACTTCCATTTTTTTGGAAGAATACCTTCTTTCTTATAATGTGTTGAGAGTCTGTGAACTTTGGCCTCGATTAGTTCCAGTGAACGAACGTTTCTACTGTCACCTTTATTGTCTTTTAGGTGCTTTTGTAAATTGACTGCTTTAAGAACAATGTTATTGAGATCTTCAGGAATCTCAGATACAAGTTTATTTTCTTTGAGGACCTGGGAAATTGTTTTGTTTATGATTGGTTTTACAAGTGGAATTGCATGTTGATCACGTAATTTTATTCCAATCTGACTAGTTGTCATTCCCTCTTTTGCATATTTTACAATCATTTCCTCGATCTCAGTTGAACTTTGTTTGATCCAGTCTGGTTTTTTCAGATCGATTGGTCTTATCGAATGTGATTTTCCATGATTGTGAGTGTGTAATCGTCCCATATCCACGCTTAATTAGGTTCAAAATTAAATGTATCTTGACTAGAATTAGATAAAAGTTAAATAATAACACTAGCCACAGTTTTTCAGATACAAATGTACAAAACATTACTCTTAGGCGCATTGTTTATGGTCATTATTGGTCTGTCAACTGCTCCAGCCTTTGCTCAGTATATGGGACAAGGTGGAACAGGAGGAAGTGGCGAAGGTGGTGTATCATATCCAAAAATGTCTCTAGAAGATACATTAGAGCTTGCAAA
>PAAH01000007.1 GCA_002698885.1 Nitrososphaerota archaeon | reverse complement strand
ACTCGTGTAAATAAAATTGCATTTATTTCCATCAGAGGAATTTCTGATGCGGTGAACCATGAATTGATTGATTGCTCAAGTTTTCTCGGTAGCGATGGAGAGCTATCTAAATTAAGAGCAGGTTGGTATGTTTTAACACATCCCAAGTCGCTCAAAAATGCATTTTCCCTCCGTTCTAACACACAAATTGCCACCCAAAATTTAACCGATTTTATATCCAGNTTGATCTCGANTTAGCTCTCTTCTTTTGGNAGAATTCACCTTAGCAGGCACAAACGATATCTTTTGCTTTCCCGGTAAGTTCTTGAGCTACTTGAATACGTTCGATAAAGACTTCTGGAATTTTCTTTCTTTTCATGGCCGCCACTGTTTTCCCAATATCGTATTCCACATAGTGAATTTCGACTTTNCGGTTGACAGTGTCTATGGTGATATAACTGGATTCCATGCCTCCATGGCGAGGTTCTCCTACACTACCTGCATTAACAATTAGTTTTGGATTTAACTTAACATTTCTCGCTGGCGATGACCGTTTCTTAAAACCATTGTCACGCGCCTTGACGGTCAAGGTACCCGATAACTCTTTGACGAAGGGAACATGGGTGTGCCCGCACATCAGTATTTCACAATCACCACTTGCTGCACGTTCGAGTAAGATTAGTTCATGAGTTGAATCCATCAAGTATTCACTCGTTGAACGGGGGCTACCGTGGACGAAAAGGACATTCCCGGAATCATCTTTCATTCCAAANGGTAACTCTCTTAAAAAATTTTTAGTTTTCTTTGAGACTGCCTCTTTTGTCCAGGCAAATGCCAACGCTCCAAGTTCTCCCTCTTCCTTGGAAATGTAATGGCAGCCACAAGTCTCTTTGTCGAGACCGATCCCCTCGTCCCAGCAACCCAAAACGGTTGAGATATCATTTCGCTTTATAAAACGAACGACTTCATTTGGATGTGGTCCGTAGCCTACAAGATCCCCCAAACAGGCGATGTCATCAATATTCTTCGAGCGAATATCATCATAGACAGTTTCAAGTGCCTCCATATTTCCATGAATACAGGAGATAACAGCAATCTTTTTACTCATTAACCTTTCTCCTCTAACTCAATTTATGGTTTTAAAATCGCGGCTAAATTTGCCAAGAACCATGCAGAAGCGGCACTCAACTGCAACCAGTCGCCTGCAGAACCCACTCCGTAAACAAACATGCTGCAAATCCAGCAGATACTTGCAGCGGTTTGTCCAAGCCAATCGATGCTGAGAGCCTTTGCTAACCGAGATTTATTTGCTGAGAACTCTAGAGAAGAGTCAGGTTTTGAATACATTCATTGTTCTCCCGAAAATTCGTCTGCTGCCCGACGAAACCACGCGATTATTCGCTGAAGATGATCGGTTCCGTACCGCCTCGCGAATTCTCTGGTTTTCGCATGCTTGCCATCCTGTAATTCAGTCAGGCGTTTTCCAATGTACGGCTGTGTCAACGGGATGTTGCAATGGACTTCGATGCAGTTACGCCATTGTTCGTATGTAGCGGGAATTATATTTTTATCGTTCACTATCATCTTACCTTAACCTGCTCGATTTTCTGTCTTTCCAAAAAGAGTGATGCATTTATTTTTGTTTGTGTTCCTACATTATTTTCCATCATTATGTCGTCCACCCGAGTAACGAAGCTGACTGGCGCTTATAGCAACGACTCCATATGCTCGACAAACCAATCTTTTTGCATCCGTCCGAGGGAATAAGTAGAAAACGCGAGTCATACGGACTCCGTTTCCATTAGAAGCTCAGGGAAGGGATTCTCCAGCCCAGCCCAGTTATCCCTTTGGGCCTTGGCAAGTTGTTCATCCAGCAGGCACGCATCGAGTCGAGTACGTATTGATGCCTCATCCATTTTCTGGCCAATGAAAACGAGTTGTTGCTTGCGGTCGCCGTATAAAGGATGCCAGTCCGGCTCATGGTCGGGGCGGGGCTCACCTTCGGGAAGATCCCACTCTGAAGGAGGTATAGCCGCAAACCACATACCAGTAGGGCTTACATTGCTAGCGCCTCCGGCCTGACCCCATTCATAGGCTACCCGATGGTCTGCAGCGACCCAGAAGTAGCCTTTGGAGCGGAGCACGCCATTCCAGTTCTCATCGTCATTCAAGAATGTCCAAAGTTTCTCGGCGTCAAATGGATGGGATGTCAGATAGGTGAAACTCGATATCCCATACTCTTCGGTTTCCGGAGTGTGCTCCTCCATCAGTTCTCGAATCCAGCCAGCGGAGCTCGCAGCCTTCTCATAGTCGAACAGCCCCGTATTGAGCAGGGACTCAAGCGGAACCTGTCCACGGGTTGTCGAGAAAATTTTTGCGCCAGGATTTAGCGCCTTGACGATGGCCTGGATCTCCTTCGCCTGGTCTTCACTCGCGAGATCAAGCTTATTGAGCACGATTACATCCGCGAACTCTATCTGTTCAATTAGTAGGTCGGTTACCGTCCGATCATCTTCTTCGCCAAGCGCTTCGCCACGATCCTGGAGCGCTTCGGCTTTATTGTAGTTTTGCAGGAAGTTAGCGGCGTCCACCACCGTTACCATCGTGTCGAGTCGTGAAACATGGCTCAGGCTCACACCTTTTTCATCTTCAAACGTAAAGGTCTGTGCTACAGGGATCGGTTCCGAGATTCCAGTAGATTCGATTAGCAAGTAGTCGAAACGTCCTTCCTTCGCAAGTCGTGTAACTTCGGCTAGAAGATCGTCCCGAAGCGTGCAGCAAATGCAGCCATTAGACATCTCGACAAGCTTCTCCTCAGTACGTGAGAGTTCAGCACCCCCTCGTTCAATGAGGGCCGCGTCGATGTTGACCTCGCTCATATCGTTTACGATCACCGCCACGCGAAGCCCTTCCCTATTGTTGAGCACTTGGTTTAGCAACGTAGTCTTCCCCGCGCCGAGGAAACCGCTGAGTACCGTGACCGGCAGGCGGGTCTGATTCGAGGGTGATTCAATCTTGTTCATGGGAAACTCCAATAGTTCGATTTTTGTAAAGACAGTTCGTTATTTTTTTTAGCTGTTTAGACTAGTCTTGAAATAAAAGCATTGCTAATACTCCAAACCCAAAGAAAACTATGTTTAGGGTTTTGTTCCCTTTTTGCTTGTTGCCGATTAACATCAGATCAAAAAAGGCCAAATAAATGAAAGTCCCCGCAGAAACCGCAATTGCGATGCCTAACCAATATTTATTGATTATTCCAAAAGCATCGTATGAAAGTAGAACCCCAAGCGGTGTGGTTAAAGCAAAAATAAATATGATCANAATAATAGTTTTTCTATCGTATTTACCCGCTTTAAAAAAAAGGGCACCTAATAACATTGCCGCTGGAAACTTATGAAAAATTATCGCGGCGATGAAAACAAATCCAAAATTCATCAAAGTCGCAGCTCCCATTGCAAANCCTTCCACAANACTATGGAAAGAAATGCCTATTAGCGCGGACAGCCCCATTTTTTGAAAAGCTAATTCNCGNGTNGNATAATCTTTACTACCTANAGCCTTTTCTATCCCGTAAANAGAAAAAAATCCNANAAGNATCGGGTAAANCATTTGAAANCCCAAAATAGGATTTGCGTCNGGNANCATNTGNAATANAACAGCTCCAATAAAAGTTCCAGCGGAAAAATTAATCAAATATTCAAACTTATTNGGTGTCCATGAATTNAANGTGGATAGACAACCCCCTANCATGGTCACAAANAAAGTAAATCCTAATAATGGATAGGGTAGAGAAGTTTCCAANTTTATATTTTCCTTAAAAATAAATAGATCTAGATATCTAAAGTAACAATTGAGACCGTCCCATCTCCCCCACCTATAGCTATCTGCCCATCTGGCGACCAGGCGATTTTTGAAATCGGATAATCAAGGGCAATACTTTTAATAGGCATGTCCGATTTTTGGGGATTCCAAATGTGAATCTCTCCATTCTCATCACCGGAAGCTAATAATTCTCCCTCCTTTTGAAAAACTAAGGAGTTAATTTCCCCTTTATGTTTTTTAAGTAGAATAGGTTTTGTCCCTCCTGGACCAACCAAACTTTTTTGAGAAACCAAAAAGGCCAAAGGAAATAATTCTTCATTCGTAGAATTTTGAGAGCAACAATCCCAGATCACTAGGCTTTCCTTATCGCTAGTTGCTAAGAACCTGCCATCGGAACTCCAGGACATTTTAGAGACTTTAGATTTGTATCCAAACAGAGGTTGATGCATACCCGTTTCGACTTCCCAAAAATGAATGGCTTCCTCGTCTCCCATGGCGATATGCGTTCCAGTAGGTTGCCAAGCCATTTTTATAGGAACACCATGCCACTGTAATTTTTGAGTTTTAACAGCACCTCCATATCCTCTTATCGTGATTCCGCCTTTAGCCGTAGCTCCAATAAAACGGCCATCGGGAGACCATTCAATATCTGAGATCGTACTTTCATGATCACACCAAATTTGTTCGTGTTTTCCCGAAACACTCCATATGCTTAAATTCTTTCCATATGAGGAAGCTAAAAAATGGCCAAGAGAACTCCAGCTTAAACAATCAATCCACCCTCCAATTTCCTGACTCCAGGCTNCNNTATTTGACGATATATCCCATACANTNAGTTTTCCATCTTGCCCTCCACTTGCTAAAAAAGGTTCATGAGGATGCCATTTCATGGAATTNACGCTATGCTTATGTCGACCGAGCTCGTTCCANAGGACATCANCATTCATATTTGTTAAGGCGACTTGACCACTNCCGGTTATAGCTGCTAAATAATTTCCGTTNGGAGACCAGGCAAGATCAATAATGTAATCGTCTAAAATATTTTGGTGAACCAAGTTTTGCTTGAGTAGCATATNTTTTAAGCCCATNGTTTTTACGNTTCGNAAGCATTCAATTTAGTATTAAAGAAATTATGTTGCCCNGGTTATCTCCANCGGCAATGGATTGATCATTNNGNGNCCATACCAGTTGAGTGATTCCAGAGTCAAAATTTANAGTGGCCAAAGNCTTTTTAGACTTNTCGTGNTTCCATACCGCGACCAANCCTGACTCATCGGCNGAAGCTAGAAGCGNTCCATGATTCTGAAAAGCCACTGCGGAAANTAGTGCTTTATGNTTTTCCAGCGAGATAGGCNTGGTNCCCTGNGGACCTTNACCAGAACAATCCCAGACAATTACGGTATCGNACCCTCCAGTCGCNAGATATCTACTTGTNGAATTCCAGGCTAGCGGCAGTACTTTGGTGGGATAACCAGACATTTGACTGTCTCGACCTTTTTCGACATCCCAAAAATGGACCGTCGAATCTTGATCGCCTGTCGCAATGAATTTTCCGTCAGGACTCCAGGCAATTTTCAATGAAGATCCTTTCCATTCAAATTTTCGCTGTCTGTCAGGTTGATCTGGAAATCGGAAAGTAAGCCCGCCATAAGTTGCAGCAACAACACAATCGCCAGATGGAGACCATGCAATATCTGCTATGGTGCTTTCATAGTTACTCCAATCCGCCAATAATTCACCATCGGTATTCCACAATCGCAAGTGCTTTCCAGCGCTAGTGGCTAAACATTCGCTATTGGGATGCCATGCCAAGTTTTCGACCCAATTCGCGCCCCCTTTCATGGAACGAATCTCTTTTACCGGATCATCCAAATTCCAATACCGGATTAATCCATCAAGACCCGTGCTGACAAAGTTTTCTCCCGTTGAACTCCATCCGATTCGAGAGGTGCCAAAACCATGACCAGAAGAAATCGATATTTTGTTTCCTTGTTCAGAACCAAAAATTGAAATGGGTCCACTGGTTTCAGCCGCAGCCAGAAGAGAACCGTCAGGCGAGCAGGAAAGATCAATGACATAATCTCCTATAGATTGAGACCATATCTGCGATATTTTTTTGCGGGTTCTCTTTTTACCTGACTTTTTTAACTTAGGCATGCACGAACTCCATCTTCAAAAAAACTGCGGTCCAAGTTTCGGCCAATGAAAATCAGATTGCTTTCTCGTTTTCTGTCTCCCCAGGGTTGTTCCGGGTTACCATCAAAAAGCATATGGACTCCCTGGAATACAAACCGATTGGGTTGACCTTTAATACTTAATATTCCCTTCATTCGGAAGATATCTACAGCCTTGGTTTGCATGAGGACTCCTAACCATTTTTGGAATTTTTCATGATCCAAGTCACCATCCAGGGTTATTCCAACAGATGAAATTTCGTCATCGTGCTCATGGTCAGGGTTAAAAGTTTGTGTGATTTCAGGTTGGATAATTTCTCCATTTTTGTTTTTTATCGTGGCGTTAAATTCTTCAGGCATATGCTCTGAGAACAATATGTAAGAGCCTTTTAAAGGAGTTTGAATGGTGAATTTGGATTCTTCGGATTGGAGATCCAAATAAAACAATTTTCCGTTTGGTTGTAGGGTATCCCCTGTGCGCAAAGTTTGTTTTTCTTCAGAAAAAATTCGAACAGTAGGCTCTATAGACTGTTTTAATTCGTCTTGATTTGCTTGTGAAACTTGGCGTAGAGAAACTTTCATTCCAGGGTCAGGACCTTCCTGAAGATTAAATTCGTAATTCCCTGAGTCGAGTTCAAATATCCCACCCCATTCGAATGGATACTCGGGCTCCAGAAATTTGGGGTTGACCTCCAGGGATCTTTTCAAATCAAAGGCAGAAATATTCAATATATTTTCCAAATCAATCTGTGAGTTTTTAGTATGAAAAACCTTCGCCGCTCCATTCATTTTTCGAAGTCTCGTTTCTAAAGCAATGAGTTCTTCTGGCGTGACCAGATCGGTTTTATTGATAAGAATGACATCGGCAAAGGCGATTTGCTCCCTTGTTTCCGCGCTATCCTCCAGCCTGGGATAGATGTGTTTTGCATCTACAACGGTCACAATACCGTCCAGCGATAGCTTGGTTCCAATCTCATCGTCCATAAAAAACGTTTGGGCAACCGGGCCCGGGTTTGCCAAACCAGTAGTCTCAAGCAAAATGTAATCAAACTTATCTCTACGCTTCATTAAATTTCCAAGTATCCGAATCAGATCTCCCCGGACAGTGCAACAAATACATCCGTTATTCATTTCGAAAATCTCTTCCTCTGCATTAATAACCAGGTCGTTATCAATACCGAGTTCTCCGAATTCATTTTCAATAACGGCAATCCTTTTTCCGTGATTTTCAGTCAATATATAATTCAACAAGGTTGTTTTACCGGCCCCCAGAAATCCCGTTAAAACGGTAACCGGCACTGCTTGGATTGTTTGCTCAGCACTCATGTGAATCCTCCGCTTGTGTTATATTTTCAATATCCTCAAAANTGATCTCATCCATTCGCTTATGGAATTTGTATTGCTCTTTTCCCGTTCCTTCCCTTAAAANTACTATTACAGTTTCGACAGGGGGACACCCTTCCTCATGACANTNCAATTCTGTTACNAGAACGGTTTCGTATTCCGTTAATTNAAAAGTTTCCCGCACCCAATTTTTAATCTTGANAATTGAGTCAACATCCTTNTTTTGATTTTTTCCAAAAAGATTAAGCATCAGTCTAGTTTTTTNNTTACCTCTGGTNTTNGAATAAATAATTTTTNGATTTTTCATGAAACCCAAGATGTTTACTAAAAAAATCCGCGACCTTATTCCATGCCCATGACATTTCATNNCCAGAAACAATGGATTGNTCCCAANCTTTTAGGNANGNTTCNCGNTATGAGCTTCCCATAGTCCAGTTTGCCCACTGTTCATAACTTGCAATCCATTCAAAAAATTCCGAAATTAATTTAAAAGAGTATTCCCATTCTTCAACGCTTTCGGGATATTTCATTGTAGGAAGCTGGGAGGGAGCCCAAATGGGGAAATTAAGCGGCTCATCCTTGATGAGCCTTGGATAAAAATTGTAACGCCCTATGTAGATGCCTTTGTTGTTTCCCTCACTAAAGAAAACCCCAAATCCCCATAAGACCAGAATTGCTTTGCCAGTTCTGCAGATGTAATTTGTGCTTCCACTTATTTCTTTGGGAGGGCGAACTTGTTTAAACCCATAATTAATGAGTAAGTTCTTGTTAGGAATTTTGATATCCTTTCCAAAACACCATAACTGCTGATGCAGTAAAACCTCGACAAACTTTTTTGCCTTCATCAAGGTGTGAAAATAAAAAGAGGTTTCATAAGATGATAAAGAAGAATCTTTAAGCATTATTCCTTTTGGCCTTGCCATCACTTTTTTATCCCCAATAACAAATATTTGCGAATTTTTTGCATTTAATTTAAATTAAAATAGCTCTTTTTAAATAAATATGCAAATTATTTGCAAATATTTTATTCTACCATTCCTCTTTAAATGACTTATAGTAACGAANTGTACCAGTAGGNGATCCCTCAGGAGGAGTACCAGATGAAGACAANCGTTCCCCAAAANCTAATCCAAAAGGCGGAAAAGCTAATAAAAGAAAAAAGCTTAAGTGTNACAGAACCCAGAAAAAACATACTTGCATTTTTGCTTAAAAATCACGGGCCTTTTTCTATGGAGGAAATTCACGATGGTTTNGGAAAAAAAGCTTGCGACTTGGCAACTGTTTACCGGTNTATAGTTCAATTCGAGAATTCAAATCTTGTGGAAAGGCGTTATTTGGGCGACGAGGTACTGCGGTATGANTACAAAGATNNGGATCACCATCACCATCATATTGTCTGNCGCATTTGTAAAAGCGTAANTNAAATGAAATATTGTTTTATCTCTGAAATTGAACAAATGATTCGCGATAAGGGTTATTCAGATATCACTCACTCGCTGGAGTTTTTTGGNGTTTGTGCAAAATGTAATGCAAANCGGTAAATATAAATTAATTGACGTTTCCCGGTCCTTTCTTCGGGAACTTTGACGCAAAANCTACCTATGTTTAAAGTATTAACCTTTTATTTATAAGTGGTTATGCTAAGNCTAGAGTTGACTTAATTTTGGCACGGGGATTGCTNATNATAAGTTAAGTGAGGATTNGAACTGGCANTGCTACCTCCAACGGANTGAGTTTTCCTCCAAGTGACCCAATCCGTGGCGTGTCAAGTTTCGANGGCTAACAAGNTTTTTNCTNTCCGGCTCCCTTTAAGGGAGCCATCCTCTCCATCTCTACTNTCTNTATGTCCTAGCCCCANAGAACAAATTCAACAACCGGTTTTACCTTTCACAACTTGATCAAGTGTTACCAGTTGCTCAAGAAGATCCGATACCAGATTGAGTTTCAACATATTTGGACCATCCGACAGTGCTTTGCTNGGATCGGGATGGATTTCCATGAACAANGCATCGCAACCCACGGCAACGGCNCCACGGGCAAGGTCAGGAATCATTTCACTTTGACCNCCNCTTTTAGTGCCTTGTCCTCCTGGTTGTTGCAGACTATGTGTTGCATCGAANACCACAGGATAACCGTAGTCGCGCATCAATACGAGAGAGCGCATATCGACCACCAGATTGTTNTATCCGAAAGTAGCTCCGCGCTCGGTGAGAAGAATATTNCTGTTACCGCTTTCTTCAAGTTTTACGACAACGTTCTTCATGTCCCAAGGNGCTANNAATTGACCCTTTTTAACATTNATAGGTTTGCCAGTTTGAGCTGCTTTTACTAGNANGTCNGTTTGTCGGCATAGNAACGCAGGAATCTGTANNATNTCTAAAATTTCTGCNGCCGGTTCNANNTCTTCCTCTTTATGAACNTCNGATAAAATGGGTAGATCCAGTTCGGNTTTTATNTTNTNTAGTATCTTTAATCCATTCNNNAGTTGGGGCCCTCGGTANGANTTTATAGAAGTNCGATTNGCTTTNTCGTAAGACGCTTTGAAAATAAANGGAACNCCCNTATCACTTGTAATNCGTTTTAATTTTTCNGCGANACCCATTNCNTNTTGTTCGGACTCAATTACACAAGGACCNCCAANNAGAGCAATGGGNTTTTGNCCTCCTATGGAATAAGGACCAACAGCAATGGGGCGAGTAAGTTTAGGTGATAAGCTCATTNNGNNCTCGGTGATAATGCGGCCTGGACTTCATCTGTTATGGGAACGGGGTGAGGAACTNNTGTNCGNGCNGGCAAACCNTCGGGAGCCAGNNNCCCNAGCATAATTTCCCGNACCTTTTCAAAGTTTAGCGCTTTATAGGGGNAAGCGAAACCGTTTTCNGATATTTCTACTAGGTTTATNTCTGAAAAANCATCATGNAAAAGAAGGATGATAGGAATCTGGCGNTATTTCTTTTTTANATTGAATAAATGTTTGATTTCGTTTTTATCTTTTCGGGGTACGAAAACGATTAGGTCGCAATTTATTAANTCNGGACGTTTAAAGCAATCNTTTATAGANANAAAAGTAATAACNGTAATAANTTCTTCGNTNAGAAATTTNGCTANTTGTATGCGCTCACTNCGCACCGGATCGGCAATGAATACTGTTTTATAATTCATNNAACTTTCTTAAGGTTATANAAATACACAAACCAGTCTAGCATTTATTTTATAGCAAAACCTCTTTGATTTGTTATTGTCGCTGTGAAACAATGTAGCCAAGCAAAATCTCATTGAGGGGTTTTCTGATATTTTTAATAAAAAGCTTCCGTATTTTTAGTTTATCTCTAGTGTGCTTCCCCAGCTTTTGTAGTAAATCAAATCGTATTTTTAAAGAGGATTATTTTTAAACTCACATATTTTAAGCATGATTCGACAAGAAATTTTAAAAAATATAAAACGTGTGGTGATTAAAATTGGCAGTAGTGTTATCTCTAATAAAGATAAAGGGCAATCGTCACTAGAGTGCGGATTGAGCAAAGATTGGGTTAGACATTATGCTCGTCAGATAAAGCTGATTCAAGACAAGGGTTATGATGTTGTGTTGGTATCTTCTGGTGCTGTTATGGCAGGCCGCGAAAGGGTGGGGTTGAGCAGAGCCGATCTTTCCATTCCAGAAAAACAGGCATGTGCTGCTATTGGTCAGAGCTTTCTCATGCACACTTATGAGAAGGCGTTTGAAAAAAAGAATATGAAGGTGGCTCAGATTTTGTTGAGCCATGATGACTTGGACAACCGTCGCCGCTATCTGAATGCAAAACATACTATAGAAGCTCTACTAGCGCGTGATGTGATTCCCATTATAAATGAAAATGACTCTGTTACGGTAGAAGAGATCAAGATTGGCGATAACGATACACTTTCAGCCACGGTTGCCTGTTTGGTGGATGCACAACTCTTGATAATTCTTTCTGATGTCAAAGGACTTTATAACAGGGACCCTTCTTTGAAGAATACAGGCGAAAAGGCGGAGTTAATTTCACAAGTTGCGCGTGTTAGTGAAGTAATTGAGCGTACAGCAGGAAAAAGCAACAATCGATTAACGGTCGGAGGGATGTACACTAAGGTGCTCGCAGCAAAAAAGACTATGAGTTTCGGTATTCCCACTTTAGTTGTGGATGGACTGGATGGGAAGATTCTGGAAAATATTTTTTTGGGAAAGGACGTTGG
>PAAH01000006.1 GCA_002698885.1 Nitrososphaerota archaeon | reverse complement strand
CCATTTTTAAAATATTATTAAAAGAAACCTCACTGGTTTTTTTCTTATTTTCCAAATCAATCATTAGATCTTGTTCATTATATCCATCATGTGTGAGCATCACATTACTATTTTGTATCAAAGTTACCACCTGCCTTGTTACAACAGCTTTCCACCATTTTTTCATCCTTTCAGTTTTTCTAACAAACATCAGGTGTTTTTCAGTGAGGAACAACATTCCCTCTTTACCACCTATACTCAAAAATGAACCACCTTCTCTCCAAACTGATACCAAATGTACACATATTTTTTCATCAGAATCCATAAACGATTCAGCAAAAACTTCGTTAATAATTGATATGTTGATCCCATTTTTATTAGAGCGATTTTTCCATCAAATGTGGCTAAATTACCTCTAATTATGATAGGAATTTCACTAGTTGCCATTATTCCCGTTGCTTTTGCTGAATATGACGATACAGTCGTACTAATAGAAACAAACTCTGGAAATCTTGTAATTGAATTTTTTCATGATGATGCACCATTACATGTTGAAAAATTTGTAGAGTTATCTCAAGGGTTTTTCTATGACGACACAATTTTTCACAGAATAATACCTGGATTTATGATTCAAGGAGGAGATCCTTTTACCAAAACATATCCTGATGACCCAAGTGTTTGGGGAACTGGAAGTCCTGGTTACTATATCGAGGCAGAGTTTAATGACATCAAACACAAGAGAGGTATTGTTTCTATGGCAAGAAGCCAAGATCCAAACAGCGCCGGCTCGCAATTCTTCATTGTTCATAATGATTCTTCTTTTCTTGATGGTCAGTACACAGTTTTTGGTAGATTGGCAACACAGGAAAGTTTTGACACACTTGATAGAATTGCATCACTTCAAACTGGTCAAAAAGATATACCAATAGATCGTGAAGCAGCAAAAATAATTAACACAACAGTGATGGATCGCTCTGATATTGATGATTTACTAGAAGCAAACGCTCCAGAAACTTCATCATCTGGATTTGTTATGAAAAGTGATAGCGGACCATACATTGATCAGGAATTAGGTTTTTCAATTGTACCTGCACCTGGCTGGTCAGTTCAAAATCCACCACAAGTTAACTCAGACTCGCCTACAGTTGCAGTTGTTGGACCAGTGGTAGATGAAATTCCAGCCGCATTTACTGTTAATGTTAAAGATTCTACATCATCTCTTGAAGACCATGTCAAAGATTTGGATAGAACACTTCAACCAGGCATAACTGCGGGTTCCATTCAAGTAATTAGTGAAGCATTAACACAACACAAGGGATTAGAGACTTATTCGCTTGTAGTTTATCAAAATTTTACATTAAGTGAAACAGAAACCACTTTGATCAAAATTAACGTGTTTATGATTAAATCGTCAGACAAGCTTTACACATTACAATTTACAAATCTTGGAAAGAATTATGATACAACAGAAAAGGAATTTCGTGATATGTTGAATTCATTCACTGTTCTAGGCAGCAGTATAACTAGTGAGTCAGAATCAGCAACACAAACTGAATCTACCGAAGGCGGTGGCTGCCTAATTGCAACTGCAGCATATGGTTCTGAGATGGCCCCACAGGTACAATTCTTGAGAGAAATTCGTGATAATACAGTATTACAAACCCAATCTGGAACATCATTCATGACAGCATTCAATTCATTCTACTACACATTCTCACCAACAATAGCAGACTATGAAAGAGAAAATCCAGTTTTCAAAGAAGCAGTAAAGGTTGGTCTNACACCANTNCTAACATCANTAACCATACTNAANTATGTTGACATTGANACAGAGCAAGAAATGCTCGGCTATGGAATTGGAATCATCATGCTAAACATTGGAATGTACTTTGTAGCACCANCANTTGTGGTAGTTATACTCAAAAATAGAAGAGGGAACACTCTTATGGAAAAAAAGAAGGAAATCAATATTGGTAAACTGCCCTGAGTGTGTAAGTCGAGAGATTGAAAAGAAAAAGAAAGAATTAGAGGTGGAGTTTAACGCAGCTGAAGAAGAGGGTAGAGAGTTTAGAGTGCCTGCATATAGAGAAATGGAAGATGAAATTGATTTTGAAAGTTTAGGGTTAGTTATGAAATTAGATCCATCAACTAAACATTTTATTTGTAAAAGATGTGGTCTTTATGCAACAAGAGAGCAAGTAAGTGATATAAGATACAAATTATCGCGTAAAGAAGCAACGCGTTCTGATAAACAATATGACTACCTCGATTGGTGGCAAAAAAGCAAAAAAGAAAAAGANGCTGAATAATTANTAAAAAATGGCAAAAAAGAAAGAAGATAAAATTCCAGANGATATTGATGCNGAATTAAANTCACCNAAATTNACCAAATCAAAAACATTTACTGCTTCTGGATATATTTTGGANGTTAAAGAGAGTGATAAAAAAGTGGATATTCAAGTTTACGAGCCAATTGCAGGCACAACAATTCTAGAAGGATTGAATCTTNGTNAAAAAATNAATCTGAATGACATAGAAAAGGGNGTAGTATGTGAATTTCAGCTTGAGGAGTTAAAAGCACCATTAAGNAAAAANACTGTNGNCTATCTGCAAGAACAGGGTATTACATTAAATGAAATTATCCAGTTTGAATTAAAAGAATTNAAAATAATTGATGAAAATATCTAGTTTGAATTATTTCTTTTTGTTAGTTGTTTTCTAAATCTGTTTCCTATTATGGGATTAATAAAAAATGGAAATGTTTGTTTGAACCAAATTCCTGCTCTTGCNACTGATGGAACAACTAATTCAAGTCTTGAAGAATTAGNNGCCTTGATTATTGTTTTTGCAACAGTTTTAGAACTAAGTGAAATACCAGTGGAAAATTTAGAAAAATTTTCAAATGATGGATGATCAAATAGTGGAGTTCTAACCATTATTGGACTAACAACTGTTAATCCTACCCCTGTACCATCAAGCTCATGACGAAGACCTTCTGAGAACCCTAGCATGGCATATTTAGTTGCACAGTAAGATGCTATCCCTGGAACACCAAAACTTGCACCAACTGATGCAACGTTAACAATATGTCCTGAATGTTGTTCTAACATCTGTGGTAACAAAGCCTTTGTACAATAGATCATTCCAAAATAATTTGTTTCCATTTGAGCTACAATTTCTTCTGTTGATAATTCGTTAACTTTACCATAAATTACAAAACCAGCATTATTTACAAGAATATCAATTCTTCCAAATTTGTCAAGAATTTTTTTACTCATTTCAGTCACCTGTTCTTTGTTAGAAACATCACATTGACAAACAAAAGATGACCCCGAAAAACTGGAGAGTTTCTTTTCAACTTCTAGAAGTTTTTCTTTCCTTCTTGCAACAAGTACTGTATGAGCACCTCTTTTGGCAAATTCTATGGCTGTTGCCTCACCTATTCCACTACTTGCTCCAGTGATAACAACTACTTTATTTTTAAAGTTCATAATTATGCCTAATTTTTTATCATAAAGCACTTTTTATGTTGTTGCAGGCTTTGTGTATTTGCTTAATGCAAGTTTAACCAAAAGAACCCAAGTTACTGCAATTGGTATGTAATATGTTGCAATTCTCCAGCCAATTACAGCATTCCATTCAAGTCCCGTATCTGGCATGACAAAATTAAATGGATCTAAATTATTTAGATAGGCAACAATTCCAAATTCTGCTAATCCTGAACCACCAACTGTAATTGGAAGATTCGCAATTGCATTTGCACCCATTACCGCCATTATAGATTCAAAAATTTCAACAGAATAACCAACACTAACTGCAATAATTAAAAATGAAATTCCATAAAATGACCAAGAAACTAATGATGTAATAAAACCAACAACAAAAACTTTCTGTGATTTTTTAGAATGAATGTTTTCTCTGCTCATAGTACAAACTTCCTCGATGTATTTGTTAGTCTGTTTTACATATTTCACACCACGTTCTTTTCCAAGCCTTGTAATTACAATAGAGATAATGTTTGGTAGTTGGAAAGTATGTTTTGATGACGCAAAAAATAGAACCACCCATAATGTTGTAACAGTTACACTTGTAGCTAGTATTACTGCAGCAACAAGATATGCACCACTTAGTAATGCAATAATTCCAGCCATAATTGACAAAACTCCAGCAGCAAGAACTTCAGTTACTATATCAAGTAATGCCACCCACGATGCCTTTGATGTTGAAATTCCTTTTTTCACCATGTAGTATATTACTGCAAATTCAGCACCAACAAACATTGGTGTAGTGAATTTGATAAACTCACTTCCGACTCTCATTGCTGTTANTCTTTTNATAGAATCGAATGGACCAAGAAATGTTCTTGCTATGTAAGCNAGNTTAANACCTTGTAATCCAAGTTTTATCATCATTGCAAAAACTGCNAAAATGAACGGTACTACACCAATTGCTAAAACATCATCCAATTTTATATCGAATTGAATGATAATTATGATGATTGGGATTAATGTTGCTGGAATGATGGCAATTCTCCAGTTCATGCCAATTTTCTAGAGGATTCAAATATAAGCTAATAAAAAAAAACTTTTGTCGAAAGATTGAAAGTTATTTTTTTAACAGGCACAGCGGGGGCAGGAAAATCCCTATTGACATCAAAGATTAAGGAATATTATGCAAAAAATTCAGCTTTTCCAGCAACATTAAATCTTGATCCTGGAGTAGGACATTTGCCATATTCGCCTGATGTTGATGTAAGAGATTATGTTGATATTAATTCGCTAATGGAAGAATATGGTTTAGGTTCTAATGGTTCATTAATTATGGCAAATGATCTTATTGCAACAAAGATTGATCAGATTCAAACAGAAATTGATACTATAAACCCCGATTACTTGTTAGTTGACACTCCAGGACAAGTTGAATTATTTGCATACAGAGAGAGTGGACCATTTTTTGTAAAAAATATTCATGGTGATGAAAAAATTAACTTGTTTCTATATGATGGTACCATGATAACGTCTCCAAGTAATTTTGTTTCCTTGTCTTTGCTTTCAACATCAATAAGGTTGCGTTTGGGATTACCAACAATCAATGCNATTACAAAAACAGATCTAATTCAAGATAAATTAAATGAGGTACTTGGTTGGTCATCNANNGANNATNATCTTGGAAGANCANATTTCAAAAGAAGTGGATGGGGAAACACTTCCATTAATTTCAGATATGTATCGAACCCTNAATAACAACGATTTCTTTGATGACTTGTTTCCAGTTTCAAATGTAACAGGNGATGGGATGGTGGAATTAGAAAGNGCATTAAGCAGAATTATTAACTTGGGTGAGGAAGTAGAAGACTAATGGTAAAATCNGTAACAGTTCGTGCACCTTGCTCTACAGCAAANNTNGGTCCAGGATTTGACGTNTTTGGTTTGGCACTNGATGCATTTTATGATCAGGTTACTGTAACAAAAAAANGAAAAGGAATTACAATANTCAGTTCGGATGACATACCACTAAAACCAGAACANAATACTGCCGGACTTGTGGCNAAGGAAATAATAAAAAAGGAAAAACTAAGAGGNGGTGTTGAAATTAAGATAAAGAAGAATGTTCCTCCAGGGTTTGGAATGGGAAGTAGTGCAGCATCTGCAGCTGCATGTGCAGTCGGTATTAACAAACTGTATAATTTGAAATTAAGCCAAAATAAACTNGTTTCATACGCAGGAATCGGCGAGAAAGCAAGTGCTGGCTCAATTCATTATGATAATGTTGCAGCATCAATTCTTGGTGGATTTGTAATTGTTAGTCTGAACCCCATAAACATAGTTAAAATTGAAGCACCGAAGGATCTGGCTCTTTGTATTGGAGTTCCTGAAATNAAAGTTCCAAAAAAGAAAACAAAGGTCTCAAGAGCTGTTATTCCAAAGACTATCAAACTNTCTGATTCAATTACAAATCTCTCTAATGCAGCAAATATTGTTGCTGGGTTTTTAAACAAAGACTCTACTCTAATTGGAAAATCTGTTAAGGATGTGATAGTAGAGCCTGCAAGAAAACATATGATTCCTGGATTTGATATTGTGAAAAAAAATGCATTAAGAGTTGGAGCATTGGGTGTGACAATTAGCGGTGCCGGACCATCAGTGATTGCGTTCGGAACCAAAAAGCAGAGTTTAAAAAAAATAGGTGAGGCAATGAAAAAAGGATTCAAATCTGCAAAGGTAGATTGTGAAATTGTAATTTGTAAACCAAGTAATGGTCCTAAAATAATCAAAGTAGTAAAATGAAAAAAGCAGTAATCATTCTAAGTGGAGGTTTAGATTCAGCGTGCATGATGTCATATTTGAAAAAAGGATACCAGTTGTATGGAATTACATTTGCATATGGCCAACGAGCATCCCAGGAGATAAAGGCTGCAAAACGTATAGCAAAATTACTAAGATTAAAAGAACATAGGATTCTTGATATTGGTTTTATGAAAGACTTGTACGGTGAAAGTAACGTTCTGACAAGTACAAAGAAGATGATGCCCAGTACGTTTGAATATTCTATTGTAGTGCCAATAAGAAATGCAGTTTTTNTGTCGATAGCAACTGCATGGGCATTTACTCTTAATGCAGAATTAGTTGCATATGGCGCACAAAAAGGAGATACACAATATCCTGACTGTAGACCAGGATTTACAAGAAAGCTTGAGGCTGCCTTAAACCAAGGAGAAATTGATGGGATTAAAAAGAAAATCAGGCACAAGATTAAGATCTGGTCTCCATATTCGGAAGGAATTTCAAAAAGTGATTTGATTAAAACTGGTTACAAAGTATTAGGAAATGAAATTTTCAAGACATGGAGTTGTTATTTGAATTTGAAATCACAATGTGGAAAATGTGAATCATGTAATAACAGAAAGAAAGCTTTTCTAAAAACAAAAATTACTGATAAGACAAAATATAGAAATTAAACTTGGTTTCTTATTACTTACAAAATAGGTTTCTTAAAAACGAAATTCCGAATCAGCAAATACCATCCAAGAAACACCGCTCCTACAATTGACCAAAATATCCAATTAAGCATGGTCTGATCCATTGATTTTTCTTCTTCAACAGAACAATTCGTCTCTTGTGATTCTTGTTCACAGTCCCATCCATATGTATAAACATAATCTTCAAAGAGTGGTGAAGTTTGCCAAGCAATGACTAGGGCAACGACAATGACTAGGGCAAATTCAATTAAAAACCAACTAAATTTTGGCCAAGATTCTTTTGGAATATGGACATTGTCATGGGAAGTCATTAAGATATCTCCAAATTATTGATTATTTATTTTTGATGGTGATCACTCTAAACTGGATCCAAGGGACGGTTTTGAATAACTCTGACAATTTCTTCTTTTTGATTTTGATTTTCATATATTCCTCTAAATGCAGAAGATGAAACCCTTGCATCATTTTTGACACCTCGCATTTTCATGCATAGATGTTCAGCTTCTGCCATTACGGCGACTCCTTTTACACCGTGTGAGTATAATTCATCAGCGATATTTTTTGTCAATCTTTCCTGAATTTGTAGTCGTTTTGAATATTTTTCTACTAATCTTACTAGTTTGGAAATACCAAATACTCTTCCATTTGGTGCGTATGCAATTTGGATTTTTCCGAAAAATGGTAACATATGATGTTCGCACATGGAATAGAATTGTATGTCCTTTGCAACTACAACTTCCGAATCCTCTGAAAATTGTACTGATAATTCAGAATTAGAATCATATCCCTCAAAGATTTCTTTATACGCCTTGGCGATTCTTGCTGGTGTATCTCTAAGGCCCTCTCTGGTGGGATCTTCACCAATTTCGATAATTAGCTCTCGAACCAGTTTTTCAACCCTATTCTTATCCATTATCTATTTTGAATTGGAAAGATGCTATAAAGTATGTGAAAATTCTATGCCTATATTTTTGGAAAAATTTGATCTATGAAATCAGAACTTCCTTTCTGTAAAATATGCCTGATATGAAAAATACAACACCTAGAATTCCAATCAAACTTCCAATGAACTCAACTGTGGAGCCTAACTCAATTTCTGTAGGTGCCCATAATAATGCAATAAGACCTCCAACAGCCATCATCGGAATTCCAACACCAAAACTGATTGCTTTTGATCCCATGTAGAAACCGAGGTTGAAATCTATATGAAGTTTGTCTTAATGAAATGTATGTTATGCTTTAATTCAATGTTTTTCTCTGTTCAAGTTTTTATTTGAGGATAATTACTTGAAATCGTGACGGGATTATTTGATCAGTTCCGAGATGAAGAATCAGGAAGTGGTGGAGAAATGGTGGAGGAAAGACCACCTGATGCTGAACAAAATAATGAATCAGTAGTTCAGGAGGCAGAAGAGGAATATCAGCCTAATTCAGAAGAAACAACGCCTCAAACAGAATATTCTACGGCTGAATCTAATGAAAATATTGGAATTTCATCTTTGATGAACAAACGGGCAAAATTAGAGGAAGCAGTTGATTATGTTGGTGGGCTAATATCTCAATTAAAAGAGAAGAGAACGTCCCTTGAAAAAGAAATTGAGGACGAATCTGTTGATATAAAAAATCTCAAAGAGAAACTAATCAAGGTCAGTGAATATATCACTGAGGAAACTCAGGGAATTCAGCAATTATCAGACAAAAGACTCTCTGTTGAAAAAGAAGCTGATGATGTTGGCCATCTGATTGTAAGTTTAAAGGAGAAATTAACTGGTATTGATAGAATAGTTGAGGACGAAGGTAATAAAATAAAGAATTTTAGAGAATCACGAGATAAAACTAGTAATATTTAGACTAAAAGTCTACATAAATTTTGATTCTGATGTTGATGATGGCATGTTAACTTGATCCATCATAGGCATATCAGGGAATTTGTCGCCAGATTGTGATTCTGCAACTGCTGCAGCTTCTGAGAGAATTTTGTCTGATTCCGCGTTTGTAGATTCTTCTACACCAAATGTATTATCACTACTGCTAAATGTTTCATTCATCAAGCCACCTAACATCTCTGTCATTCTTCCAATCTCCTGATCTGCTCCTGGCATGAATTTAACAAGAGAGCCCTTGAGACCATTCATTAGACCAATTGTTGGCATTAATGTAACTACTGTATCGCCTAGGTCATGGAATGTGGTTAATCTTAATTCAATTCTTTCTAATCCCATTTTGGCATTACTTAAAATTCTGTGAACCTTTCTAACTTCAACTAATTCATTTGATAAAACTTTGGTCGAGTAAGTATCATGATTCTGCGTTGCTGTAACTATCTTCTGAAAAATTTCTTGGTCACGTTGATGTAGTTTCTGAACCATGCCATCCATTTTGGATATTTGTGCCTGAAGGCGTTTAACTGCAGCCTCTACACGTGGTTTCAATGAACCTTTTGGTTTTAATGTATCAGTGATTCTTTCTGCAAATCCCTGCTTCTGTGGTTTAGACCATTTGTCTTGGAAACTACCCATGAACGTGCTTTAAGAATTGATTATTAATTTCAGGTGTGAATAATGGTTAACAGTTCATTAAATTTACATGACCATTTCCATAACTTACGAATGAATTTTCTTAAATTATTAGCAAATATANTAAAANTGTGAAAAAATCAAGTTTAGCAATTGTTGGGTTGGCTGCTGTTGTGATTGCAGTAGTCGTNNTTAGTTCACCAAAAGATAACNTTCAAGATTCTGATTATGCATACCATGTCAACTTGTCAGAATCAAAATATGGAGAANTTGGAATCTATGAGGAATCATTTGAAATTGGNNATGTAGANTGNCAAAGATTCTGTGACTACAAATTCAGGTTTGTGCCAAANGGTGACAGNCCACAAACATTAAGCNTTTCAATATCTGGTTANAATANTTCGTTTTCTGAAGATTTTCAGCTTGTTGGNACATNAGTTGAAACAGACATNTCACAATACTATACATGGGATTANGATGGACAAAAAATCTTTCAAGTCTCAGGTTTAGAAAAAATAAAAATTGTCATAGATCCGCATGGAAACACCAAAGGAACGGTTTCCGTATACGTTAATCAGGAATAAAGTGGGCGTGACCCCTTGGCAAAACAATGAGAGATTTCCTCTCGTGTCAATGCTAATGCATTATGACTCGGTTCTGTTTCGCGGAATCACGCTGCGCTAGTCGATGATTATATCGGTACGCATTAGCCCTAATACGCCTCTAAACTATTTAAAGANGCNGTNNAANTCTTGAGATNNCANTNGTAAATNAGATNNNAAGATNGAAAAAAAACAANTCGCTTGATAATAATAGTACCTAATATCAAGAAGCTTATGACAACAGATNATCGAANGTTCGCTGATAGATTCTCACTATTTGTAAAACAGACTTTCAAGTATTATCTTGTTGGTGCATCTGGTGTTGGTATAGATCTTGGAATACTA
>PAAH01000005.1 GCA_002698885.1 Nitrososphaerota archaeon | reverse complement strand
AAACAACAAATCTTCAAAACTGCCGTCGAAGCAACAAATTTGATTCTAAGTGTAAATGATGTCTTCATGAAGAACATAATTGATAATACACATTGCCATATTGATGGAGTAGTTCACGCTCATCATGATCCAGGAAAAAACCATAATCATTTTGAACAAGAAGGATTAGAACAAAGACAAATGCATCAATATTACTGAATTAAAAATCCAACTTGAACTTGTTAGAATTAAGATATGTCTAAATTTTGATTTGTTATTTGAAGTAAATCATATTGTGAATGACTTTGGATTTCATCACTAAACATTATGTCAATATCCAATTCTTTATTTTCTCCTGATTCATCAGACGAATCAAATCCAAAATAAAATATCAGATTAATAATTACAAACATTATTGCAATAAGGATTAACCTAGTTTTCATAGATAGACTTTTTTTAGAATTTTCTCTATTTGCCATCCTGAATATGTAGTGTTGTTTTATTTATGTATAATTATTTTTTTGGGATCAGATTCTATTGATTTTGAAATCTTTTTTTGGTTGCTGAGCAGACATTAGGATTTGTTTTAGCTGTTCATCAGTTATCTGACCTGGTGCTCTTCCTTGTGCTGCCAATCCAAGGAGATAGTTCTCAACCATATTTGCTAATTCTGGTTTTACCATTTTGACATTGTTTAGCCGCAATCTAGCTTCAGAACTAAGAAGTTGTTTCAACAACATTTCTTTTTTTGCATTAAATTGATCCTCAGTATGTTCATGTCCTTCATGACTATGGGTGGTACCATCAGCATGACTATGGGTGGTACCATCAGCATGTGTATGTTCATCCATACTTTTTCTAATAAAATAAAACATTAAAATCTATACTTCATAGTTTGACCATATGGATCATCATAATTTTGAAGGAAAAGAAATTCCACACATTAAACTAGATTCTAAAATGACAATCAAAGAACTTGTTGAGATCTATGCAAGTTCAGGTTTTAATGGCAGGCAGTTAGGCGAGGCTGCAAAATTATATTCAAAAATGATTCATGATGATGCAACAATTTGTCTAACTGTTGCAGGTGCATTGACACCAGTAGGATTTGGTGGAATAATTAAGACATTATTAGATAAAGGATTTGTTGACTGGATTGTAACTACTGGCGCAAATGTATATCATGAAGATCATTTCGCATGGGGGTTTCCAATAAAACAGGGGCATTCTGAAGTCGATGACAATATTCTATATGATAAGGAAATTGTACGCATTCGTGATGTGTATCTAAAATTTTATGAAACACTAGAAATGGAAGATCAGGTAATTCAGAAAATTTTTCGGGATAAAATTGTAAATAAACCATTTACAACTGCTGAATTTTGTAATGTTTTAGGTAGTATAACCAAACAAAAGGCAAAATATCCAGAAAAAAGTTTTGTTGCAACTGCATATGATCTCGATGTTCCAGTCTATATCTCAACACTAAAGGATTCATCGTTAGCATTAAACTTGGCAATTCATAGATTAAAAAATCAACAATATAATCTTGATTTTGTTAGAGAAATAATTGAACAGGCAGCAATAGTTTATAATTCAAAAAAATCTGGTATTTTGGAATTAGGAGGTGGTGTACCAAAAAATACTGCGCAACAAACAGGTCCTCTTTTAGATCAGATTCTTAGAAAAGATCATGGTGGTCAAGATTACATAATTCAGATAACTGATGCTAGACCTGATACTGGTGGATTATCTGGTGCAACACTTCAGGAAGGAAAAAGCTGGGGAAAAGTACATGATTCTCATGAAGATCTTATTACAGTTTATACAGATGCAACAATAGCATTTCCTATTTTAGCATTGTATGCATTAAGTAATGAAGAACCAAGAAAACCAAAAAGATTATACAAAAAATTAGACAAATACTATAAATCTCTTCAAGATTCTGCTGTTAATGTTCCAGATAAATTTGCAGAAATATTAAAAAAATCAGAAATTAATTTAGATTAGATTTTTACGTTTACAACAAAATTGTGTATTTCAAACTTTGAATAACCGAAGCATTAAATGAGATAATAACTTGTTTTGGATATGATAGAACCTGGAAGACCTGTAAAAGATATATCAATTAGCAAGGATTCTGAAATTAATCAAATTTTCCAAGAAATGGCTGAATCAGGAGGGTTTGAATCTAGAAATATCACAGAAGGATTGGAAATACTTTCTAGTATGATTGAAAATAAAGACTGTCTAAAATTTTTATCTTTTATTGGGGCAATAATCTCCACCGGATTTCGAGGAATAATAAAAGATATGATTAAGAAAAAATGGTTTGATGTTGTTTTTACAACGTGCGGTGCACTAGATCATGATATTGCAAGACATTTTTCTAATTATAAAGAAGGTTCATTTTCTATGGATGATAAAATACTTGCAGAACAAGATATGCATAGGCTTGGAAATATCATTGTGCCATTAGAAAGTTATGGTCCTGTAATTGAAGAAAAAGTACAAAGTGTTTTGGAGCAAGTCTATAAAACTGGAAAAAAAGAAATGTCTACTGCTGACATTACAAGAGAACTTGGTNAAGATCATGGGTGAAGATTCATTTCTTTATTGGGCATACAAAAATGACATCAAAGTAATTGTACCTGGAATAATGGATGGTGCAGTAGGAAGTCAAATTTGGATGTTCTCACAGAATCATCCAGATTTTAAATTAAANCTTATTGATGATGCAAATTTTATTTCAAGTCTAGTTTTTAAAGCAAAGCAGTCAGGTGCATTACTTTTAGGTGGTGGTGTACCAAAACATCATGCACTTTGGTGGAATCAATATCGTGATGGATTAGATTATGCAGTGTACATAACCACAGCACAAGAATTTGATGGAAGTTCTAGTGGTGCTTTGGTTAAAGAAGCTATTTCATGGGGAAAAGTTACACAAGATGCAAAACAAACAACAATTCATGCAGAAATCACTACAGTGTTTCCATTTATTTTCAAAGCACTGTTACACAGATTAGAGAAATAGTATGGTAAGAAACATCTATGTAGATGGTTCAGGCGGAGCAAAATCAGGCTACGGTTTTTTTGTAAAAGAAACTGGAGAATCTTTCTTTGAAGAAAATCCAGGAATTACAAATAATCAAGCTGAATATCTTGCAATAATTTCTGCATTAAAGAAAAATGAAAATTTTGATGATGAAATTACTATTTTCAGTGATTCAAAAAATACAGTAAATCAACTCAACCACGAATTTGCTATAAATAATGAACAATTACGTACTTTTGCACGTCAGGCATGGTCGTTAATGGCTAAATTCTCTAAACTAAAAATCAAGTGGGTTCCAAGAAGTGAAAATTTAGCAGGTAAAATGCTTGGCAGTTAATGTGTGAATAGCTTTAATTAGAGAAAATACTTGGATCAAAAAACATACCATGACTGAATCTGTTATCCTTTCCCCAAAATCTATTGCAGTGATCGGTGCTTCTGACAAAGAAGGTAGTGTAGGTCGTGCAATTACCTCAAACATTATGAAAGGTTACACGGGTACAGTTTTTCCTATTAGTCCAACTAGGGATACAGTATTCGATCAAAAGGCATACAAGAGCGTCTTAGATGTTCCAGATGAAATTGATTTGGCTGTTATAATTACAAAAAATACCATAGTTCCAATTGTATTAGAAGAATGTGGTAAAAAGAAAATTCAAGGAGCCATTGTAATTACTGCTGGTTTTAAAGAAGTAGATGAAGAAGGCAAAAAACTTGAAGAGCAATTAAAAGATATTGCAAAAAAATACAACTTGCAAGTAATTGGACCAAATTGTCTTGGGGTAATGAATTTAGATCCAGATACAATGATGAATTCAACCTTCCTCAAAATAACTCCAAAATCTGGTGAAATCGCACTTGTATCTCAAAGTGGAGCAATATGTGCAGCATTAGTTGAGGATGCAAGTGCACAAGGAATTGGATTTTCTGCAGTCATTAGCATGGGAAACAAAGCAGACATGACAGAAATTGATGTACTCAAAATGCTAGCAGAGCATGAGCAAACAAAAGTCATTGTAATGTATCTTGAAGATATGGGTAATGGACAAGAGTTTCTTAAAGTTTGTAAACAAATTACAAAACAAAATGTTGTAAAAAAACCAGTGTTGGTTTTAAAATCAGGTAGAAGTCCTGAAGGTGCTAAAGCTGCAATGTCTCATACTGGTGCATTAATGGGCTCAGATGAAATTTATGATGCGTTATTACAACAATCTGGTGCAATTCGAGTTGATACTATGGAAGAATTATTTGATTATGCTACAGCATTTTCAAAGCAACCACTTCCTACAAATGGTGATCTTGTAATTGTATCAAACGCTGGTGGGCCAGCAATTATTTCAACAGATTCATGCTCTAAACTTGGAATTAAAATGGCAAAGATTGAAGAAATTCGTTCTAAAATTGATGCAGTAATTCCTCCATGGGGNAGTTCAAGAAATCCAGTTGATATAGTTGGTGATGCAGATTTTAATAGATTTGAAAATGTACTAAACGAAGTTTTACAACACGAAAATGTTGGTTCAGTCATTTCAATGTGTACACCGTCTGCTACACTTGATTATGATAAACTTGCTGAAGTTATTGTTAAGATGTCAAAAAAATACAAAAAAACAATGCTTGCAAGCTTAATGGGTCTTGATGAAGGAATTACAAACAGGGAAATACTTGCTGCAGGAGATGTTCCATATTACACATATGCTGAAGGTTCTATACGTGCACTAAAGGCAATGTTACGTTTTGTAGANTGGGTCAAGTCACCAGATGGAAATATTACAAAATTTGAAGTTGATAAGGATAAAGCTAAAAGTATATTTGATAAAGTAAAGGCAGAAGGACGAACTAATCTTTTGGAAGATGAAGGAAGAGAAATTTTAGATGCATATGGATTTCCACTTCCACAAAGTATTGTTGCAACCACAGAAGATGAAGCTGTTAATGCTGCAAACAAAATAGGATATCCAATTGTAATGAAGATCTCATCTCCCCAAATTGTTCATAAATCAGATGCTGGTGGTGTAAAAGTTAATCTNACAAATGACGATGAAACNCGTGATGGTTTTAGAACAATCATGGAAAATGCAAAAAAATATGATAGCAACGCGGAGATAAAAGGAGTTTTGATTGTAGAAATGGTAAAAGGNGGAAAGGAGATGATCATTGGTTCAAAACTTGAACCTGGAATGGGTCCTGTAGTTATGCTTGGCATGGGTGGAATTTATGTAGAAATTTTGAAAGATGTAACATTTAGACTTGCACCATTAACTGACCAAGAAGCAAATGACATGATTTCTTCTATTAAAACTAAAAAATTNTTAGATGGAGTTAGNGGAGAAGAACCATCTGATATNAANAAACTNTCNGAATGNATTCAACGACTATCACAACTTGTGAGTGATTTTAAAGAAATCAAAGAATTAGATATGAATCCAGTACTTGTAATGGAAAAAGGANANGGTTGTAAAATTCTAGANGTGCGNATAGGCATATAAAATTAGGCAAAGCTANAACGGAAACTCTTTAATTATTTATAACATGAAGTGGTAGTGTANTTATGCAAAAAACAGTTAGACCCATAAGAACAGGTGAGGAGTATATTGAAAGTTTACGTGGTCGTGATCTTAAGGTCTACCTTTTTGGTGAATTAGTTAAAGAACCAGTGGATCATCCAATGATTCGTCCTTCTATAAACGCGGTTGCAAGAACTTATGATCTTGCAGTAGAAGAAGAAGAACTAGCATTCCCAAAGTCGTCAATATCTGGNGAACATGTAAATCGATTTTTACATATTGCAGAAAGTGCACAAGATTTAGTTTTACAAAATAAAATGCAANGAAAGTTGGGTCAACTAACTGGTACTTGCTTNCANAGATGTGTTGGAATGGATGCATTAAANTCGNTACATTCTACAACATTTGAAATTGATGAGAAACATGAAACAAAATATCACGACAGGCTTTTAGAATTTATCAAAAAAGTACAACATGAAAATCTGGTCATTGGTGGTGCAATGACTGATGTTAAAGGAGATAGAAGCCTTGCACCAAGCGAACAAGAAGATCCTGATTTATTTGTGCATGTTGTAAAACGAGATGAAAAAGGAGTTTACATTACTGGTGCTAAAGCACATCAAACTGGTACAATTAACTCACATTGGATGATTGTTATGCCAACCATGAGATTACAAGAAAATGATAAAGATTATGCAATTGTTGGTGCAATTCCTGTAGATGCTCCTGGTATCAAGTACATCTATGGAAGACAATCATGTGACACTCGTAGTATGGAACCAGGTGACATTGATGTAGGTAACTCTGAGTACGGTGGACAAGAGACTATGGTCATTCTTGATAACGTGTTTATTCCAAACGAAATGATTTTCATGGACGGTGAATATGAATTTGCAGCAATGCTAGTTGAAAGATTCACATGTTATCACAGAAGAAGTTATGTTTGTAAGACTGGATTAGGTGATGTACTAATTGGTGCTGCAGCAGCAGTTGCTGATTATAACGGTGTACCAAAGGTATCACACATTAAAGACAAAATTATCGAAATGACCCATCTAAACGAGTCAATTTATGCGGCAGGTATATCTTCATCATATCAAGCTCAGAAAATGAAATCAGGTGTTTTCTTGAACGATGACATGCTAGCAAATGTTTGTAAGCATAATGTAACACGTTTTCCTTATGAGATTGGTAGACTTGCACAGGACATTGCTGGTGGTTTACTGGTAACATTGCCATCAGAAGCTGAATTGAGAAGTCCAGAAACTGGTCCAATACTTAAAAAATATCTTAAAGCAAAATCAGGAGCTGAAGTTGAAAACAGAATGCGTGTTTTACGTTTAATTGAAAATATGACGATGGGCAGAAATGCAGTTGGTTATTTGACTGAATCAATGCATGGTGCAGGTTCTCCTCAAGCACAAAGAATTCAGATTGCCCGTCAAATGCAATTAGGATATAAGAAAAAACTAGCTAAAGATTTAGCAAAAGTTAAGGGAGAAAACGAAGAAATCAAAGAAAGTTCTGAATATTTCCAACGCGTCTTCAAATTAGATAATACAGAATAACTTATCTTGTATCATCTTCAGATTTTGTATCATCTAAATCATCTAATTTAGACTCTTTTGGTTCCTCTGTTTTTTCTACATATTCCTTATCTAAAGCAATATCTGAAATTTCGTTATTTTCTGATTTTATTTCATCGTCTTTTAGTGTGTGTTGAAATGTAACCTCTTTCTTTTTTGCAAAATGTTTCAATACCATTACTCCAACGATGATTGCAATTATGATGTAATTTACTGGTGGCTGTAGTATCTTAGTAACATAACCAACTTGTGGAACTGTATACTCAACTTTTCCAATATACTCTCTTTCAGTAATTGGGAAATCCGTACCTTGAATTGATCTTGGATTATTATCACCTCTAGTCTTAATTACTTTGGGGTCTTCCTCGATTATTTGTTCAACTCTATGAACAATTACTCTTTCTTCACCTCGTTCATATTTTGCGGGGGAAAAAAACACGATAATATCACTTTTCTTGATGTCTTCAAATGGTGTGTGACTTTCAACTACTATTACATCATATACCTCTAATGTTGGAATCATACTTCCACTCGAAACAACATAAAATGGATTAGATGTACCAAAAATAGCGTATAGTCCTACCCAAATAATTAGAACTGCAACTCCAACTATTATTACATCCTTGATAATCTTCTGTGTACCCAAATTAAAATTCGTCATTTAGTTAGTAAGATAAATCTTGCCTGATAAAATCTATAACTGGGAACCACAACTTTCACAGAATTTTGAATCAGTCTTATTATCAAAATTACAACTGGGGCATCTTGTACCTAAACCAACTTGCGTTTTTGAGGTTTCAGATTTGTTATTACCATTTTTTCCTAAAAATATAACTTCCCCTACAGTACCAATTCTATCCCAATTGACACTAACATCATTTCCTTCATTGTCAGAGATTACAAGAATTAATGTTTGATTTGAATCAACTCCAACTTGTTTTGCAACTCCAATCTTTTTTGCATTTTCATCAAAGACATCCATTCCCATAATTGATCTAAAGGTTGAATCAACTGGACTTGTTTGACTAACAATTTCTTCTTGTACAGTTGTATCTGTTCCTGCAAACTCACTAAAATCTGAAAATGTTGAATCCTGATTTTGTTCAATTGGATTTGCTAGTCCAACTTCTATTTGTTCATCAGATTTTTTGAATTCTCTATATTCTGCAATTGTCCCGTTACATTCATTACAAATGTATTTGCCTCTTTCTACTAAAATTAAATTCTCAGCAACTTCCTCATTTGGATTCTCAAATTCAATGTTTGGACTACCTTCAAATTCTCTTTCACAAGAATTACACGAGTATTTTGTAATATTTTCAGATTCTAATCTTCCTACTGGTGCTAAAAAAAGATCTGGTCCTCCTAAATTTCCTTTACTTTGTTGTTCATCTGTAACTTTAGCCATTACAAATCCGCCTGAACCTCTAAGTTTCTTTAATCTTAATTCAGAACTCATATTTCCAATAAATCATTTTGGTCATTTAAGTATATTTTTGTTAAACTCTAATATTCTAAATCAATATCTGATTGTAGAACTATGTGAACATTTTTACATATGCATAGATGATGATTTCTGATAATAATGGGAATTACACAAATATCTGATGCAAAAACATGGGAAACTGATGTTATAAATTCTGATAAACCAGTCTTTGTTGATTTTTGGGCAGAATGGTGTGGACCTTGCAGAATGGTTGGACCTGTTGTAGAAGAACTAGCAGGTGATTACGAAGGCAAAGTTAATTTTGTCAAAGTTAACGTTGATCAGGCAAATGAATTAGCCTCGAAATATAACGTGTTTAGTATTCCAACTCTAATCCTTCTTAATAGAGGCGAAATTATTGCCCAACAAGTAGGCGCAGGTTCCAAAGAAACTTATCAAAATATGATTGATAGAGCACTAGAAAAAATTTAGGCTCTACTAATTTTCTTCTTTTTATTCTAAACTATTAATATTACAATTATCCAGTTTAGTCTATGTCANTAGGNGANNTTGATACANTNAATCTCACTTTCGAAAAGCTACAAGCATTATTTGACGAATCTCAAGGATATTATGAGTCGTTTCTTGATGCAAATAATTTGTACAAGGCAGGAAAACTTTCAGACAAAGAGTTCTTTCAAAAATTAGGTGACTACACAGTTGCTTATTCTGCATTGGAGTTTTTAGGAATCAAAACACTAATGGAAATGAAAAAAACACTTGATAAGGTTGCAAGTGGATCTTCTACTGGTACACAATCTCCTGGATTAATGCCTGGAATGGGACAACCTGGAATGATGGCAGGTGGTATGCAGCCTGGACCACGCAGTGGAACTGCAGAAAACCCCGTTGGTGGTCCTCCATCTGTAATGTCAGCTCCAGATGCTTTTAATCAGCCTGGAACTTTACCAACACCTGATCCTTCATTACTACCACCAAAACAAAATACTGGAAATTGTACTTCTTGTGGTGGAGATCTTAGACCTAATGCAAAATTTTGTACTAAATGTGGTACGAAGTTATAGAATCTAAATTAAATTAGTTCCACATTCCCGGCAAAACTTGGCTGTAGATGAATTTTTACCACCACATTCTGGGCAAAATTGTTCTGCCACTGATGAATCATCAGAGTTTGCACTACCGTACATTCCACTTCCTAACACTGCACCTGTTGGAACATAGTTTTCCTCATCAATGATTTCAACTGGAGCAAAGTCCTTTTCTTCAATATAATTCAGTAATCGAGGAATACCTTCTTCTTTGTTCTTTGGATCTGGTACCATATCTCCTAACCAAAATGAAAATCTCATCAAAGTTAATTCTGGAGTAGAAAATGCAAGTGTATGACTTGACATGTATTCATTTGCAGCTTCTTTTCCATTGAATACTTTCATGAATTAATATCCTGACACTAGATGTATAATGTTTTCGAGAAATGGACCGAGAGGGAATCGAACCCTCGACATCCACGTTGCGAACGTGGCATTATACCCCTAAACCATCGGCCCAATTTTTATCATTTTTATTGAGTGTATAATCATTTACTCAACTAATATAATGATAAAACGTTCAGAATAATTATGACATATGACAGTGTTATCGTTGATTCACATGTTATACATCAATCAGGAATCATAGAGAAGAATATTGTCATCAATGAGGGTAAGATTGTAGCATTTACAACCGATATTCCATCATGTGATAAAAAAATCAATGCTGCTGGTCTTGTTAGTATCCCAGGTCTTATTGATACACATATGCACTATGGTGTTTATTCCCCAATTGATAGAGCTGCTACAACAGAATCCCATGTAGTAGCGATTGGTGGTGTTACTACAATGATGAGAATGCTAAGATTAGATGGAGCATTTAGTATGAATCTGCAACAACAACTCAAGGCAAGTTCTGATTCACATTATGTTGATTACGCAATCCACGCATCAATTTTTAATCAAACACAGATAGATGAAATGAAATTATGTGTAGAAAACGGAATTACATCCTTCAAATTATACATGAATCTTGGTGGTGAGATTGGACATGTATACATGGAAATGAATCCAGGAGAAACAAAATTAATTGAATCACACGTAGATGTAAATGACGAAATAATTGAGAATGTTGTTAAAAATGCAGCAAACCTTAATTGTCCTGTCTTAGTCCATGCTGAGGACTATCAAGAATGTGCATGTGGTATTAAAACTGCAAAAGAAAAAAATCGTGATGGATTAAACGCGTGGTCTGAAAGTCGTTCTCCTGACTATGAAGCAAAAGCAATCAAAAAAATTTCTGAATACGCAAGAAAATATAATTCAATAATTTATTTTGTTCATATTGGTTCCTCACGTGCATTAGAACAAATAACCATTGAAAGAGAAAACGGAACTAAGATATTTGTTGAAACATGTCCTCATTATCTTACTTTGTCACATGAAACGCAAGATGGTTATCTTGCTAAAGTTATGCCACCAATTAGAACACAGAATGATATTAGTTCTGTTTGGGAAGCAATTAGTAAGAACCAGATTAATACAATAGGTACAGATCATGTTGCTAATCAATTAAAACTG
>PAAH01000004.1 GCA_002698885.1 Nitrososphaerota archaeon | reverse complement strand
ACAACAAATGAATAATTTTGCTGGTAATGTAATTGAAGTTGAGAATACTAAGGGCGTGTCACATATAGTTATGTCTGAAAAAGCGTATCAAGCTTTAGATCACAAACAGCTAGATTCAATAAATAGCGTTTCAAATATCATAGCTATTCCACTGGAAACAATTGAAAGATATGGAGGAGGGAGTGCTAGGTGTATGGTTGCTGAAATTTTTTTAGAAAAAAATTAAATATCTCATTATGAATAATTCAATTAAGGGATCTCTCAGCATTCTTTCAGGAGCATTCTTGATAAGTTTTTCTCCAGTTTTTGTTAACTTAGTCAGCATAGAGCCTACTGTTAGCGGGTTCTACAGAATGTTATTTGGATCTATTGCGTTGTTTATTATTTATCTAATAAAAAATAATGAGAACCCATTGAGAAAAAATATCTCTAAGTTTATCGTTCTTGGGGCCATTTTTTTTAGTTTGGATCTTTGGTTTTGGCATAGATCAATTATTTATGTTGGACCTGGTTTATCTACACTTCTTGCCAACTTTCAAATATTAATCTTACCTTTTCTAGCTTTAATATTCTTTAATCAAAAAACACAAAGAATCCAAATATTTTCAATATTTCTAGGGTTATTAGGGTTATTCCTTATTACAGGGCAGAGTTGGGATATAGCCGGTAATAACTACAAATTAGGAGTATTATTCGGCTTATTAACCGCTATTTCATATGCAGGTTATATTATTTCTATAAAACGCATTGACCATAATGCAGCAGTTAACTCTGATCCTATATTTAATTTACTGTTCATTTCATTGATTTCTGCGGGGCTACTTTTTCTATTCTCTATTATTGAGCAAGTACCTCTAGAGATTAAATCATCAAGTGAGCTTATTTGGATGATTTGTTATGGTTTATTCTCTCACGTCATAGGATGGTTTTTTATACTTAATGGTCTACAAAAAATTAGCGCTGTTACTGCTGGTATAATATTGCTTACACAGCCCATACTTTCATATGTTTGGGATTTCATCATCTTTAAGAAAGTTATTCTTCCTATCGAATATTTTGGGATTGTTAGCGTTCTTTTAGCTATGATTATTACTATCAAATCGGAGAATCAAAAGAGCTGATTTATTTATCTAATGTTACTTCTTGGAATTATAATTTTATCTTCTTACCTTATTGGGTCTGTAAATGGAGGACTCATACTCAGTAAACTTCAAGGTTTGGATATTAGAAAGAGGGGAAGCGGTAATGCAGGAGCAACAAATGTTTTAAGAGTCATCGGGATTAAATCTGGTATTTTAGTTTTTATTATTGATTGCTTGAAAGGATTCTTGGCACTTTATTTTACCCAAGTACTAATAACTAATACTAACAACCCTCTTGATCTCAATATAGATCTTTATCTTTACTTTTCCAGTTTTGCTTCTTTATTAGGGCATTGTTATCCAGTTTGGTTTAGTTTCAAAGGAGGTAAAGGTGCCGCAACTGGGCTAGGTAATATCTTGTTTATCAATCCTTTTCTAATCACCCTTCCTTTGATTGTATTTATTGGGACACTTTTCTTCTTTAGGTATGTTGGACTCTCAACAATTACAGCATTCTTATCCCTTTTCATATTTGGCTATTTCTCGATTGGATTTTCTGATTATGTATTCTTGATTTATTTATTTCTTTTGTTTCTGTTTATTGTGTTTACACATCGAACTAATATTGCTTCCATGCTTGATAAAACTGAACATAAGGTTTCTTTTTTTAAATGACAAAATCTGTAGCAGAAAGTTCTGAATATATAGATAAATCAATAATATATGAGTATCTCAAAGAGTTTTCAGATGTTTATAATATAGACACGTCCATAAAGGAGATTGTAGAAACAACGAGCAGAGAATTTAATGCAGAAGATGTCGAAGGGAGTGATGTAAAGATATCGCTTGCTGAATATCAAACGCATGGCCGAGGAAGAGGTAACCAAGTTTGGCAATCGCCATTTGCCTCAGGTATTTGTCTCTCTGTTTTCTCTAAACTCAATATAGCATCGATACCCCTTGGTCTGAGTGTTTATATGGGAGTTATGCTAATAAATAGTTTAGAGAAAATTAACTTTGAGGATATAAAACTTAAATGGCCCAATGACCTTTATTATCAAGGTTGTAAGTTAGGTGGGATTTTGGTTGAGCTTTCACAAAATAAAAAGGGTGATTTAATAGCAAATTTTGGTCTTGGTATAAATTATTCTCTTCCAGATGATTTTTATAAATTGATCGAAGGTAACTATAATCCTATCGATTTAGAGACTATTAATAATAATAACGAATATTCTAGGAGCGAAATTATAGGAGTCTTAGTTTGTGAGATTATAAAAAGTATTAAAGGATTTAACACAAATTCAATTCAAGAGATAAAAGAAAGATGGAAGGAATTGGATTATTTCTATAATCAGGAAATAAAGATAAACTCTGGCAATGATTCAATTATAGGTGTAAATGAGGGTATTGATTCACAAGGAGCTTTATTGATAAAACAAGGTGGAAGCGTTAAGCGTATTATTTCTGGACAAATTGAACAGTAGAATAACTTTAAATCACACTCAAAATGTTTATAATTCTGGAAAATTTAGTGAGATTAATAACTTATTGTAATTAGCCGGAATAGCTCAATTGGCAGAGCAACTGATTTGTAATCAGTAGGTTGGGGGTTCAATTCCCTCTTCCGGCACCACTTATTTTCTAAAAAAATAAATAATATTGTTGACACATATAGGTCATAGACTGAAAATAGTGGGTTATGTCCGCGGAGGGGTACCCAAGCGGTCAACGGGGGCAGACTGTAAATCTGCTGGCTTAGCCTTCGTAGGTTCGAATCCTACCCCCTCCACCATATATAACAAGGGGTTATGAAGGTGGATGAAGGCTAAGAAAATTGGAGAAAAATAAGATAAGAATGTTTAATTTAATGAAAATAATATCGGGTTTGACCGCATCTTTCTTGCGCGGGCGTAGTTCAATGGTAGAACCTCAGCCTTCCAAGCTGATGATGTGGGTTCGATCCCCATCGCCCGCTCCAAAATACTTAGGATGTGTTTCTGCCCACATAGCTCAGCAGGTAGAGCACTTCCATGGTAAGGAAGAGGTCACCGGTTCAACTCCGGTTGTGGGCTCCGAAAGTTTCATTGTATTTGTTTAATTTTAGTTAATTGGGAGTTAATAATTATGGCTAAAGAAAAATTTGAACGCACAAAACCACATATCAATGTAGGTACTATTGGTCATGTCGATCATGGTAAAACTACATTAACCGCAGCACTAACTAAATGTATGGCTGAGAAGTTTGGTGGTGATGCTTCAGCATTTGAAGATATTGATAATGCACCTGAAGAAAAGGAAAGAGGAATCACTATAGCAACTGCGCATGTTGAATATGAGAGTGAAGGCAGACATTATGCCCACGTAGATTGNCCTGGTCATGCTGATTATGTTAAGAACATGATTACCGGTGCTGCTCAGATGGACGGAGCGATCCTTGTCGTCTCAGCTGCAGATGGACCAATGCCTCAGACTAGAGAGCACATTCTATTGGCAAGAAACGTAGGTGTTCCTAATATTGTAGTTTTCCTGAATAAGGCAGACCAAGTTGATGATGCTGAGCTTGTTGAGCTTGTTGAGATGGAAGTTAGAGAATTACTCTCCATGTATGACTTTGATGGAGACAATATTCCTATTATATCAGGAAGTGCTTTGAAAGCTCTTGAAGGTGATACAAGTGATGTAGGAATAGAGGCTGTAGAAAAACTGGTTGCAACTATGGATGAATACTTCCCTGAGCCAGAGAGAGCTATTGATGGTGATTTCCTAATGCCTATTGAAGATGTTTTCTCAATTTCTGGTCGAGGTACTGTAGTTACAGGNAGAGTTGAAAGAGGTGTTGTAAAAGTTAACGATGAGATAGAAATTGTTGGCATTAAGGATACTCAAACAACTGTTTGTACAGGTGTCGAAATGTTTAGAAAACTTCTAGACCAAGGTCAAGCTGGCGATAATGTTGGTGTTCTACTTCGAGGCACAGCTCGTGAAGAAGTTGAACGTGGCCAAGTGCTTGCAAAGCCAAAGAGCATTAACCCACATGTTAAGTTTGAGGCTGATGTATATGCTTTGACTAAAGAGGAAGGCGGAAGGCATAAGCCGTTTTTCAATGGTTACAGACCACAATTTTATTTCAGAACAACTGATGTTACTGGTGCTGTCACNCTTCCTGAAGGAACTGAGATGGTAATGCCAGGTGATGACACACATATAACTGTCGAGCTAATCGCGCCGATAGCTATGGAGGAATCACTAAGNTTTTCTATCCGAGAAGGTGGAAGAACAGTTGGTTCAGGAGTTGTAACAAAAATTATTGAATAACTGACTTAGGCCAGTAGCTCAACTGGTAGAGCGGCGGTCTCCAAAACCGCAGGTTGGGGGTTCAAGTCCCTCCTGGCCTGCCACAAAACGAGAAGAAGTGTGACAGAATTAAGTAATAAAGAAATTAGTTCGACCTTAGACACATTAAAGATGGCATCAGCTGTTGCTATTCTGCTGTCGTCTGTGTTTAGTTTTTACTACTTTGCAGAATTATCAGTACTGATAAGGGTACTGGTAGTTATATTTTCTGTGATTTTGTCTTTANTGATATTTTTTAGTACACAGAGAGGAATAATATTTTGGGATTTTATTCAAGGTTCTAGAGTAGAAATGAGGAAAGTAGTTTGGCCGACAAAGCAAGAAACTATTCAAACCACACTCACTGTCTTTATGTTTGTTTTAGTTTTAGGCATCTTTTTTTGGCTGTTAGATTTTTTGCTTCTCTACATTACAACNTCAATTACTTCGTAAGGCTTATATAGATATGGAACATCAATGGTATGTNTTACAAGTTTATTCTAACTTTGAAAAGAAAGTTATGACCATGCTTGAAGAGAGGATAAGAGTCTCTGGTCTTGAGAAGGAAATTACTGATGTTGTCGTTCCTATGGAAGAGGTTGTTGAGTTGAAGGGCGGCGAAAAGAAAACAACGGAAAGAAAATTTTTCCCAGGCTATGTTCTGATAAAAATGATAATGAACGATGACACTTGGCATTTTATAAAATCTGTTCCTAATGTTATGGGATTTATTGGTGGCACCAGTGAGAAGCCCAGACCAATTTCAGATAATGAAGCTATGAATATTTTAAATAGAGCTGAAGATTCTGTAGATATGCCTCGGCCTAAGATCACATATCAACCAGGTGAAGTAGTTAGAGTTATCGACGGTCCTTTTAACGATTTTAGTGGTGTTGTTGAGAATGTTAATTATGAAAAAAGCAAACTTAGTGTTGCGGTTCAAATTTTAGGAAGACCAACTCCTGTTGATCTAAATTTTAATCAAGTAGAGAAGTCTTAATNTAATGGCAAAAAAAGAAAAAAAAGTTGTAAATATAGTGAAGCTGCAAATCCCAGCTGGTCAAGCCAATCCAAGTCCTCCAGTTGGACCTGCATTAGGCCAGGCGGGATTAAATATAATGGACTTTTGCAATGCTTTTAACTCAAAAACTGGCGACGCTGAACCAGGTGTTTTGATACCTGTTGTGATCTCGGTATACAGCGATAAATCGTTTACTTTTGTTACAAAATCACCACCAGCTTCAACACTATTAAGAAAAGCTGCAGGAATTGATAAAGGTAGCGGAACACCAAATACAGAGAAGGTTGGAAAAGTTACTAGAAAGCAAATTGACGAGATAATAGAGATTAAAAAAGAAGATTTAAATGCATTTGATACTGAAGCTGCACAAAAAATTATTGAAGGCACTGCCAGGAGCATGGGCCTTGAAGTTGAGTAACATTAATTAAAGTAAAATGACAAAAAGTTCAAAAAGACATACAGATAATAAAGACTTGGTTGATGCTGAAAAGAGGTACGATCTGGAAGAAGCTATCACCATACTTAAGGATGCTACAAATGCGAAGTTTGAAGAGAGCATAGATGTGGCTATTAATCTTGGAATTGATGGNAAATTAAGCGATCAGAATGTTAGAGGTTCAGCAATTCTTCCCAATGGAAGNGGCAAAAATATGAGNATTGTTGTTTTTGNAGAAGGCGAAGATGCTGATGCAGCTAAGTCAGCTGGAGCAGATGAAGTTGGCATGGATGATTTAGCTGAGAAGATAAAATCAGGATATTCAGATTTTGAACTTGTAATCTCAACTCCGTCATCAATGAAAATAGTAGGTCAATTAGGACAGATTTTGGGACCAAAAGGTGTGATGCCTAATCCTAAGGATGGAACAGTAACTAAGAATATTAAAGANGCTGTTAANAATGCTAAGAAAGGACAAGCAATGTTTAGAAATGATAAAGGCGGGATCNTTCATTGCTCTATTGGTAAACTCAATTTTTCTGAACAGGCTATAAAAGAAAATTTCAGNTCTCTTATTGATGAGATTAAGAAAAANAGACCNGCNTCTGCAAAAGGGGTCTTTATTAAGATGATTACGCTAAGTTCGACTATGGGACCTGGCTTGAAACTAAAAGAAAGTTGAGAAGGAATTAANGGAATAAGATATGCCACTCAATATAGAAGCAAAAAAAGAAGTTGTTAAAGAATTAAATTCTGAAGCTAATAATTCAGTTGCTGGAGCTATTGCAGAGTTTAGTGGATTGAATGTTAAAGACCTAACTCTTTTGCGCACAAGAGCAAGAGAATCAGATATTTATCTTAAGGTGGTTAAAAATTCTTTATCAAGAAGAGCTTTTGCTGAGACTAATTTTGAATGTTTAGTTGATGGTTTAAATGGGCCGATAATTATTGCTTTATCAAAAGAAGATCTAGCTTCACCAGCAAGATTATTTAAAGATTTTGGAAAAGATTATGAACAGCTTAGAACCGTTGGTTTATCTATCAATGGAGCAGCTTATCCAGCTTCGGATCTAGAAAGAATTGCAAAATTACCTTCTAAGGATGAAGCCTATTCTATGCTCATGGGCTTAATGAAAGCGCCTATAGAAAAAACAGTAAGATTATTAAATGAAGTACCTACAAAGTTTGTCAGGCTTTCGAATGCTATGAAAGATAAACAAGAAGAGGTTTCTTAAAGTTAAATTTTTGTATAAAATTCCCAATCTTTTTTTGGGTCTTGAAGAGGAGATAAAAAATGGCAAAAGCTAGTGTATCAACGAAAGAGGAAGTCTTAGAGGCAATATCGAAGATGTCTGTAATGGACTTAGTTGAATTAATATCTGAGATGGAAGAAAAATTTGGAGTCACAGCTGCAGCTCCAGTTGCAGTTGCTGCTGCGCCAGCAGCAGGGGACTCAGAAGATTCGGCTTCAGGCGATGAGCAAACCGAGTTTGAAGTAATTCTTCAGGGTATAGGTGATAATAAAATTGCAGTAATCAAGGCAGTAAGGTCAATTACTGGTCTAGGCTTAAAGGACGCTAAAGATATTGTTGAAGGTGCGCCAAAGTCTTTAAAGGAATCGGTGTCAAAAGAAGAAGCAGATGAAATGAAGAATCAGCTAGAAGAAGCTGGCGCTTCAGTTGAGTTAAAATAGTTTTTTGTTTCACAACTTGATGCTAAGAGTAAGTAATACAACTTCTCAGTCTTATTAAGACTGAGCAGCTTTATATAGGTATTCAAATATATGACATTTTCATTTACTGAAAAGAAAAGAATCAGGAAAGATTTTGGCAAGCAAAAACCTGCTTTAGATGTACCAGATTTACTTACATTGCAGGTAGAGTCCTATGAAAAGTTTCTCCAAAAAGATGTAGACGCAGGCAAAAGAAAGAACATTGGCTTGCAAGCAGCTTTCAATAATCTTTTCCCAATCGAGAGTTTTTCTAAAAATGCAAGATTGGAGTTCATAAGTTATCGNCTTGAGGAACCAGAATTCAATGTTAGAGAATGCCAATTAAGAGGTTTATCTTATGCAGCACCACTGAGAGTAAAAACTAAACTTATAACTTATGACAAAGTTTCTGANAAGGAAACAGTTAAAGAGGTAAAGAATCTAAAACAAACGGGTGATACAACAGATGTCTACTTTGGAGAGGTCCCTTTGATGACCGAGCATGGTACTTTTGTAATCAATGGAACCGATAGAGTAATTGTTTCTCAATTACATAGATCACCAGGTGTATTTTTTGATCATGATAAGGGAGTGCAAACTTCAGGNAAATTGTTGTTTTCNGCAAGAGTAATTCCTTANAGAGGNTCNTGGTTAGATTTTGAATTTGATGCTAAAGANANTATTTTTGCNAGAATAGANCGAAGACGAAAAATTCCAGCCACAATTTTGCTTCATGCTTTAGGATTGAATGACCAAGAGATAGTGGATNTATTTTTTGNNAANGATAAATATAANATTTCTTCTAAAGAAGCAAAAATTGAAGTTAATCTCGAACATTTAAAAGGCACTATTGCTGAATTTGATATCAGTGCAGGAAAAAAGTTAATTGTTTCCAAAGGCAAGCGAATTAATGCTCTACACANAAAGCAGATTAAAGATAGTAAGAATAAATATCTATCATTAAATCTTTCAGAAATAGAGAACAAAATTCTAGCTCATGACTTAGTAGATAAGGAGACAGGCGAGTTATTTGCTAAGGCAAATGATATTTTAACCAAGGAGCTNATTGAGGAAATNATAAATAATAAGATTACTGAGATTCAGACAATTTATATCAATGATGTTGANCAAGGACCGTATATTTCTAATTCGCTTAGGATAGATCCATCTTCATCAAAAGAAGAAGCTCTTATAGAAATATATAGAATGATGAGACCTGGAGAGCCTCCAACAAAAGAGGCTTCTGAGAACTTATTTACAAACTTATTCTTCAATGAAGAAAGATACGATCTTTCAGAAGTAGGCAGAATGAAATTCAATAGAAGAATTAGCGTTAGTTCTGATAAAGGCAGTTCTATCTTATCAAAAGACGACATTGTTAATGTTCTCAAAACACTAATTAATATCAGAAACGGCTCAGATGTAGTTGATGATATTGATCATTTAGGTAATAGAAGAATTAGAACTGTTGGAGAGATGGTAGAGAACACATTCAGGGTTGGGCTTATTAGAGTTGAAAGGGCAGTTAGAGATAGACTTTCGCTGGTAGAAACCGAAGAACTGATGCCTAGAGATTTAATTAATTCAAAACCAGTTTCTGCAGCTATAAAAGAATTTTTTGGATCTAGCCAATTATCTCAATTTATGGATCAAAATAACCCATTATCTGAGATCGCTCATAAAAGAAGAATTTCTGCACTGGGACCAGGGGGTTTAACTAGGGAGCGAGCAGGCTTTGAAGTCAGGGATGTGCATCCAACTCATTATGGAAGGGTCTGCCCGATAGAAACTCCTGAGGGGCCAAATATTGGGTTAATTAATTCTATGGCAATCTATTCTAGAGTTAATGATTATGGATTTCTGGAGACACCATATAGGCAAGTTGTAAATGGAAAAGCGACCAATAAGATTAAATATTTGTCTGCTATAGACGAGAGTAACTTCATTATAGCGCAGGCAAATTCAAGACTTAACTCAAAGAATCAATTAGAAGATGAACTTATCTCAGCTAGATATAAAAATGAATTTACTTTAATGCCGCCGGACACTATTGAGTATATGGATGTTTCTCCAAAACAAATTGTGTCTATAGCAGCTTCATTGATTCCTTTCTTAGAACATGATGATGCTAATAGGGCTCTGATGGGTTCCAATATGCAAAGACAGGCAGTTCCGACGCTTTTAGCTGATAAACCGCTAGTGGGTACTGGGATGGAAAGAATTGTTGCTACTGATTCTGGAGTAACAATAGTTGCGAAAAGAGGCGGTACTGTTGATTCTGTTGATGCATCCAGGATAGTTATTGCTGTTAACGATGATGAAGCAACCACTGGTGAATCTGGAGTTGATATATATAACCTTACAAAATACACAAGATCTAATCAGAACACATGCATAAACCAAAGACCATTAGTTGCTGTTGGAGATATTATTTCAAAAGGCGATGTCATTTCAGATGGAGCTTCAACAAGTCTTGGAGAGCTAGCAATTGGGCAAAATTTACTTGTTGCATTCATGCCTTGGAATGGATTTAATTTTGAAGATTCGATACTTATTTCAGAAAGAGTTGTTCAGGAAGACCGCTTTACCACAATTCATATTGAAGAACTCCAATGTATTGCCAGAGATACTAAACTAGGATCAGAAGAAATAACTGCTGATATTCCAAATGTTGGTGATAATGCTTTAAGGAAGCTTGACGAATCAGGTATTGCATATATTGGTGCCGAAGTAGTTGGAGGAGATATTCTTGTTGGGAAAATAACTCCTAAGGGAGAGACACAATTAACGCCTGAAGAGAAATTACTTAGAGCTATCTTTGGGGAAAAAGCTTCAGATGTTAAAGATACTTCACTAAGAGTTCCATCTGGTATGGATGGAACTGTAATTGATGTCCGTGTTTTTTGTAGAGAGGGAGTTGAGAAAGACCAAAGGTCTAATGAAATTGAAGTTGCTGAAATTGATGCAGTAAGAAAAGATTTAAAAGACCAACTTAGAATTATGGAGACTGATATTTTTAATCGTGTTCAGAAGTTACTCATCAATAAAATAGCCAAAATAGGAAGAAAGTCCATAAAGATAGATAAGGATTATCTTGAGAATCTAAAAAACAAAGAGTGGTTTGAGATAAAACTCCAAAATGAGAAATTGAATAAAGAATTAGAAACTTTTTATTTGAACCATAAAGCGCTTCAAAAAGAATTTAAAGAAAAGCTAGATGCTGCCAAGAAGAAAATAGAAGCATATGATGATTTGCCACCCGGGGTGCTTAAAATGGTAAAGGTTTTCCTTGCAGTAAAAAGAAGAGTGCAGCCTGGTGATAAGGTTGCTGGAAGGCATGGGAATAAGGGTGTTATTTCTAGAATTGTTCCAGTTGAAGACATGCCTTATATGGAGGATGGAACTCCTATAGATATAGTATTAAACCCCTTGGGCGTGCCTTCAAGGATGAATGTAGGTCAAATACTCGAAACACACTTAGGTTGGGCAGCTAAAGAGTTAGGAAATAAGATAAAGAAGATCCTAAAAGAAAAAAAAGGTAAAGCCTTGATAAAANCTCTAAGAGAATTCCTAGGTAAAGTCTATAACACTAATAACGCATCTGAAAAAATACAGTTATCCAAACTCACAGATGATGAAATAATAGAATTAGCTAATAACCTTAAGGATGGTGTGCCGATGGCTACCCCTGTTTTTGATGGAGCAGAAGAAGGGGAAATAAAATCACTACTTAAATTGGCAGATCTACCTGATTCAGGCCAGACAAGATTAATTGATGGCAGGAGTGGAAAATATTTCGATCGACCTACCACTGTGGGCTATATGTANATANTAAANCTNAANCATCTTGTNGACGATAANATGCATGCTAGATCAACAGGTCCATACAGCCTAGTTACGCAACAACCTCTAGGAGGTAAGGCACAATTTGGAGGTCAAAGGTTTGGTGAGATGGAAGTTTGGGCCTTAGAAGCCTATGGAGCTTCTCACACCCTAAGAGAATTATTGACCGTTAAATCTGACGATGTTCAAGGTAGAACAAGAATGTATAAGCAGATTGTTGATGGTACTCATGAGTTAGATACTGGTATTCCTGAATCTTTTAATGTGCTTATGAAAGAAATTAGATCTTTAGGTTTAAGTATGGAATTAGTTGAAGAAACAACAAAAAATGAAGAGAAATAGTTAGGTATTAAATGAAAAATTTATTAAATATATTTAACCAAAAATCTATGACAGAAGATTTTGATCATATAAGAATAGCATTAGCTTCTCCAGATATGATTAGATCATGGTCATATGGTGAAGTTAAAAAGCCAGAGACAATTAACTATAGGACATTTAGACCTGAAAGAGACGGATTGTTTTGTGCAAANATTTTNGGCCCAGTTAAGGATTACGAATGCCTGTGTGGTAAATATAAAAGNTTNAAACANNGAGGNGTAGTNTGNGAAAANTGNGGNGTNGANGTNACTNNNAGNAANGTNAGAAGNGAGAGNATGGGTCANCTNGAANTAGCTAGNCCNGTNGCACATATTTGGTTTCTTAANATCNNTNCCNTCNAGAATNGGNNTNNTNNTNGATATGACTNTANGAGAAATAGAAAGAGTNTTNTATTTTGAAGCNNANCTNGTNACTGACCCNGGAATGACTGANCTNAAGAGAGGNCAACTNATGTCTGAAGANGAATANNTTGAGNCNNTNGAANAGTNTGGNGATGATTTTTCNGCNGCNATGGGCGCNGAAGCNATCCATGNTATTCTAAAGAATATTGATCTAAAGGCAGCAAAGGACCTTATTCATGAAGACATGAAGTCTACAGCATCTCAAATAAAGATTAAGCGATATCAAAAACGAATAAAACTACTGGAATCTCTTATAAAGTCTGGAAACAGACCTGAATGGATGATTTTAAAAGTACTCCCAATTTTACCTCCAGATTTAAGACCACTGGTCCCACTTGATGGCGGAAGATTCGCAACATCTGATTTAAATGATTTATATCGAAGAGTTATCAATAGAAATAATAGATTACAAAGGCTTTTAGACCTGAATGCACCTGAAATCATAGTTAGAAATGAGAAAAGAATGCTACAGAAATCAGTAGATGCTCTTTTAGATAATGGAAGAATGGGGCGAGCAGTAACAGGATCTAATAAACGCCCACTGAAGTCATTAGCAGATATGATAAAAGGTAAGCAAGGTAGATTTAGACAAAATTTGTTAGGAAAAAGAGTTGATTACTCTGGAAGGTCAGTCATTGTTGTTGGGCCGACTTTAAAATTACATCAGTGCGGCATACCTAAAAAAATGGCACTTGAACTTTTTAAACCATTCGTTTTTAGTAAACTCATTTATCAAGGTGAAGCGTCTACAATAAAGTCAGCTAAAAGGTTAGTAGAACAAGAAGGACCTGAGATATGGGATATTCTTGACGGTGTAATTAGGCAACACCCTGTTTTATTGAATAGAGCTCCTACGCTTCATAGATTGGGCATTCAGGCGTTTGAACCGGTTTTGATTGAAGGTAAAGCTATCCAACTTCATCCATTAGTTTGTAAAGCATTCAATGCAGACTTTGATGGTGATCAGATGGCAGTGCATGTTCCCCTCTCAATTGAAGCTCAGTTGGAAAGTAGGGCACTTATGATGTCCTCTAATAATATTCTTTCCCCAGCAAATGGTGATCCTATTATTGTTCCATCTCAAGATGTAGTTCTGGGCTTATATTATATGACAAGGGAAAAAGTTAATGATAAAGGCGAGAACTCTGTATTTGCAGATGTTAAAGAGGTTGAAAGATCGTTTTTGAATGGCTTTGTTGGATTGCATGCACGAATTAAATTAAGAATTAAAGAGCTTGAAAATAAAGAGCTAAAGAGTGAGATTATTGAAACAACTGTGGGAAGAGCACTATTTTCTAGAATTATTCCTGATGAGATTCCTTTTGCAGAGATTAATAAAGCAATGGACAGTAAAGCAATTTCTAAATTAATTAATAAGACTTATAGAGAGGTTGGCCTAAAGGCAGCTGTCATTTTTGCTGATAAACTTATGTATCTGGGTTTTGAATATGCAACAAAATCAGGGGTCTCTATAGCATTAGACGATATGGTTGTTCCTGATAAAAAAGAGGATATATTGTCTGATGCAGAATCACAGGTTAAAAATATACAAAGTCAATTTACTTCAGGGTTATTAACTCAGGGTGAAAGATATAATAAGGTTGTAGATATTTGGTCCAGGACTAATGACCATGTTGCCCAAGCTATGATGGATAAGTTAGGCACTGAAGTAGTAAAAGATTCAGAAGGAAAGAAACAAGAACAAGCTTCTTTTAATTCAATCTTTATGATGGCTGACTCTGGAGCAAGAGGTTCAGCAGCACAGATCAGGCAGTTAGCTGGTATGAGAGGACTAATGGCAAAGCCTGATGGATCAATTATTGAAACTCCAATCACAGCAAATTTTAGAGAAGGCTTGAATATTCTTCAATATTTTATCTCTACCCATGGAGCCAGAAAGGGATTAGCTGATACGGCACTAAAAACGGCAAACTCTGGATACTTAACAAGAAGATTAGTTGATGTATCTCAAGATCTAGTTATTTCTGAAGAAGATTGTGGGACAAAAAATGGACTTACCATTTCTGCTGTTGTTGAAGGCGGGGAGATTGTTCAGAACCTAAGTGATAGAGTTTTAGGTCGAGTTCTTTCTCAACCGATAAAGGACAGAGAGAATAAAAAAGTTATTCTTAAAAAAGGGACTCTAATTGATGAAGATAACGTAACTCTTATAGAAGAGCATGGGGTTGATGCTATTAGTA
>PAAH01000039.1 GCA_002698885.1 Nitrososphaerota archaeon | reverse complement strand
GTGGAATGATACTTGGAATTTTTATGGCAAGAGTCGAAACTGTGAATCAAACAATTGGTTCATTAGTTCTCGGATTACAATCAATACCATCTGTAGCATGGGTTCCATTAGCCATACTATGGTTCGGTTTAACTGATGCTGGAATTATTTTTGTCACAGCAATTGGCGCAATCTTTGCTGTCACAATCAATGTATACACTGGGGTCAAGAACATAGATCCCTCATACATTGAGGCAGCTAGAAACATGGGTGCAAAAGGAAGTCAGCTTATTACAACAGTTTTGATTCCTGCTGCATTTCCATACATGATAACTGGATTCAAACAAGGCTGGGCATTTGCATGGAGGGGTGTAATTGGTGCAGAATTATTGTTTTCATTCTTAGGTCTTGGATTTTTGTTAAATGTTGGAAGACAACTGAATGATGTTTCACAAGTAATTGCTATGATGTTAGTCATTATGGGTATTGGAATACTAATTGATGGATTTGTTTTCAAAAGATTGGAAGACAAAGTAATGTCTAGATGGGGACTTCGCTAGGCATTTCTTTTTTAATCCTAGTTGATATTACAAATGCTATCAAGACTACTGCTATTGCAAAATACATTACTGAAAAATAATCAAAATAAAATGCAATTGCACCTGCAATAACAGGACCAATTACAGTAGAGATTGATAGTGTTGAGCTAAATATACCGGTGGATGTAGATTTTGGATTATTTTCCATTAGGTGGAAATTTCCACCAATAAATAGAAACGCCCATGATGCTCCAACTAATGCCATGAATGGCATTGCCATCCACCAATCAGTTATCAGAGATAAACCTATGAAGACAAATGTCGTAATACCAATTCCAATCTTGAATTTTGTTGTATTTTTTATCTGAATTTTATTTGACATAAGATTCATCATAATAAATGCAGTTAGCGTATTTGCAACATATACAATTGAAACCTGGTATAACTCTGCACCAAAATATTCCATTAGCATAATTGGTAAAATTGTCCATGCAGCAGCTGCACCTATGTGACGAATCAGTAGTGAAGAAAAAAGGAATTTATTTTTTGCAATAATTTTTTTTATTGTTCCTTTTGCAATAATTTTTTCTGCCCTCAGATCTGGAAGTTTTAATGATATGATGAAACCAATTATGAAGAACCCGCTACTAACAAGGAAGATTAATTTTTCATCATTTGTTATACCGGCTGCAACTATACCTGCAAGCCATCCAAGAGCATGAAAAGAAATCACTGAGGCTACTTTTGACTTACCATTCCCTGCTTCGTAAGCATAAGCAACCATTGCTGGAATCATGATTCCTGATGAAATACCTGCTCCTAATCTTGCAAGAAACAAATACAGAGAGTTATCTGCAAAATAGTGAAGCCCAAATGTTATTGCACATAGTATGAAGCCAATTTTAATGAACAGTAAGCGTTTTCCTTTCTTATCTGAAATTCTTCCAAAGTAAATCTCTGATAGAATTTGCGCAAATGCAAATGCTGCAACAATTATTCCAATTTCAAAGACTGTATCTGCTACACCACTAGCTATGATTGGCATAAATACGAAAGTTATTGCTATTCCAGAATGTTGGAAAAAGGTTGAACCTCTTACAATATTACTTAGGCCAATCTTTTGATTCATACATTTATTAATTTTTTACCTAATTTGAAAGAAGCCAGTACTATTTGATAATTGTACCATTTATGTTTAAATTACCACCGAATTTTTTAGGTTTATGTCAATAGTAGAAGCAATTCCAAGAAATAAACCACTTGTAATTTTTGCAATTATAGCTATTATTGGAGTTGCAACTGTACCAAGTTTAGCACCACATGTTTTCCATGGAATGCACATTGTTGATCTAATAATGCATCAAGTAGGAATTGTATTAGCTTCCATCTTGACGTTTCTTGCTTTGAATTCGTACTTTATGAATAAATCAAAGAAAATGATTGTTGTTTCTATTGCATTTGCACTTTTTGCATGTGCCGAGTTGGTTCAATTATTGGAGTCACAAAAACATCATGTATTAGATTTTTGGAATTCACCAACTGAATGGGCTCATATTATGTTATTTGGAATGCTTGTGCTTTTTGCACTAACAATTTTTAAGAGGAAACAATTATGAATTCATTCACTGAACTTAGAACCGCTGAAATTGAATCCATCCTATCTAAAAAAGGAAAATTAACAAGAGAAGAAAGAATAATTTTGGAGATAAAAAATAATCCTGGTATTAGATTTAGGGAATTAATGAAATCTATGAAGGTAGCCAATGGTGTAATGAGTTACTATATTCAGAAACTTGAAAAACGTGGAATTATTTTTACAGAAAGAAAATCTGGTGTTTCAAGATTATTCACAGATAATATTGATACATCTGATATGAGTCTAATCAAATTTCTCCGAACTGCAACGCCTAAAAAAATTATGCTAGTCTTGCTAAAAGATGATAAATTAACATTTAAACAAATAACCGAAAAAATTCAGATGTCACCATCAACTACATCATTTTATCTCAAAAAATTAGTTTCTTCTAATATTGTTTGTGTTTTACATGGTGTCAATAATAAATATACATTAGAAAATAAAAAACAAATATCAAATCTAATTGTGTTGTATCACCCTAGTATTATTGATACTGCATCAGAAAACTTAGCAGATATATTTTCTTAATATTAGATACCAATTCTTTCTTCTAGATTATCTTTAACTTCCTTTAGCATTCTAGCTGATGCACCCCAAATCAAATTTCTCTCAAATGTAAATTGAAACATCTCTTGTATGGAATTATGATTCGGATCAATATCATTTTGAAGTGTTTTTAAAAATGAAAGAAGTGGAATTTGTAGGAATGTCTCTACTTCAGAATTTGCGACCAGATTACTAATTCTATCTAAAATACAGATGAATGGTAGAATTATGAATCCTGAGTTTAGAGTTGTTACTTGTTTCAATTGTCCAATAACATCATTTTTTGAAATGTTTAATCCAGTTTCTTCTTCTGTCTCACGTAATGCAGTTTCAAGTAAATTGTAATCAGAATCAATTAATTTTCCACCTGGAAATGCAATTTCTCCTCCATGCTGTGTCATAGTCATTGGTTTTTTTGTCATCAGAATTTTTGGTGGGTCATCATAAATTATAATTAGAACCGCAGCAAGTTTTTGTTTTTCACTGTTATCTATTTTTGGATTAATTTCAGTTGTTAGTGCAGTTTTAATCTTTTCTAGACTCACAGTTTTTTATAAAATAAGTTTGTTATTGAGTTTGTCTTTTTTGAAAAATATATCATACCAACAATTCCTATGATTAGGGTTATCATGACAATATGACCGAATTCAGGAACAACATAACTGCCCAAAACTTCAATTTTTTCGGTACCTGCAGAAAATGGAATTGTTATTGTTTTTCCTTTATCAAAACTAAATTGGTCTGTAATTATGTATCCCACTTTTTCCTCATCAAGAATTTCTGGTTTCATATGAGTAACTGCTACATACTCGTCATTTTCAAATGGTCTTAAAAGAAACTCATTAATCTTAATCATTAAAAATCCATCAGTTTGGGTATCAACTAAAACATGCAATGATGCTTCATTTGGCTTTGCAAGAATTTGTTTTACTTCACCACCAGTAATTTCGTAATACACAAGATTAGTCAAATCGATTTCTTCAGGCACAGCAACAGTTCCATCATTTTTCATAAAACCTGAGATACTTACATTACCTTGAAATCCTGAGGGAACTTCAAAATATAGATGCCAGTTTCCCATTTCATCTATACTTTGTAATGTTTCAACTTGTTCAGAGAATTTTATTTTTGGATCTTTTGAGCTTGCACCAATTTCAAATTTTTCACCGTCTAAAACTACATCATATTTTTCATTGATAGAATTTGTTGGAAATTCAAAACTACCAACTACTGGCATCTGAAAACCATTCAACGAATACAATGTTAAAACAGTTTCATCAGAATTAAACTGTCCATCTTTAAACCATGCATTAGCTGTATATCTAAATGTCATTTCGCCATCCCCTTTCTTTACTGTAAGTGGCATTATTGCATCATCACCAAATGAAAAACAGCTGTAATAGTCTACATCATTTGCAATATAGGATGTTGCCATTAATTTGAAATCAAAAACGTCTCCAGGTTTCATTATATCAAATTTATCTGAAAATGCAACATCCAATATGTTATCATTTTTGTCTTTAATTAGCGCATAAACTCTAAAATCTTCAAATATCTTTTCTCCACCATTTCTAATTTTTCCAGTTAGACTTGAGTCATCATGAATAACAAGAGTATCATCATAAATTACATAGCCACCAGAGAATTTATTCTCAGATTTTGTATATGTGATTATAGGCGACTCTAATATTGGATTTTCACTTGTTACTTCTGGTAATTTGATTTTCATTGGAAGCATTTGTTGAGGCATAATTGGGGAGAATTCATAATCAGATGAAAATGTCTTATTTCCATCATTTACTTTCACTGTCAAAGTTGGAACCACAGCAAAATTTTCTTGGTTTTTGATTCCTGCAATTACAGTGTAAATCCCATCATGATCAAAAAATCCTACATATTCGTGGTCAGGTATGTATACCCCATTTTCGGCTTCAGCTGAATTTGAAAAAATACATGTGAATAAAATCACCGAAAATATAAGACCGATTATTACCTTCATTACATAATTTTTCACAAATTAAATAAATACATTTCAAATTAATCTTAAAGAACGAGATAGTGAAGTTTTAATCAAGTATGNGGAAAGGCACCTTATGACAATAAGATATGAAATTAATCCACCAAAAATCAGTAATAGTAGTATTGAACAGATTCAAAAATTAGAACATAGAATTGAAAAGATAAGCCATTTTTGTGATGGNATTCATGTAACTGATTCAGTTTTAGGAATTGAACGAATNTCTCCATTAATTATTGGTGCAGAAATTAAACAAAAATTTCCANAACTTGATGTNACAATCAGTCTACGTGTAATTGATAAANCAATTGCTCAAATATTGGANTTTACTGATGCGGCAGTACATGCNAATCTTGATGGGATTTTAGTTCTAATGGGTGATCCTTCCCCTGAAAATGATTATAAATCTGGAGTAATTCCAAGTGCTGCAGTTAATGTGTTAGTTCAAAATGGCTTTAACAAAAAAATTAATCTCTACTTGTCACTTCCAAGCAAACCTAATTTTGAAAAAATTTCAAAGAAAGTAAATTCTAATCCAAAAGGATTTGTAACACAGGTAATCCATGATGTTNCACAGGTTAAAAGGCTAGTTGATTATCTAAAGCCTAAAAACTTTCANCTTATACCTTGTATACTATTTCCTTCATCAAAAAACTCNCANTCTGCAGAATTTCTTAACCTTGATTGGTCAAATTATGAAAATGATTTTTCATCATTTGTACGTGAAATTGAGAGTGTTACTGGAGATGTTCTAGTTACATCTCCAAATGATTTTAAAGGAGCNNTAGATTTCTTAACACGATTACAAAATTGATGAAAGAAANATTTGCAGATGCATTGGAAAATNGNGTTCTNCTNTTTGATGGAGCAATGGGAACTGAAATTCAAAGNCATGATCCAAAATCTGAAGATTTTCCAGATGGTAAAGATGGATTCAATGATGGATTATCTATGTCCAAACCTGATTGGATAAAAGAAATTCATAGAAAGTATCTTGCTGCAGGTGCAGATTGTATTGAAACTAATACGTTTGGCTCCAACAAAATTAAACTAGATGAGTATGGTTTTGGTTCTCAAACAATAGAACTAAATCAAAAAAATGCAGANCTTGCAAGAAGCGTTTGTGATGAATTTACCGATAGACAAAGATTTGTGATTGGTTCTATGGGTCCTACTGGCTATCTTCCAAGTTCCAATGATCCNGATTTAGGTCAAATCCCACTTTCAGAAATACGTGATGCTTTTGAATTACAGGCTCGGGGATTAATTCAAGGAACTGTGGATGCATTACTTATTGAAACTAGTCAGGATATACTTGAGGTAAAACTTGCTGTTGAAGCATCNCATATCGCAATGGAAAAAACTGGAAAAAAAGTTACTCTAATCTCAAATGTTACTTTGGACCAATATGGAAAGATGCTTCTTGGAACAAATATCCAATCTGCATATACTACAATATCTGAAATGGGAATTGATGTATTTGGTTTGAATTGTTCTACAGGTCCAATCGAGATGGAACCAAGTGTTCAATGGCTAAATGATCAAAAACACAAACCGTTGTTAGTGGTACCAAATGCAGGAATGCCTGAAAATGAAGGTGGCAATGCAGTTTACAAAATGACTCCAGAAAAAATGGCCTCAGCTCTTGATTCATTCATTAAGGAATATCCGCAAATTAACATAATTGGCGGCTGTTGTGGAACAAATCCTGTGCATATTGAACAATTAAGAAAAGTTATCGATCAGCAAAAGAAAGATTGATGAGATAAGTATTTACAAAAATTTCATCTCTTATCATATATGTTAAAAGCTAGAGTAAGCTCTGCAATCAAATCTGTTGACCTAAAACAAGAAGTTGGTCCTCTCATAATTGGTGAGAGACTTAACACTCAAGGTTCAAAAAAAGCAAAAGAGTTAGTCTTGAATGACGATTTTGATGGACTAGTTGATCTAGCTAGAACTCAAGTTGAAGATGGGGCTCATTGCATTGATGTATGTGTTGCAACAACAGAGCGTTCAGATGAAAAAGAGTTTATTCTAAAACTCGTTAAAAGTTTGAGTCTTGAAATTGATGCTCCTCTTGTAATCGATTCTACAGATCCTCAAGTTATTGAATCTGCAATTGAACAAATACCTGGTAAACCCATAATCAATTCTATTAATCTGGAAGGTGATGGAAGTAGATACAAAGCATTAGCTCCATTAATGGCAAAATATGGAATTCCTGCAATTGCATTATGTATTGGTCCTGATGGAATGGCAAAAACTCCTACCCAAAAAGTTGAAACTGCAGAATTACTTTACAAGTCGGGAAAAAAATATGGTCTTCGTCCAGAACAATTCATCTTTGATGTTTTAACATTCACACTTGCAACAGGTGAAGAAGAATTCCGTGATGCAGGAAAACATACATTGGAAGGAATTAAGCTTGTCAAAGAAAGATTTCCAACCTCATTTACTACTCTAGGTCTAAGTAACATCAGCTTTGGTCTCGCTCCACAAGCTCGACGTGTATTAAATTCAGTATTTTTGTATCATGCTGTACAAAATGGTCTTGACAGTGCAATTGTAAATGCACGTGAAATTACTCCTTATACTGAAATTGATGAAAAAGAGAAGAAGATAGTTGAAGACCTAATCTTCAATAGACATCCAAACGCTCTATCTGAATTAATTACTCATTTTGAAAATACAAATCAGGACTCTACAACTAAAACAAAAAAGGTAGATGTTGATCCATCATGGGCTGCAGGTAAACGTGCAAATTTCAGAATTATTAATCGACTCAAAGATGGAATTGAAAATGATGTGGTTTCTGCAATTGCCGAAAAATTAGATGAAAAAAACCTAGTACAGGATAATGATGGCATTCTATCAATTAACGCAGAAAAAGAGGTTACTCATCAAGGCGCTATTCAAACATTAAATGATGATTTACTACCTGCCATGAAAATAGTTGGTGACAGGTTTGGTGCAGGTGAATTAATTCTCCCATTTGTTCTAAAATCTGCTGAATGTATGAAGGCTGCAGTTAAAGAATTAGAAAAGTATCTGTTAAAGGAAGAAGGAACAAGCAAAGGAGTATTAGTTTTAGGTACTGTTTATGGGGATGTTCACGACATTGGAAAAAACCTTGTAAAGACAATCTTTGTGAATAATGGTTANACTGTACATGATTTGGGTAAGCAGGTACCTTTGCAGAAGTTTGTAGAGAAAATTAATGAAGTCAAACCTGATGCTGTTGGNCTCTCTGCATTGCTAGTATCTACATCAAAACAAATGCAGTTCTTTGTTGAACATGCAAGAAAGACTGATGTNAACATNCCAATATTATGTGGNGGTGCAGCGATAAANACNAANTACATTAATCGAATTGCAAAGAAAGATGGAATCTACGAGNCTGGAATGTTTTACTGTGGAACCATGTTTGATGGTCTTAAGACAATGGATAAGATAGTCTCTGAAGAAAAAGATGAGTTTGTCAATAACTGGAAAGAAAAACTATCAAAGTGGGAGGAAACTAGNTCCAAAAACATTTCATCTGAAAACCTTCCTCACAGCGATGTAAAACCTGTGTCTCCACCAACACCACCAAAACTTAATGAANTGACTAGACTGAAACCAGAAGACTTTGATCTAAACGAAATATGGAATNATCTGAATAAAAAATCANTNTTCAAACTNTCTTGGGGNATAAAGGGAAACTCAAAAACTGATTCAATTGANGATCCTGANAAACTTCTTGNNGAGTGGAAACANCGTGTTCTAGATGATAATCTATTTGAACCTCAAGCTGTTTACGGATANTTTGCATGTCANAACCGTGACGATAAACTAGTTGTAGATGGTCCNGACGGTCAAAATGTAACTTTTGATTTTCCACGTTCATCTAAAAATAAACATTTGTGTCTAACAGACTATTTTGGTGAAAATGATATTGTTGCATTNCAATCNGTAACNGTTGGAACTAAANCTGCTGAATTGATTGAAAAATGGGATAANGAAGACAAGTATACTGATGCATATTATCTGCATGGNTTAGCAGTTGAAACAGCAGAGGCAATGGCAGAATGGCTTAACCAGAAAATAAAAACAGAGTTGGAGATAACAGAAAAAGGTGGTCTAAGATACAGTTGGGGTTACCCAAGCTGTCCTGACACAACTCAACAACATCTTGTATGGAAGTTAATACATGGTGAAAAATCTGGAATGGAGTTAACCGAGTCTGGTCAAATCATACCTGAACAGTCTACTGCCGCAATTATTGTACATCATCCTGATGCTGAATACTTTGTTCTCTAAGAAATACTCGTTTGATTTAAAAAGAGGCTAACATGCCTGATTTTTATGGCAACTCGTAAGACGTCAGC